>NZ_QTQM01000003.1:0-343620 GCF_003854225.1 Burkholderia sp. Bp8986 | reverse complement strand
GAGCTTACGGGTACCGCGACGACGAATACTTCTTCCTCAAGATCCGCGCCGCGTTCCCCGGTAATCCTCGATGAACCTAAAAAAAGGCCTGGGCATCGACCCGCGGCTCCGGAGCAATCGGGAGAAGACGACGCTGGTTGTGGTTGATGCCCTGAGACAAATCCATGCACTGCCAGAACTGCTCGCCGTATTGGGTCTTGCCCGCAGTTCCTATTTTTACCATCGCGCACGATTGCTTGTCGCTGACAAGTATGCTGGCGTGCGTCGCGTCATTACGAACATCTTCGAACTCAATTACCGTTGCTACGGCTATCGCCGGATACGCGCGGCACTCGGTAAGCAGCAGGTCTTCATATCGGAGAAAGTCGTTCGACGTTTGATGAGGCAAGAAGGCTTGGCCGCTGGCAGTGCCCGCCGGCGTCGCTACGGCTCCTATCAAGGCGAAATAGGCCCCGCGCCAGAAAACCTCGTCAATCGCGACTTCCGGGCGGCAGCGCCGAATAAAAAGTGGCTCACCGACATTACGGAATTCCAGATTCCAGCCGGCAAGGTGTATCTATCGCCCGTGATCGACTGCTTTGATGGGCTAGTTGTCAGTTGGTCGATCAGCACGCGTCCGGACGCCGAGCTTGTGAATACCATGCTCGACGCAGCGATCGAGACAGTGGCCAACAGCCAACACCAGCCAATGGTCCACTCCGATCGCGGTGCGCACTATCGCTGGCCAGGGTGGCTCTCACGGATGCGCGATGCGAAGCTGATTCGCTCGATGTCGCGCAAAGGTTGCTCGCCCGACAATGCGGCATGCGAAGGTTTCTTCGGCCGATTGAAAACGGAACTGTTCTATCCTCGGACCTGGCAGGCTACAAGCATCGAGCAGTTCATCGAGGCGGTCGATTCTTACATCCGCTGGTACAACGCCAAGCGGATTAAGATCTCGCTTGGCTCACTGAGTCCGCTCGAATACCGGGAGCGCCTCGGGCTCGCGGCATAAACCAGTCCAAGATTCTAGCCGCACCCCCAGATGCGACATTACAACTTTGCTCCCACATCAAAAAGTTCGATCATCGGCATTATGTCAACTACACTTCCGACTGTACCCGAGCAGTCAAGACATTTGCGCACCCGTCAGTCTTCCGTAGCGGCAGTCGCGGAAGACGCCCGTATCCGCATGACGGTTTGACGCGAGGTGCCGAATTTACGTGCGACCTCGCTGACCGACAGGCCTTTGTCGAGCGAACGCATGACACGCTCCTGATCGTGGCGCGACAGCGAGGCTGGCCGGCCAGTATGCTGTCCGCGTTCCTGCGCGAACTTCAGGCCGTTCTGGCTGCGTTGGCTTCTCGTCGCGATTTCCATCTGGACGATCGCGCGCAGCGTTTTGACCGCTTGCCGTTCGGGACGGCCTGCGAAGTCCACGTTGCCGAGTTCGACGCACAGGACGGAAATTCCTTTGTCGCGACATGCCATCAACGTCGAAAGTACATCGCGCGCGCTGCACCCGAGCGCGGAAAGTTCGAGTACCACCAGAGAATCGCCGGGAGCAACACGCCGCAAGAGCCCCTTCAGTTCCGGCCGACCGGCTGCCGCGACGTACGGGTGCACATGTTCGATCGTGGTGCGGCTGAGCACGACGGTGTAACCGGCCTTGTCGAGCTCGAACAACTCCTTTTCCGGATCCTGACCGTCGACTGGTTTGTTGAGGTAGAAATAAGTGCGAGCCACGACGGTGTCCTGGAGCGGCCATCAACGACGCGAGCGCGCAAGAACGGACAGCAAGTCGTCCAGTGCCACCGGTTTCAGCAGATGCGCATCGAAGCCGGCATTCGTGGCCTCCTTCACGTCGGCCTCCTGGCCAAAGCCGCTGAGCGCGATACAGGTCACCGATCTGAGCGCCGGCGCTTCGCGTAGTTTCGCGATGAACGCCAACCCACCCATGCCCGGCATGCCGATATCGGACAGGACGAGGTCCGGTATCTGGCCGTCGAGCAGGGACAACGCCTCTTCTCCGCTGGTCGCCGTCTGAACGATCGCGCCATCGCTTTCCAGCAGGACCTTGAAGGTTTCGACGGTTGTAGCGTCGTCATCGACCATCAGGATATGCAGACCGTGCAACGATTCCGCCATGGGTCCGCTGGCAGGACTCGCAACTGCGACAGCGCGATGAGTCGGGAGCGTGATAGTGAATGTCGCGCCGCGGCCGACACCTTCCGATTCCGCCCGTACCGCGCCGCCATGCAGGCTCACGAGATCCCTGACCAGCGCAAGGCCGATGCCGAGGCCGGCACGGCGTGCGTTCGAGTCCCGGCTTTGCCGGAACATGTCGAAGATGTGCGGCAACAGCGACGGCTCGATGCCGCTGCCGGTATCTGCCACACGCAGCACCGCCTCGGCATGTTCGTTGACCTGCAACGAGACATCCACCGAACCGCGCTGCGTGAATTTCAGCGCATTGCTGATCAGGTTCCAGACCGTCTGTTCGATCCGCGTGATGTCGGCGTGGATGATGACGGGCGAGCCCGTCATGGTGACGTTGAGCGCGAGGCTGCGCTGGTTCGCTTCGGCCCGAACGGCGTCGGTAACACGACGCACGACCTCGCGCAGGTCGACGGGCGTCCGCACTACCGACAGCTTGCCGGTCCGTACGCGCGAGATATCGAGTAAGTCGTCGATGATCTGGGCTTGACCCATCACGGTGCGCCGGATCGTGTCGGTTGCGCGCAAGAGGTTCAGGTTCTGCCGCGTTTCCGGCGCGCGCGCAATCAGTTCCGCGCTCGCCGAAATCAGATTGAGCGGATGCTTGAGTTCGTGGGATACCACGGCAAGGAATTCGTCGCGCCGCCGCTGGGTATCCCGCTCGCTGGCTTCTCGAACGAGTTCGGGCTTTGCGGCGCGGGCGGCCGCTGCGGACTCGGCGAATTCCCCGAGGTCACGAGCGATTTTCGCAAATCCGCTCACACCCGGTTCATCCAGACGCGCCAGCACGCCGCTCGCAAAGAAGTGCGTGCCGTCCTTGCGCTGATGCCAGCGCTCCTCCTCGGTGCGCCCATTCAGTCGGGCCTCCGCGAATTCGCGCCGGGCAACGTTATTGACACGGTCCTCCTCGGTTGAAAGGATATCGGCGGACTGCCCGATCATTTCCGCTTCCGTGTACCCGAAGATCCGCTTCGCACCGGCATTCCAGCTCGTGATGAGGCCGTCGTCGTCGAACGTGATGATCGCGTAGTCCTTGGTGCCCTCGGCCACGATACGCATGCGCCGTTCGCCTTCGCGCAGCCGGTCTTCCGCGTGACGACGGTCCGTGATGTCGACGAACGACAGCACCGCGCCGTCGATACGATCTTCCGTCGTCCGGTAGGGAACGAAGCGCGCGAGATACCAGCGCCCATCGTTGCTCTTCAGCTCCCGCTCGATCACGCGCAGCGAATCGAACGCCTCCGCTGCATCGTCGGCGAGCTTCGGGTATTCGAGCCGATGCGTGATATCCAGCAACGATCGGCCGATATCGGAAGGAATGATGCTGAAGACATCGGTCGCACGCGGCGTGTAACGCTTGATGCAGATATTGCGATCGACGAAGATCGTGCCGATGTCGTTCGCGGCAATCAGGTTGTGCAAGTCGTCGTTGATCTTGCCGGTTTCCTCCACCTTCGATTTCAGCTCGGCATTGACGGTGGTCAATTCCTCGTTGATCGACTGAAGCTCTTCCTTGCTGGTTTCGAGCTCCTCTGTCGCCGAACGCAGTTCTTCATTGATGGCCTGAAGTTCTTCGTTGGAGGCCTTCAGCTCTTCCGTCGACGTTTCCGACTGCTCGATGGTCGACTGAAGCTGCTCTTTCGTGCGCTGCAACTCGCGCTCGAGCTGGTCGATGATCGGGTCTTTTTGCGCGTCGGCCGTCGACGTTTCCGATCCGCTCATGCTGTCTTCGACTTCATCGAACAACACCAGCACGAAATCCGCATTGGCCTCGGGATCGTGCACGGGACGCGCCGTCATGTTGACGAAATACGAACGTGCCTCGCGCTCTATCCTCACACGTCGCGCTTCCACACTGCGATTCGTGTGCAACGCCTGGTAGATCGCGGTGCGCAGTTCGAGCCGCAGCTCGGGGCGCACCACCGCGATGATGTTGTGAGACGGTTCGCCCCCCGAGTACTGCAGGAAGCGCCCTGCGCGGTCGGACAAGTGAACGATTTCGGAATCGCGGCTGACGAGCACGCTGGGCGGTGCATGTTGCTCGACGAGACGCTGATGCAAGTCGCCAAAGGAGAGGCGGCGGCGTCCCGGCGGCTGCACCGTCGAAACGATCGGCCGTGCGCTCAGGGTGCTGGAAATCGACGCCGGCACGAGCGTATCGCCGCGCACCGCCACGTTCGCACGGTAGATGCGGTTGCGCTTGTCGATGACGGTGAACATTGAACTGACGCTGTCGGCCGATTCGGAGCTGCCGAGAAACAGCACGCCGCCCGGACGCAGCGCGAAATGAAACATCTTCAGAATTTCAATCTGGGCTTCCCGATCCAGATAAATCAGCAAGTTACGGCAGCAAATCAGATCGAGCCGCGAGAACGGTGGATCGCTCAACACGTTGTGATGCGCAAACAGCATGTGCTCGCGCAGTTCTTTCTTGACCCGATAGTGCGCGGTATCTCTTGTAAAGAACTGGCGTACGCGGCCCGGCGTCACGTCGGCGAGAATCGAATCGGGATAGAGGCCGGCACGCGCGAAGGAGATTGCCCGCTCGTCGATATCGGTCGCGAAGACCTGGAACGAATTGCCCTCGGGCGACTTCAGCGATCGATCCTGCAGCAGCATCGCCAGCGAATAGGCTTCTTCGCCGGTGGCGCATCCGACCGACCATACGCGGACGGTCCTGCTCGTCTCGCCCATCGAAGATGCCGGGCAGGACATCCCGCTCCAGCACGTCGAACGCCTCCTTGTCGCGGAAGAAGTTCGTGACGCTGATCAGCATGTCCTGCAGCAGCGCCTGGGTTTCCTCCGGGTGCAGGTGGAGGTGGTCGCGGTACGCCTGCAGATCGGTGATGCCGTTGACCTGCATGCGGCGCTCGATCCGTCGCAGAACGGTCGCCCGCTTGTAATGACGAAAATCGTGCGCGGTGCGCGTGCGCAGGATGATCATGATCTCGCGCAGCGCCCGTTCTGCCGCCTCGTTGCCCAGATCGTAGAGGTGTTCCTCGTTTTCGACCGCCGGCAGATGTATTTCCTTTGCAGTCAGCCACAGGTCCATTAGCCGCTGCGGCATCTCCGCCGCGGTGGCCACGAAGTCGACCATGCCGGTGGCAATCGCGCTGCACGGCATGCTGTCGTATTCCGCCTCCGCCGGGTCCTGGGCAAGCGTGATGCCGCCCATCTCCTTGACTCTCGACAGTCCGACGGACCCGTCCGAGCCGGCGCCGGACAGCACGATTCCGATTGCGCGTTCGCGGTGGGCTTCAGCCAGTGTCCGGAAAAACAGATCGATCGCGGCCTTGCGCCCCCCTTCTTCAGGCTGATTGGGGGCGACGCGCAAATAGTCGTCGACCATCGTCAGCGCGAGCGACGGTGCGATCAGATAGACGTGATCCGGCTGAATGGGCGTGGCGCTCGTCACCTGGAGCACGGGCATGCTGGTTGCCTTCTGCAGCAGCGAAGCCATGTTGCTTTCGTGATCGGGCGCCAAATGCACGACCACGACAAACGCCATCGACGTGTGCGCCGGCAGCGCTTCGAAAAATTCAAGGAGCGCACTCAACCCGCCCGCCGATGCGCCGACACCGACGATCGGATGATTTGCCTGGCTCGGGAGAGTGTGACCGCGTCTTTTCGACATCGCTACTGATCCTTCGGAAGAATAGGTATTCGCGGCCAGGGTCAGGCAGGCTCCTGGCCCGCTTGCACCAAGATGCACAGTAAACTTCCATTATCCTTCGAGAAGCAGCGACTGCAAGATTTTTGCCGCATGCCGCCATGCCGCGCGCCCCGGGCCGCCGCCCGCCTCTTCCCCCTGCCGCGACGCAGGGTCGCCGCACCGCCCCGCCGAGTATTTTTTTTCCGCGGTACGCCCAACACATCGATCGTCATACATCTCACATAACCGAAACTGCTGCGCAGACAGTTGCCGAAACTGAATCTCCGATGCGCGGGATATCGCAACGAAAATCGGTCATGAATGTGCCTGATGGAAACGTATCCATTGGATTCGGGCTTCGCACATCCACGTCGTTGGCGACAACAGGGAGCACGCGCAGTTTTCGCGCCGCACGCTCAGTGCGCAATCTCGCCGACCATTGGGTCGCGACAAGGTGCCGGCCCCGCCGCGTCTCTACTGGTCCGCTATCGACAACGCGAAGGCGTCGCATTCTCACGCTCGAACGTATCCACGAGCGAGAAATCGCTCTTGCCTGCAGTCGGCGCGGCTGTCCGTAATGCTCAACATACGGACATGTTTACGTCGTGTACTGGCGACCGTCCCTAGCCTATGCTACGTACGGTCTCATCCCGGCTCGGACGAGCCCCCTTACAGGGAAATCGCGATGGTTGTTCAAAGGCTTTCGATTCGTGCTGACTTCGGCAAGCTGAAGGTCATCGCGGTCTGGCAATGCCTCGCAAAAAGCGGAATGAAAGTGTGTCGTTGGAGAATTGAAGTCGATCGGACGACCCGCATGGAATCGATGACGGTCGACGTTATCGGCGCCCATCCGATGCGCATCGCCGACCTCGCCGCCATGCTCGGCGACCCGCATCTCGAAATGCGAGTCGCGCCGTTTCATTTGACGGTGATCGCGAATCCCGGAGCCGAGCCTGCTTCGGGGACGGGCGGCGCACGCGACGCGGCCGGTCCATTCGCACGCGTACGCTCAGGTCCGCGGCTGACGCTGGCCGGAGATGTCACGGATCACGTCACGTGCTCCAGGCGAAAATGATCGCGCCAAAGCGCGAGACGTAGTCCCGGTTTGCGGTCGTCACGACCGACACTCAGTGGATCGGTAAACACGCCTATTTCAAATTCCAGGAGACAAAAATGCTGAGCCCTCACGAATTGGCGGCGCTCATGCTGATCAAGTCGTCGCCAGACCAGATCGACATGGAACGCGAGGAACTCGATACGCTGCTCGAGCAGCAACTCGTCATACTCGAGCGGCTCGCTTCCGGCGTGCGGCGTCCCTCGGTGACGGATGACGGCGAATTACTGCTTCGTGCAGTGATGCGGGCACATTGACAGCCTTCGCTGACCGACCGGGTCATGGCGGCCGGGCGCGACAGGCGAAAAGCCGTGACGTGGCCAACGTCCGCGCGCCGAGCAGGTGAACATCCACGGTAGTTCATTCAATTCAGGAGATTGTTGATCATGCAAACCCATGAATTGGTTTCCGGCGCGCAGCGCGCCAATCTCGACACTTTTTTCGATCTGGCCGGCACGATGGTCGATGGTGTCGGGAAACTGGCTGAACTCAACGCGCGCTTCACGCGGTCGACGCTGAAGAGCGCGCTGGAGATCGGACAGAACGCGATCGTCAAGCCGCAAGACTGGTTGGCGATCCAGAGTGCGACCGTCGCGCCGATGGCCGAGAACGTTCAGTCCTACAGCAGCGAGTTCTGGGGAATCGTGTCGTCCGCTCAGACGTCGATGCTCAAGGCCGCGCAGGAGCGAAGCGACACGTATGTTCGTCGTGTCCAGACCTTCGTGGAAAACGCGACGAAACACGCGCCGAGCGGCTCCGAGGCGGCTGTGGCTGCCTTGAACTCCGCGATCGATGCCGCCAACGAGTTTTATCTGACGCTAGGGAAAACCGGGCAGCAGGCGGTCGAAGTCGCGCAAAGCACCGTCGATGTGGCGGCGGCCGCGGTGTCGAAGAGCGCCAGGCGCGCGATCGAGCAGGAGCAGCGCGCGGCGAAACGATAATTTGGCCGGCAGTGCCGCAGCCTGTCGCCGCACATCACTCGACCAAGCGGACATTTTCCATCGCGGACCACGCCCGGATCGACTGTGCATTTGCGGGCATCTGCGGAGCTTCACGCGCGCTCGTCGGCGTCGGATTCGATCGAGCGTGCCTGTTCGACTTGTCGATTGTTCCGGTCGAAGAACCACGATCGTCCAACTGCTTTTCCCACTCGGCGAGTGCGAAATCGTCCTGCGGACGGCTCTCCGACTGCAACGCCCGACGCACGGCTTCCGTATCGTCGAAGCCGGCATTCCCGAGCCATCGCACCTCCCTCTTGCCCTCGAACATCAGCCTGTCGGGCCGCGAAACCGGCGGCTCGTGCTTCCAAACCTGAAAACGGTCCCTCGCCGTATCGAATCCACCGCCGCGAACGTTGACTTCGTAGTGGACCGGATGTGTCGGTTCCGGCCAAGTCGTAGCGCCCTCCTGCATTGTCGACGCCGCCGTTGCGGGCATTGCACGGCGTTGCCATGTCGCGGCCCGCAGGCTCGCTCCCCCGCCCGGCCGCGGCGCTGGCGTCGTGATGTGACGGGAGGGGCTGCCGCAAGCGGCATAGCCACGCCGCCGCGGGAACGTCCGTTGCGCTGGCGAACGCGTGCCCCGAAGGGGCATCCGACACGACCAAACCCCACCACGCCGGCGACGACGCGTTGACCCTGGGCCGGCGCGCCGTACATTCGACGCCGCCGCAGGCGTATCACGGCGGCACGCATGCGTATCGTTCTGAGCAGCATGTCGACGATGCGCGACGCGTCCCGCCGATTTGGAAACTCACCCGCGCGAAACGCTGCCCGACAGAGTCGACATTCGCGCCAGCCAGTAGGATCACCATGAACACCACCGACCACCACAGAACCCGCATCATTCGCAAGGAACGTGAAACTGCGCGCGGCCCTGGCCCCGACTTCATGGCCGCCAGTACGCTCGAAGGCGACAAAGTGCTCACCGCGGACGGCGACTACGCCGGCAGGATCAAGGCGATCATGCTCGATGTCGGCTCCGGTCGAGTCGCCTATGCGGTGCTGTCGAGCGGCGGCCTGCTCGGGATTGGCGACAAGCTGCTCGCAATTCCATGGGACGAGCTCACGCTTGACGCTGCACACAAGTGCTTCGTGTTGTCGGTATCAATCGAACAGGTTCGCAGCGCACCGGGATTCGACAAGGACCACTGGCCGGCTCTGGTCGATCCGCAATGGGCGGGACCGATCCGCGACTACTACAGCAGCGTGCCTCACTGGAGCGTCGATGACGAGTTCGGGGCCGATATGCCTGAAGACGAGCTGGCGCCGAATGTTCCTGGGCACGACGGACGCCAGTGCTGACACGCGGCGGTTGCATCGTCGCAGGAGAGCAGCATGGAAACGTGCGCCGTCATCTGGGCCGGATCGTGAGCTGGTCGTGGGCGTGCTGCACGCCATCGACCTGCTTCACCGTATTGACGGCGAGCATGCGCTGCTGCAGGTCCGGCACACTGCCCGTCAGCACGACGTCGCCGTGGCGCGTCTTCACGTGGATATCGCCTGACGACAGGTTCACCTTGCCCACGCGTTGCCATCCAGACAACAACCGTTTGATCTAAAACCGATGTCTATTGGGGCAGTTCGCAAGACCGCATGCGGTCGAGATCGCTCTCATCGGAAAACTGAATGGAAATCAAGGCCACCCTGAAACATACGTCGTCTGCCGCGTTTCCAGTCAGCGTCCGCTTACCGCGTTTCGCTCCGGTGCATCGTCGCCCCCACGGCATTGCGCAGGACCTCCGCGAGTTGCTCGTTCTCATCGATGCGGGCCTGCTCGATTGCAACGTCCTCGGCGTTGCCGCTCTGTCGGGCCCTTTTCTGGCGCTCGAGCGCAAAGATCATTCGTTCGTGAACCGCCCGGATCGCCGCCCATATCGTGTCTTCCGCTTTCTGCGCCTGCGCGTTCTCCAGCGAAAGCACGGAGAACGCGTGCCCGGTATGGCACCGATAGCGCAACGGGCGATCGTCGCTCATGCGCCACAACACGCCGTGGCAACTGGGGCATGTGAGCGCGGAGCGTTCGCCGATCGCATCAAGAAGCTGTGGCGTCACGAGGCCGCGCTCCGCAAGCCGGGCCTCTTCGTCCAGATCGCGCAACTCTGCCATCTTGTCCTTCTCCTCCACAGGTGCACCGTAGACCGCTGCATGAATGGTCCGCGGCAGCTCATCGGCCCGGGCGATCGCATCGGCGCCCGCCGCGGCAAGCGCGCTGCGCGGCATGGAAGGCGCGTCGCATTCATCGGGGTCCTGAACGATCCCGTAGCCGTCGCGGGCCCGGATCGCGGCCAGTCCGGCTGCGCCGTCGTCCAGATCGCCGCTGAGCACCACGCCGACCACCCCGGCGCCGTATTCACGTGCCGCCGATCGAAACAGCGGATCGGCGGCCGGACGGGTGTAGTTTTCGGCAGCGGTATCGAGCAACAAGAAGATCCCGCCGCGTAGGATCATGTGCCGATCCGGCGGCGCGATGTAAATCCTTCCCTGCTGGGGGCGTTCCCCATGCATCGCCTGGCTTGCCAGCAAGGGACCCCATCGCGTCAGCAGCTCCGGCAGGATCGTCCGATGCCGGCCAATGTGCTGCACGATGCAAATCGGCACCGGGAGATCCGCGGCCACACCCGCGACCAGCGTCCTGAGCACCGCGAGGCCACCGCGTGACGAGGCGATGACAACAATGTCTCGGTGGTTCATGGCACCTCCCATGCGGATGGTGCAGCAAGATTGGTGCCCGATACGGGATGCCGCCGAATGAACCACGTACGAGCAGGCGGTACGAAGCGCCGACCGACGCTCGAATAGACGACCTCGACGCGCGGGGACGAATGCATGCAGATGGACGACAGCGGACCGTCGTCCGCTGCTATCCCGTCACACGCGAATTGGACTGGCGCGCGACCTCACTGAAGGTCGGTCAATGCGGCAAGCAGCATCCCGAAATCCAGCGGTTTGGCGAGATGCGCATCGAATCCGGCGTCTGCGGCAGCGTCGACGTCGTCCTGCCGGTTACGGCCGGTCAACGCGACGACCTTCAGGTTCGCCCACCGGGGGTCGGCCTTGACCCGGCGAAGCAACTCGTAGCCGTCCATGTCCGGTAGCCCGATGTCGGACACGATCGCGTCGATCGGTGTCGTCGGCAGGATCTCGAGCGCCGAGGCGGCGGTTTCGGCGATGCTGACCACCGCGCCCGCCAACTCCAGCAGCGCAGTGAGCGACAGCGCCGTCTCCTGGTCATCCTCGACGAGCAGCACGCGCAGGCCGGCGATGCTCCGCTCCGACACGTCACCGCCGGTGGCGGACACCGCGCGCTCGTCCGCCGCGGCCGGCAGCCATACCGTCATCCGCGTGCCTTGCCCCTGACCATCGGAAGCCGCCGAAATCCGGCCGCCGTGCATCTCGACGAGTTGCCGCACGAGCGCCAGACCGATGCCGAGGCCACCGCGAGCCCTGTCGCGCGGGGCCTGCCGAAACATGTCGAATACATGCGGAAGCATCTCGCGATCGATGCCCTGGCCGTTGTCGACGACGTCGACACGCAGCATCCGCCCTTCGTGCGTCAACTGCACCACGATCTGCCCATGCGGCGGCGTGAACTTCAGCGCGTTGGACATCAGGTTCCAGAATATCTGCTCGCATCTCACCGGATCGGCGAGCGCGATGGCCGGACCGGCCGGCAACGCCGTTTTCAGAACCAGCCCGCGCGCGTGCGCGTCGGCCTCGCACGTATCCGCGATCGTGCGCAAGATGGCCGTCAGGTCGACCCGCGATACGTCGAGCGCCAGCTTTCCGGTCTGGATGCGCGACAGGTCGAGCAGGTCGTCGATGATCTGTGCCTGCGCGCGTACGGCCTGGCGGATCGAATCGGCCGCCTCGCGCACGGCGGGAATGTCGCGCGTCTCGGGAAGGCGCGGCAGCATCTCCGACTTGACGCCGATCAGATTGAGCGGATGTCGCAGCTCGTGCGACAGCACCGCGATGAACTCGTCCTTCAGCTGGTTCGAGCTCAGGGCCTGCTCGCGTGCGGCCTGTTCCCGCGCGAGCGCTTCCCGGTTCGCATCCTCGCTCTGCTTGCGCGACGTCAGATCGCGAACGATCTTCGCGAACCCGCTGAACGAGGTGTCCGAAATCGGCGTGACGACGCCGCTGCAGAAGATGCGGCGCCCGTCCTTGGTACGGTGCCAGCGCTCGTCGTCCGCGCGCCCTTCCCGGGTCGCGATGTCGCGCTCGCGCGCCGGCACGAGCGCCTGCCGGTCGTTCGGTTCGTAGATCAGCTCCACGTCCTGACCGATCATCTCGTCCTCCGTATAGCCGAAGATGCGTTCGGCGCCGGCATTCCAGCTGACGATCGATCCGTTGTTGTCCTGGATGATGATCGCGTAGTCCTTGGTCGACTGCGCGACCAGCCGCAGGCGTTGCTCGCCCGCGCGTGCCGCTTCTTCCGCGTGATGCCGGTCGGTGATGTCGATGAGCGTAATGACGGCGCCGTCGATGTGATCGTCCGCGGTGCGATAAGGCAACAGCCGCATCAGGTACCACCGTCCCGTCTCGCTCTCGATTTCGCGTTCGATCAGGCGCAGCGACTGGAACGACTGGCGGACATCGTCCGCGAGCGTCGGATATCGCAGCGCGTGCGTAATATGGAACAGCGACCGGCCGAGGTCCGTATCGATCAGGTTGAAGATCGCCGTCGCGTTCGGCGTGAAGCGCTTGACGCGGATTTCCTTGTCGACGAAGACGGTGGCGATTTCGCTCGACGCGATGATGTTGTGAAGGTCGTCGTTCGCCTTTGCGGTGTCCTCGATGCGCGCCTGCATTTCGGCGTTCGCCGTGGTCAGCTCTTCGTTGACCGACTGCAGTTCTTCCTTGCTGCTTTCGAGCTCCTCGCTCGTCGAGCGCAGTTCCTCGTTGATCGCCTGCAGCTCCTCGTTCGACGCCTTCAGCTCCTCGACCGACGTTTCATACTGCTCGATGATCGTCGCCAGTTGCTCGCGGCTGTGCTGCAACTCCTGTTCGAGCTGCGCGAGCACCGGATCCTGTCCGCTCGCTTCCGCCTGATCCTCCTCGGTCATGCGGCCGGCCACCTCGTCGAACACGATCAGCAGGAATTCCGAATTGGCGACCTTGTCGTGAAACGGCCTGACCGTCATGTTGATCCACGACACGCGGGCCTCGTGCGTCCACTTGACGCGCCGCGCCTCGACGCTCGTGCCCGTTTGCAGCGCGCGGAAAATGGCCGTGCGCAAGTCGAGCCGCAGGTCCGGCAGCACCAGCGTCATGATGTTGCTGGACAGCTCCCCGCCGACATGCCGCAGGAATCGCCCGGCGTTGTCCGACAGGTGAACCACGTTGGATTCCTTGTCGATGATGACGCTCGGTGGTGAATAGGTTTCCAGCGCCCGCTGATGAAGCTCCGAATAGGAGAAGTTGCGCTGGGCCGGGCTGGCCGGAACCCGCATCGGCGGTTGAGGCGCGGAGCGCTCGTCCCCGCCGGATTCGACCTGGAAAAGCGGCGGGAAGCCGGTGACCGGTTTCGCGCGATGCGTGACGACGCGCGCCTGGTAGATCCGCCGCTTCTTGTCGACGACCGTAAACAGATCGTCGGCTGCGTCGGCCGATTCCGCGGTGCCGAGGAACAGATAGCCGTTCGGACGCAACGCGAAATGAAACAACTCGAGGATCTGCCGCTGCACCGCGCGCTCCAGGTAGATCAGTACGTTGCGGCACGAGATCAGGTCGAGGTGCGAGAACGGCGGATCGCGCAGCAGGCTGTGGGCGGCGAACAGGATGCGCTCGCGCACGGCCTTGGCAATCACGTAGTGCGCGCCCTCGCGCGTGAAGTAGCGCTGCAGCAGCGGCGCGGGCACGTCCGTCGCGATCGACAGCGGGTAGGAGCCCGTGCGTGCGCGGACGATCGCGGCTTCGTCGATATCGGTCGCAAATACCTGGATCGCCTGGCTCGACATCGACGCCTCGCGTGCCCGCGCGAGCAGCAGCGAGATCGAGTACGCCTCTTCCCCGGTCGCGCATCCGGCCACCCAGACCCGGACCTGCTCCTCGGCGGAGTCCGGCGCGAACAACTGGGCGATCACCTCGCGTTCGAGGAAGTCGAAGGCCTCGCGATCGCGGAAAAACTGGGTCACGCCGATCAGCATGTCGGCCAGCAGCGCGTTGGCCTCGTCCGGGGCGGTCCGCAGGAAGTCGCGGTACGCGAGCATGTCGCGCTGGCCGTTCACCTGCATGCGCCGCTCGATACGTCGCAGCACCGTCGCCCGCTTGTACAGCCTGAAATCGTGGCCGGTGCGTACCCGCAGGTGCATCAGGATGTCCGACAGCGCCCGTTCGGGATCATTGGCGCCGGGCCGATCGCCGATTTGCTGCATCTGCGTGAGTTCGAGGGTCTGTTGCTCGATGCGCCGCGCATTCGCCCAGAGGTCCAGCAATTTTTGCGGCATCTCGGCTGCCGGCAGCACGATATCGACGCGCGCCGTCGAGATCGCATGCTGCGGCATCTCCGCGTACTCCGCATCGTCCGGCGTCTGGGCGAGCGTGATGCCGCCCGCCTCCTTGATACGGCTCAAGCCCGCCGCGCCGTCCGAGCCGGTACCGGACAGCACGATGCCGATCGCGCGCGAGTCGTGAGCGTCCGCCAGCGTCCGGAAAAAGTGGTCGATCGAGAGCGCGGCACCTTCGGCGGAGCTCAGCGGGCTACAGCGAAGGCAACCGTCGGACATCTCCAGCTGCATGCCGGGCGCGATCACATAGATATGGTTTTTTTCGATCGCTACCGTGGTCGTGACCTGATGCACCGGCATACCCGTCGTGTGCTGCAGGACGTTGTCCATATGGCTGACTTGTGCCGGTGCCAAATGGACGATGACCACGAACGCCATGTCCATGCCCGTCGGCGCGCTCTCGAAGAAGGTCTGCAAGGCCGTCGTGCCGCCAGCGGATGCCCCGATGCCCACAACCGGAAACGGCAGATCGCTCTTCACCGTGGTGGACGAGTGTGGCTGCTCCTGATGGGTCGGCTCTTGCCGTGACAGTGATTTTCTCCTGATGCTGTAGCTGGACGTCGCCTGTCGGGCGCCAATCGTTGGGGCGTCACATGGATCGGGGCGCAGTTCCGCAACGGGCCGGGCCTGTTCGTGGCCATGCACTCTATCAGGTTGGCAGCCGGCTATCGGGAGCGCGCTCGAAGGCGACCGCACGGGCTCGCGATATCGACCGGTGAAGCCGGTTTTGTCCAAGCGCCTGATGGAAATTCGGCAGCCGATTCGTGCTCGCGAGACCTTGCACGGGCGCTCGTGCGTATTGTACGCGGCGATCGAGCCATGAGCCGGCACCCTGGCCCCGAATTCATTCGCCGGTCGTTCCGTTGCGCCGCTGCGCCGCGATACGCTATTGCCGACAGGCGCACCGGCCCGCGCATGGGCATGCGTCTCGATTCGCATCGCGGGAACGTCGAGGCGCCTCCCGTGCTCGAGCGCGCTGCCCATGCCGCCGTACCGCTCGCTGACCGCCGGGTTCTTTGCCTTGTCGAGCAACGCTCTGTGAACAGAATGCGCCTGCGCTTGAAAACAAGCGCTAGAAATTGCGTGCCACGCCGACCATGAACATGTCCTGATCCTTGTCGTTGCCGGTTGCGACGCGATTGAAGCGCAAGCTCGCCGCCCAATCGGGCGTGACCTGATACGTCACCTGTGCGCTGAGCAACGCGTTGAGCCTCGTTGTGCTCGAGGCCTCGTCCCGATCACGCGACAGGTACGGACCTACGCCTGCCGAAAGCGTCCATTTGCTCCTGATCGGCGCGACGTACCAGATTTGCGCTGCCACGCCTCTGCGGCCGGCGACGCCGTTGTTGCCCTCGTAGATGAAGCTCGCCGAATAGGCCCACGCATTGCCGAGCGGCCGCTTGACTTCGACCATGTAGCCCTTTTCGATCGGCACTTGCGGACGGTTCGTCTGCGACGTCCCGGCCCACACGCCGACCTGCGTCTTGCCGTCCGAAAACGCCGGTCCCGGATCGCCGCCAAAATCCGAGCCGATGCCGAAGAGCACCGCGTCGGAGTTGAATCCGCCGATCATCTGCACGTGGTTGTACTGCACTTTGAGGAAGAAGCGGTCGGGAACGACGTAATACCGCACCGCTGCAGACGCACGCACCCCCCATCGCTTGTCGTTGCGCGGCTGATTGTCGACGTGTGTCGTGTCCATGCTGAAATACGGCCCGGCCGACAATTCGAGCGCGAAGCGATTGCCGAGCGGCCAACGAAACGAACCCAGCGCGGCGAAGCCATCGCGGTGGTGATTCAGCGGATGGCCCTCGTTCAGATACGCGAGATAGACGGAGAAGTAGTCGTTCAGGACGTCGCCGAAGCCGACTTCGTACGCACGCCAATGCATGTCGCCACCCTCGGTCGCGCGTCCGTCGCCATACACCGCATAGACGTCGATCTTTCTTTCCGCTGGCTTGAAGCCGGCCGGCGAGCTCGCAGGATTGTCCTCGGCGTGCGCGTGGCCCGCGCCTGCCAGAATGACCAGACCGGCGATCGAGCTGGTGACGACGAAGCGCGCATAGTTGCGACGGCACTGTCCCATTTGGACTCTCCCTGACCTTGGTAACCGCGACCTGGTTCGACACAACGCCATTTGTCGCATCGCCCTTGATGCCGGGCGCTTGAGCATCGGTTCTCCTGCCTGCAGACGATCAAATGAAATCTCCGCCTCGCAGTAGCCACCGTGCAGCGCAGATTTACCCGGTTGCTCGTGATGAAGCAATATCGCTCCGTCTTGCAACGAACAATAGGTGTTTGCCTCCTGCAATACCTGCCGTTTCGCAAAGGCAGGACCGCCCAACAGTACGCGCGTGGAAATCATATCGATATTCGGTCCGATCCCGATGCGTTCGGCGCGCGTTTCCACGCTATCCATTGTGACGATCAGGATGCCCCGTCAACCGTTGCCGATCCGGAACACCTTCGCTTAACGCCGGCCAAGCAACACGGCGACGTTGCGCTCGGCCAATGCGGCGATCGTGCGCGACGGATTCAGCCCGAGCGCACGCGGGATCGTCGCACCGTCCATCACGTAGAGCCCGTCGTAACCGAATACTTTTCCGTCCGCGTTTACCACGCCATCCGCGTGCGTGAGCCCCATGTTGCAACCACCGAGCGGATGCGGGGTGATCAGCCTGTGGAAGTCGCTCCACGTCGGAGGGACGAAGGGTTCGCCGCCCGTGGCGGCCGACAGGCGCCGGTGCGTGTCGACCATCGCATCGACCACCGCCTGCGATCGCGTGTACGACCAGTCGAGCCGCAACACGCGACGCCACGGCGCAAACCAGCAGCGACCGAGACGCATGCGCCCGTCTCCCGGATCGATCGCCTGGCCGAACCAGGGCATCATGTTCTCGACCGGGTCGTCGCAATCGAAATGGCGCGCGAAGGCTCGCCAGAACGTGCGCATCGCCCTGCCGTGCGAACGCTGCAGGTGGCGGCGCACGAAATCATGCGCAAGATTGGGCACGCCGCCATCCTCGACGAACAAGGGCTGACCTTCGTCGGCAGCCCCGTCGAGCAGGTCGATCGCGGCGGAAATGGTGACGCCGTGCGACGGCGAGATCTTCCGGCTGCCGTAGAAGGCCGGCGTCACGAAGTCGCCGTTGAAGGCCCAGCCCCAGCCGAGCCGCGGCGACAGATTCGGCAGCGTGCGATGCGCGTCGCGACAGCGCAGCAGCAGCTCGGTGCTGCCGATCGATCCGGCGCTGACGATCACCCTGGTCGCCGTGACGGATCCGGGCATGAAACTGCCCGCGGCCGGATCGATGACGTTGAAATGCACGCGCCATCCCTGGCCGAGCGGCTCGAGCTTGTGCACGACGTGCAGCGGCAGGATCGTTGCGCCATGGCGCTCGGCCACGGCCAGATAGTTGAGATCGAGCGTGTTCTTCGCCGACACCTGGCATCCGATGTCGCAATTGCCGCAGTGTACGCACGTGCCTTGCGATACCCCGTGCACGTTGACGTGCCTGACGGAATGCCGGTCGTCGCGCGCGTCGGGCAAGGACGGATCGTAAGTCGACGAAAACGACACGGCGAGCGGCAACTTGCGATACCGATCGCCCCAGCCGCAGGCGTCGGCCGCATCGCGCAACAAGCGGGTGCGTTCGCTGATCTGGTTGTCGGGCACCTCCTGGACCGACAGCATCCAGCCCACGCGCTGGTAATAAGGCTCGAGCGCCTCGTACGTGATCTCCGGCGGCCAGCCATGCTCGAAGGCGTCGGGTTTGGCCTCGACCGAGACGTTGGCGTAGATCAGCGACCCGCCGCCGACGCCCGCGGCAGTCACCACCGACATGTCGGAAAAAACACGCAGGTCGGCCCAGCCGTGGAAGCGTTGCGGGTTCTGCTGGTTCCAGAGCCACGGGTCGGTCTCGTCGCGCGGATACGTTTTCGGCGTCCAGCGCCGGCCACGCTCCAGCACCAGCACCCTCCATCCCGCTTCCGCGAGGCGGCAGGCCGCCACCGCGCCACCGAAGCCACTGCCGACCACGACGACATCGTATTCAAGCGCGCTCATGACGACGATCTCCTGACGCAGGTGCGCCACGGTTCCGATACGGACGACCCGCAGCATCCGCGGATTTCCGACGGCATCGCGAGGCCGGACGGAGCGAAGCCGATGCGGGCAGCCAGGCCGCCTTCGTGTTGGATGACGCGAAACAGTTGCCCGGCAAATTGTTTGGCAACACCCGACATCGTCTTTCCTCGAGCTTGCCCGGCGCACGCGGCGAATTATCGGAGGCTGGATGAAATGTCCTTTTTTTTCAGTTGGTTAAGCGCCAATCGCGCAGGCATGATGCGGGCTGGCACGCCCCATGCATTTGTAGCTGCGAGCGCAACGAAAACGTGCTCTCTTCCAAAACCGCAGCAAACTTAGGAGATTTATCATGTCCGCACTGATGATCAGCGACCTGTCCCGCGCCCACGAACTCAGCCGCAAGGAAATGGCTTCCGTCCGCGGTGGTAGCGTGTTCCAGAACTACGGAATCAACAACATCGCAACCGGCGGCGGCTTCTCGTTCGCGAGCCCCAATACCATCACGGCCCCGGTCACCCAGGTCGATGCATCGACCCACCTGGATCTCACCAGCGTGACCAACTCGATCAACAACCTCGGCGGCCTGGTCGTCGGCAAGCTGGGCCTCTAAGCCGCGCCGGATGTCCGCTCAGCGGCAACCGTGTCCGACAGCGTCGACCGAAACGCTCCAGCCCGCCGCGGGGTTGTCCCGCGGCGTTCAAAGCCCGCCAGGCCGTGTTCCTGGCGGGCTTCCTGCATGACAAAAACGAAGCCGGCATGAACGGGCAGACGGGCCGACGCACCGTCGGCAGCACCGCCCGCGTCCATCAGCGGCCGGGCTGATCCCGCCGCGCCTTCGACCTCCCTTCCCTGCACGCGGATCCGCTTCGCCTCGTCGAGGCGGATGGCGCCGCGGCGCCAGTCATGGTGCCGCGTGGTCGCATCGATGCCCCGTTGGCCGTCGGCGCGGCATCCCCGATGCGTTGCGCCATTCCGGATGGTACGCGTTAAATTCAGTGATCCGAAGTACTTCGTGACGATCGTTGCGTCAATACCGGTTGCCGTCGACCGCCGGCGCAGCATCGCGTCAATGGCTTTCGTGCGCGGGCGCGCACACGCTGCGGCTGCCCGTCGATGCCTTCGACGCGAATCGCAAGCGCCACGTCCCGTTCCTGTTGGCCGGGATAGAACAGCAGACGCGGAAACCGTCTGGAAGAACCCGACACCACCGTGCTCCGATCTTGCCCGGCGAACCCGGTGAAATGGCGTCGAGCCAATTGAATTGCGTTTGTTTTCATGAGGTTGGATGTGTTTCCCGCGCGCACGAGCAGAGCCTGGCACGCGCCGTGCATTGGTAGCTGCGAGCGCAACGAAACGTGCTCTTTCCAAACCGCAGCACACTCAAGGAGATTGACCATGTCCGCACTGATGATCAACGATCTGTCCCACGCCCACGAACTCAGCCGCAAGGAAATGGCTTCCGTCAGCGGGGGTAGCGTGTTCCAGAACGCAGGTATCAACAACATCGTGACCGGCGGCGGATTCTCGTTCGCCAGCGCCAATACCATCACGGCGCCGGTGACGCAGGTCGATGCATCGACCCACCAGGATCTCACCAGCGTGACCAACTCGATCAACAACCTCGGCGGCCAGGTCATCGCGAAGCTGGGCTTGTAAGTTTCGGCGATGCTTGCTTGCAGTCGCAGCAGTGTTTCGATTGAGTCGTACCGAAGTTCCTCAGCCCGCCGCGGGTTCGTCCCGCGGCGTTTCAAGCCCGCCAGGTCCCGCTGGCGGGCTTCTTTGCATGGTCGAAAGCGCAACCGGCCTTCATGCCGCATCCACTGCCGCGCAGCGGACTGCGTCGCGCCATCCGAGATCGAGCCCCGCACGCGCGTAACTCCGTGCCAACACGGCTCTGCTGCGCTCGTAGCTGTCTGTCACCCAGTCGCAGTACAGCGCGGCCAGCACGCTTGCCCGACCGGGATGACGCGAAACGTCGACGGCCATTGCACCCGCGCGCAGGCCGGAAGCGATGGCGAAACGCAAACCGTCTCCTGTCGCGGGGTCGAGATAACCCGCCGCATCGCCGCACACGATATAGCCCGGGCCCGCGGTCCGGCGCACGCACTGCCAGCGTCTGCCCTCGCGCCACACCGGTCCGACGGGTGTCGTGTCCGCCGGCCACGCGATCTCGCCATCGCGCAGCGTCGATAGCGACGTCCAGATCCGGAACGTGGACGTCGCCCTCATCCACAGCCAGCCGCCGCGCGCGATGTTCCAGTATGTGCCGGGGTGCGTGCCTGGCCCGCGCGCGTAGCCGCGGCGAAGCCAGAACAGCGAAGAGTCGGTCGTCACCTCGAGCCGCATCGCGCGACGCAGCCACCCGTTGACGCCGGTTGCATCGATCACGGTGCTTGCGCCGACATCGCCGTCGCCGTGCGTGATGCCCATGACCGCGCCGTGTTCGACACGCGCGAGAAGCCCGCCGGCGGGCGCACGTGAATAGCGAACGCCGGCAGCCAGCGCTTCGGCACGCAGGCCGTCGTCGAGCCGGCTGCGGATGACCGCACGTCCCCGCTGCGCATCGGCCACATCATCGAGCCATGTATGCGGTTGCCGGGCGAGACTCGGCGCCAGTCGATCGAGCAGCGCGAGCGCGGCGCCGGACACGCATTCCGGCGCCGCCCGCGAACGCCCGTGGCCCAGCATCCACACGTTGCCGCCCGCTCTTGCTGCCGCGATCGCGGCAGCGCATCCGGCAGGCCCGTCGCCGACCACGAGCACGTCGATCGCATTCATCGCGGTTCCCTTCAGTAAAGCCCGAGCGCGTCCGGCCCCGGTGCGCAGCGCAGCACGGGGCCGATCACGCGGGCCTCGGTTGCATCGCAACGGATCGCCTCATCGTAGCGCACGCGCAGCCGTCCCGGCATGTGCTGCGCCGGCGTCGCATCGGCAGCAGGCAGAACGAAAAGAAGGCGATAGCGCGCGGCAACGCCCGGCGCGTCCGCAGCGTCGGCTTCGCGAAGTGCCCGCGCGGATACCAGCCACAGCTTCGTATGCGACGGCGTTTGCCCGTGGTCGCATGCGGCGACGGCATGGCGCAATGCACCGATGCGCCGGACCAGCTCGGCCGAATCGACATGCTCGAACGCGCCGTACAGCATCTCGCCGTGCAGCGCGTTGGCGACGTAGTCCGAGCGTTCGATGTCCGCGTAATCCACGCTGCCGTCGGGCGTCAGGTACGGGCCGTATTCACCGTCCCATCCGCGCCGCGTGTTCGACTCGTCGCCGCGCGTGACCAGCGGATGACATGGATGCAGGCCGAGTTCATGGTCGAGCATCGGGATCGCGGTCGGCGCGTCGCTCCGGTTGAAGGTTCTGGACGCATCAGGGCTCACGGCGGGCCAGAAGCTGTTGGAGGCCGCGCACAGCTTGATATCTTCGGCGAACGGGCTGCCCAGCCCGAAGGTGGCAAGGAAGATGCCGCGCCGGTTGCCCGCATAGGTGACATCCCAGCCGGGCGCAAACACGCCCGAAGACGCGTCCGACAGAAACGAGGTCATGCGCGGCATCTGCACTTCCCGGTCCCGCCGCCGCGCCGAGCGTGCCGCCCGGCTGAACGCGACGGCGACCGTCTCGTCACGCGGCGAAAACGCCTGCGTATGGCTGAACGGATCGATGTGATGGGGATTGGCCGGCAGGCGCTCGGCGCTGAGCGATATCGGCGAGCCGCTCCTGAACTGCGACTTCGGATCGATCCGACGGTCCTTGAACCAGCGCTGCAATTCCGCCTGGTCGGCATACGGGTAGAAGTCCGGCGCGGCAACGACCGAATAGGCCGGGTGTACCGCGTGTCCCGCCAGTTCGGCGATACGGATCGTCACGACGCCTTCGCTGCAGTGATCCAGAAACAGCTGCGCGCGATAGCCGCCTTTGCCGACTTCCCCGAGGAATGCCTGTCGGTCGACGGGATGCGCGCGCATATCCGTGCAGGAGCCGTCCTCATGCGCCTTGTGCCGGATGTTGATGAACTCCGGTGCATTGCGCGGTTCGGGAAATCGAAGCCAGGCGGGCGCGAAATGCGGAAAATAGTGCTGCCGCACGTCGTCGACGGCGGCCAGCACCAGCTTCCACAGATTCGTGATGATTCTCATCGTCGTGAAGCGCCGGTTGGCGAGCGGGGCCAGCCGCCATCGAGCCGGCACGCCGAAGCCGTGCACGCCGAAGTTGGCGGCGTTCACCGGCTCGATCAGCGGCCGCGCGGCCGGGATCAGGAGCACGGCCGCGCCCGAACGCTTCAGTGCGACTGCCGGGGTGCTCGCGCCGGCAGGCGGTGCCGTGCCGGCGTCCTCGGAGCAGATCGCATACGGTGCGCCGCCCAGATCGCCGGATGGCGACGGCC
Source organism: Burkholderia sp. Bp8986 (assembly GCF_003854225.1). Lineage (NCBI taxonomy): Bacteria > Pseudomonadati > Pseudomonadota > Betaproteobacteria > Burkholderiales > Burkholderiaceae > Burkholderia > Burkholderia sp. Bp8986. The sequence goes on along the minus strand of NZ_QTQM01000003.1, from coordinate 320,680 downwards.
GCACGCCCCAGCGCGCCTCGACGGCCCGCTTCAGCTTCTCACCGCGATGGCAGTGGCCATATTGCAACGTCAACCGGCGTCCGGGCAGGCATTCATCGGGAAACAGCTTGCGCACCGGTTCGATGAAGGTGCGCCGATCGTCGCCCGCTTGCCTGCCCTCGATCAGCGCGAGCGTGCGGGGGCCGGCGACCCGGCGCACGAGAAACGCGCCATAGCGCGCCGGCATCGCGCGGACATGCTCGATCCCGTCCGGCACGTGCGGCACGAAGCTGCGGGTCTGCTCGTCGTAGCTTGCGTCGACGTCGCCGTTGCGCGCAATGCCGAGTCGCGAAAACACGAGGTCCGCATGCTGCTGATGTCCGGTACGGCGCGCGGGCCGGTACTGGTAAGCCAGCACCGCGACGTCCAGCGTCTGCCAGTCGGGCGGCAACGGCGCCAGCGAATCGATGTAGTTCTCCAGCAAGTCGATTGCCTCGAGGCGCACGCCCGCATCCGGCGCCGGGCACGTGGACAGTGCGAGCATGTGATAGACCAGGCTGCGTGCCGGGTCGCCGGGCTCGATCGCCCGCGTGGTGTCCGGGCAGAGATCGTGAATGCGCGGATCGTCCCAGTCGATCGGCAGCGGCCGGCTCAGTCGCTTCGCCGTCTCCTCGGGCGTGCCCGAATCGGACAGGTCGAGACCGTGACGTTCGAACGCTGCTCGCCATGGCGCCGGCAACCCGAGCAGCAACGCGTGAACCTCATCGACGAGCATCGACGGCCTCCGGCGGTGGTGCGTTCGAAGCGGCCGGCTCGATGCGCTTCGCGTCCGGGAACCCCACGCATGTCGATCCGGTCGCTGCAGGCCGCGTCTTCAGCGCTTGTTTCAAACGAACCTCACATTCAGGTTCTCGGTTGCCGAGATCAGTGACTAATATAGGTGATTGCAGCTGCAATGAAATGTCGGATTGTGTTCGAAACATTGAATGCCGGAGGCGCGTGGCGTGATTCGCCGGCGGCGCCGTGACTCGATCAACACATGTCGGCGGCCACCTCATGTTGACGCGCAGAACCTTCGTGCTGGGCAGTGCGGGCGTGGCGGGCACGCTGGTGATCGGCTGGGCGTGGTGGCGCCGCGACGACCGGCTGGCCATACCCGCGCAGCTGGCGATGTCGCGCGTCGATGTGCCGCTGAACGGCTGGGTGATGATCAGTTCCGCTAACGACGTGACGATCGTCATGAGCAAATCCGAAATGGGCCAGGGGATACATACCGGCGCGGCCATGTTGCTGGCCGAAGAGCTGGATGCGGACTGGTCGCGCGTGCGCATCGTCATGTCCCCGCTCGACACGATCTACAAGGACCGCGAATCACTGGCCGACGGCCTGCCGTTTCGTCCCGATGACGACAGCCTCCTCGCGCGCGGCGCGGCGGCCGTGGTGCGCCACGGCGCACGCTATCTGGGTTCGATGGTGACGGGCGGATCGACGAGCATGATCGATCTGTGGGGGCCCATGCGCGAAGCGGGCGCCACGGCCCGCACCATGTTGCGCAGCGCCGCGGCGCAGCTTTGGCAGGTGCCCGTCGCCGAATGCGAGACGAAAGCCGGCGCGGTGCTGCATCGGTCGGGGCGCTCGGCGACGTACGGCGAACTTGTCGAGCGCGCGCGGGACGTGCCGCGCCCGGCACATGTCGCTCTGAAGGACCCGAAGACGTTCACGCTGGTCGGAAAACGGCTGGGCCGCATCGAGGCGCACGCGAAGCTCGACGGCAGCGCGCGCTATGGCATCGACGTGCTTCCGGACAAGCTCCTGTATGCGAGCGTCACGATGTGCCCGACACTCGGGGGAACGGCGCTGGCGGTCGACCGGTCCAGGGTCGGCGGCCTGAAGGGCGTGACCGGTGTCTTCACGATCGCGCCATACCACGGCGGAACGGGAGGCGTTGCCGTCATTGCCGACAATCCCTTCATCGCCATGCGGACGTTGTGCGGGTTGCCGGTCACATGGGATCACGGGCCGGCTGCGGGCGTGAATACCGCGGACGTCCGCGCGGCGTTGACGCGCGCCCTCGACGGCGACGACGGGCGCCACGTGTTCTACGCCGCCGGCGATGCCGATGCGGCGCTGGGCCACGCGAAGCCGTTCGTCGCGCAGTACGAAGTGCCGTACCTGGCTCACGGGCCGCTGGAACCGATGAATTGCACGGTGCGGGTCGACGACGACGCGGCAACGATCTGGTGCGGCACGCAGGTTCCGATGGTGGCACGCCGGGCAGTCGCGGCGCTGCTGGGCCTGGACGAAGACAAGGTGGTCGTGAACCAGCAATTGATCGGCGGGGCCTTCGGCAGGCGGCTCGAAGTCGACTTCATCACGCAGGCGGCCGCCATCGCGCTTCATGCGAAGGGGCGACCCGTCCAGACGATCTGGTCGCGCCCGCAGGACATGACGCACGACTTCTACCGCCCGGCCTGCGTGGCGAGATACAGCGGCGCCGTCGATGCGAGCGGCAGGCTGGTTGCCTGGAAAGGCGTGTCGGCGAGCCAGTCGATCAGCGCGCAGGCGATGCCGCGCACCTTCGGCATGCCGGGCCTCGCCGCGAAATGGCTGCCCGACGCCACCACGGCGGAAGGCGCATTCGACCTGCCCTATGAATGCGCGAACATTCTCGTCCAGCACAATACGGTGACGCTCCCGGTTCCGGTTGGCTATTGGCGCTCCGTCGGACACTCGCATCAGGCATTCTTCGTCGAGAGCTTCATCGACGAGATGGCGGCGCTGGCTCGCAAGGACCCGATCCAGTTTCGGCTCGACATGCTGAAGCAGCCGGCGCACCAGCGCCACGTGGCCGTGTTGCGGGCGCTCGTCGCGCTATCCGGCTGGCGTTCGCCGCTGGCGTGGCGCGACGAGACCGGCGCGCGGCGCGCACGCGGCGTCGCGATGCACGAATCGTTCGGCAGCGTGGTCGCGCAAGTCGCCGAAGTCCGGCAGGACGGTGACGGCTTTCGCGTGACGCGCGTGTTCTGCGTGATCGACTGCGGGCTGGCCGTGAATCCGAACCTGGTCGAGCAGCAGATGGAGAGCGGGATCATCTTCGGATTGTCGGCCGCGCTCGAGCAGGCGATCACGATCGAGAACGGGCAAGTCGCGCAGCAGTATTTCGACAGCTATCCGCTGGTCAACATGGAGACTTGCCCCGAGATCGTCACGCAAGTCCTGGCCGGCGGGACCGAGCCGCACGGCGTCGGCGAAGCGGGCACGCCGCCGATCGCGGCGGCCGTGGCGAATGCGCTGTATGCGCTCACGGGTGTGCGTCATCGCACCCTGCCGCTCATCAAGCCGAGCCCGCCCGGGCAAGGAGACGACCGATGGTGTCAGTCCGTATCAACGGGGAAACCGCTGACCTCGATACCGAGCCCGACACGCCGCTGCTCTGGGTGATTCGGTGCGAACGGAAGCTGACCGGCACGAAGTTCGGCTGCGGTGTCGGCGTCTGCGGTGCGTGCACGGTGCTCCTGAACGATCAGGCCGTGCCCGCCTGCCAGCTGCCGGTCGGTACGCTGAACGGCGCGCGCATCACCACCATCGAAGGGCTGGACGGCGTCGAAGCGCGGGCGCTGAAGAACGCGTGGATTGCCGTCGACGTCGTGCAATGCGGCTATTGCCAGAGCGCCCAGCTGATTGCCGCCACCGCGCTGCTGATGCGCTGCCCTCGCCCCGACGACCACCAGATCGACGAAGCCATGAAGAACGTCGCATGCCGGTGCGGCACGTTTCCCCGCATCCGCCGCGCCATTCACCAGGCGGCGCAAGCGCTGGGCCGCTGACCGGCGCACCGGCCGCTCAGTGGCCGTTGGCATGCGTCGTGATCTGGATGAAATCGGCGGCAATGCGCCCCTCGCCGTATTTGGCCTCGAACAGCTTCAATTGCCGCTCGATTGCCGCGAGATAGGCGGCGCGCGGCTCGGATGAAGGCCGTAACCCGTCGAACAGCGGCGCGGGCGTGACGAGGAGCACGATCATCTCGGTGCCGAACGGCGGCCCGATCACCCACTCGCCCATGCTGCCGATCGTCGCGGTGTAATTCGGCGGCGCCTGGTTGTCGCGTTCGCGGCTGCTCGGCACGAGATGCACGACGCTCCCGTTCAGCACGTAGTAATCGACGTTCACATACGACTCGTAAGCGGGTGTCGTGATGTCGATGACCAGCGGGCTGCCTTCCGCGAGATGCGCGTCCGGCGCTCGCGTACGGAGCGACGCGGCGTGTGACGATGCCTGATTCGATCGCCAGTACGGGGCCAGCGCGCTCACGACCTCGCAATCGCGGGCGTCGACGGGACGCACGTCGAGCCTGGCTGCCTGCCCGCCCGCCAGACCGCCGAGTGCGCTGCGCACGCGGCCGATGCCGACACCGGCTTCCGTATAACCGCGCACCTGCAGCACGCGATCCTGCACCGATGCAACCAGCGCCGAACACGGTACGCGCGCCAGCGCAGCCGTCACGGCCGCCAGCGAGATCGCCGGTGCGGGCGTCGGTGCCGGTGCTGCCGGCGGCGGCGCGCTGGCAGCAGCGGGCACGGCGTTCGCGGCGGCCGCGGGCGCGCTGCCGGCACCGGCGCTCGCCGTCGCGCCATTCCCGCCGCCCGCAGTCGCGTGCGCAACCGTATCCGTTGCGGAGCGCCCGTCACCGCTGCGCGAAAGCGCCTGGTAGCCGTACCAGAGCACGGCGACCGCCGCCGCCGTGCAAGCGCCCACGGCCACCCCCACACGTACGCCCGATGCCCGGGCGGGTTGCTTGAGCACGCCCATGCCTTCCAGGAACTGGTTGACGCTGGGCGTGCGCGCCGCGCGGTCGAACGACAACGCGGCGCTCAAGGTTCGCCATTGCGTGCGATCGAGACCGGGGTGACGCTCGGGCCGCAAGTGGTCGTGACGCGCCTGGGTGGCCGACAGCCGATTGAACGGATGGTGCCCGGTCAGCAATTCATAGGTGACGCAGGCGAGCGCGTAGACGTCGTCGCGCGGATCCGGCTCGAGATGCTCGAACATCTCCGGGCTCGCATAGGCCGGCGTGATGCCGCCAAGGCTCGCCGGGTCGAACACGGTCACGTCGGGATCCTCGTCGCGGCGCTGGAATGCGCGTGCAATCCCGAAGTCGATCACCTTCACCTCACCGCGGTCGGTCAGGAACACGTTGGCGGGCTTGAAATCGCAGTGAACGAAGCCGCGCTCGTGCGCGTAGGCGAGCGCCTGGCCCATGCCGGCGATGATCGGCAACGCGGCATCGAGCGGCATGCCCTTGAAGTCCGGCGCGCGCAGCACCTTGCTGAGCGGCCGCCCCGACAGATACTCCATCGTCAGGTAGACGAGCGGACCGTCGCGATCGAAGTCGTAGACGGTGACGATGTTGCGATGGGCGAGCGTCTGCGCCTTGCGGGCCTCACGCTGAAGCGCGATCAGCGAGGTCGGCTGGCCGCGAAACTGCACATTGAGCACCTTGATCGCGATGTGCGGCTTGCGATCCGACGCCTCCAGCTTGCGCAGGTCGAGCGCCTTGTACACGGTACCCATGCCGCCGACGCCCAGGCACTCCTCCAGCACGAAGCGCCCGTTGAGCGTATCGCCGATGCCTTTCACGCGCTCGCCGTCGACGGACAGTGCGTCACCCGACGGCCCGGGCGCGATGCTCGGACGCGCGTCCGGCCGAAGCGGGCTCTCCTGGATCCGGGTCGCGTCGCCCGCGGATGCCGTTCTGTCGCGACACCGCTCGAGTCGTTTCAGCACTTCCGCATAGATATCGTCCGACAACGGCTGCGTGGTTTGCGTCTGCTCGAGCACTTCGCGCAACCGCGCGCAATCGACCTGATCGGTCGCCAGCACACGGTCGATCTCCGAGAAGAACGCTTCCTGCGACAGCGTCCCGCTCTGGAATGTCTGAATCAGCTGCGCAAAGCTCATCATTCGTATGCCGTCTACTCAGCTTCAGCTTGCCGACCCGCTTCGGCGTTCCGCGGCGCCGCCAGGGCAAGGACCGTCCACGACGTACCCGTGCAGCGCGACATGTCGTTGATGCACCGGACACCATCGAACCTGCGCACGCTGCCACGTCATCATCAGACGAATTCGGTTGCGCGCCGCACCGGCCGCAGGCCTTCTGACAGGACGTCTAACAAATCATACTAGTCTGCGGTCACGCCCTGTGCAATCGGTGCCGGAACTAGAATTCACGTCGATCGATCGCGAACCGGCTTCAGGTTTTCGCCGTCCACGCGCGCCCGCGCTGCCCGGTCGATTTTCCACCGCGCGCGGTCGTGCGGCGAACCTATACTGGACAGATTCCCGGTACGTCGGCACATCGCACGATGCTGCATGGCTGCCCCTCTTCCATCCGATTTCGCGGAGTCAACCATGGGCGTGCTCGTCATCAACGATCTTCCCGAAAGCGTCGACCTCGACCGCCAGGCGATGGCCGCCATCAGCGGTGGCGCGCGGGTCCGTGCGCATCAGACGATGCTCGCGCCGCAGCCTTTCCCCTATCTGCACACCGACGCCCGCGGGGCTGCACTGAAACATGCACCGGCGGCCGAAGCGGCGGCGTCCCCGGCGCGCCCGACCCTGTTGCGCTGACGGCACACCACCCGGCCGCGCACGCACGGTCAGGCCGCCTGCGACATCATCGCGGGCCGCCGATCGGCCGGCGGGAACACGCACCACGAGCCATCGTCGTGACGAAAGAAGAAGATCGCGATCGTGCCGGCCGGATGCACGGCCTCGACGCAGACGAAGCGCCGCCGTTGCGCCGGCAGGCGGCTGAAGCGCACGATGCGCGCCGGCACGCGCGCGCTTGGCGCGAGCCACTTGTCGACCTGCATGCGCAGCGAGGATTCGGTTCCGTTCATTTGAGCCCCCTGATGACGATGTCGAACGCGCCGGGACGTCGCTCATGCGGCGGCGATGGCGGCCGCGGCGCCTCGTCCGCCCGCGCGCCGCGCCGCGAGCAGCGCGCGGCAGACGGACAGCGCGAACCGGACGGCCGTCCGCGGATGCATGACGCAGGTGCGAACCTGCTCGCTGTGGCCCGTCCCTTCCACGCACCACGTGCAGAAGTGCTCGCAGTTGTTCGTGAGCAGGCGATAGCGGTTTTCGCCCAGACGCGAACGCGCGCGCAGCACCGCGGTGCGTCCCGCATAGGCGGCGTACGGATGCGGCACGACGCGCACCGCGTGACCGGCGGCGAAGCGTTCGAGCGAGACTTCCTCGATCGGGCCGCGATGCAGCGACGTGCACAGCCCCGCGTAGTGGACGACGCGCCCGTCGCCGACGTAGATGCCGTGATGGCTGTAGGCGCCGCGATCGGAAACCAGGTGCGCGCCGAGCGGCAGTGCGTCGACGCCGCCGGACAGCGAAGCTGCCTGCGCGCTTGCGTCCGCAATGCTGTTCACTGGTTGAAGGTCGCGTTCCATGACGGGCTCCGTCTGCAGGTTGGCGGCCGCCCGTGTTGCTCATGGGTCAGCCGGTTGCCAACTAACCTGCATCAAGCGTGCCACTCTTCGCGGCGCCCGCCGTGCAAGGCCTGGCGGGAAGCGCCCGGCGAACCGCGCACCGCGCTGTCGCCGCGCGGCCAACCATTGACCGGGGATTGTGTTGGTGCGACGGCATCAGTTGGCGCGCCCGACCGCCGTCTGCATGTGCCGGAGCACGTGTCGGTTTCGCAGCCACGTTCGTGGCCCCGACTGTTGGCTCGCGTACAACCATTGCGGGACGAGGCCGCGACGCACTAGGATGCAAGCAACGCGTGTCGATCGCGCCTTGCCTTGCCGCGCGTGGCGCCCGGGCGGATCGACGCCCGCGCCCGGGCCACGCACGCGGGTCGTGTCACGCATGGCACGAGGTTTGCACGTATCGGGTACCCGGTTCGTCGGCAAGCCCCATTCGGAGACGCATCATGACCACGCTCGCAATTACCGACCTTCGCATGCAGCGCGACATCGACCGCAAGACGATGTCGTTCATCCGCGGCGCAGGCGCGCCGTGGGTATTCGGCTGGATCCAGCCCTACACGCCGCCGGCGCCTGCGTTCGGGCCCGTCGTCAACCTCTATCAGACGTACAACACGTTCTACGCGAACCAGGTTCTCAACCAGATCCAGAACATCGACGTCGCGAACTCGGCGCCTGGCGCGAACATCGTGGTCGGGGTCGGCGCGGACGGCAGGAACCGGCTCGTCTAGCGCCGGTTTCAAGCCGGCCGGCAACGCGCGTTCACAAGCCCTGATCGGCATGAACCCGCCCTGAACGAAAAGGAATGGCGCGCCGTGAGCGCAGAACTGCAATGGACTTCGGCGTCACGCACCGACGTGGGCCGGGTTCGCGAGATCAACGAAGACGATTGCCTCGCGTTTCCGCACCGTGGCCTGTGGGCCGTTGCGGACGGCATGGGCGGACATTCGGCCGGCGACCTCGCGAGCCGGATGATCGTGCAGGCGCTGGATCGGCTGGCCGCCCCGGCCACGCTGGCGGACTTCATCGCGGCGGCGCGTACCGCGCTCGATGCCGTCAACGCGCAATTGCGCGAATCGGCCGCCCGGCGCGGCGTGCGCATGATCGGCAGCACGGTGGCGGTGCTGCTCGCGAGCGGCCGCCAATGCGGCTGGCTGTGGGCCGGCGACAGCCGGATTTACCTGTACCGCGACGCGCGCCTGACGCAGCTCACGCTCGATCACAGCCACGTCGCGGAACTGCAGGCGCAGGGCCACCTGAGCGCACAGCAGGCGCGCCATCACCCGTCGCAGCACGTGATCACGCGCGCGGTCGGCGCCGCCGAGCAGCTGCATCTCGACGAACGACGCATCGACGTATGCGACGGCGACATGTTTCTGCTGTGCAGCGACGGCCTGAGCAACGAGCTCGACGAAGCCGACATCTCGGCCGCCCTCGCCTGCGGCGATTGCGCGCGCGCAACGGACGAGCTCGTCGCCCTCGCGTTGCGCGCGGGCGGCCGGGACAACGTCACCGCGGTCGTGATCCGCGCGTCCGATCCCGATGCGTCGGACCGGACGCTCGCCAATCCTTCCGTGCAACGCTGAACGATCGCGCGACGCCTACGCGTCCTTGTCGGGCGTCACGGGGTCCTGATGACGGAACGCTTTCGAACGGATGCCGTGCTTCTTGAGCAGCATCTGCAGGTGCGACCGGTTCATCTCGCAACGGCGCGCCAGTTCGGCCACGGTGCCGCCGGTCTCCTGCAACCCGCGTTCGAGAAACGCACGCTCCGCCTCGTCGCTTGCCGCACGCTTCGCGTCGCTGAGCGACATCGGCCTGCCCGACGCGCCGTCGTCGGTCGCGCGAACGGCGGCCGCCCCGGTTTTCGGCCGGATGTCCTCGGGCAGGTGCTCGATATCCGCGACCTCGCCGGCCAGGCACGACAGACGGTAGACGAGGTTGCGCAGTTCGCGGATGTTGCCCGGATACGCGTACGTCAGCAGGAAGTCGCGCAGCTTCGGCGTCGTCTTGAGTGGCCTGCGCTTCAGTGCCCCTGCCGCCTCGTCGCCGAAGTAGGCGAGCAAGAGCGGGATTTCGTCGCGACGCTCGCGCAGCGCGGGCAAGGTCAGATGAATGACGCTCAGGCGATAGAACAGGTCCTCGCGAAAGAGCCCCTGCTCGCTCAACTGCCGCAAGTTCTTGTTGGTGGCCGCGACGATGCGCGTGTCGACGCTGATCGGCTCGTCCGAGCCGACCCGCTGGATCTCGTGCGATTCCAGCACGCGCAGCAGCTTGACCTGGCCCGACAGCGGCAATTCGCCGATTTCGTCGAGGAAGATCGTGCCGGTGTGCGCGCTCTCGAACTTGCCCTTGCGATCGTTCGACGCGCCGGTGAACGCGCCGCGCCGGTGCCCGAACAGCTCGGATTCGAGCAGGTTGTCGGGAATCGCGCCGCAGTTCACCGAGATGTAGGGCCGGTCGGCGCGCGCCCCGTTCGCGTGGATGACTTTCGCCATCAGTTCCTTGCCGGTACCGCTCTCGCCGTCGATCAGCACCGGCAGATCGGTCGGCGCGGCCTTCTCGGCGATTTCGAGCGCGGCGAGCAGCTTCGGGTTGTCGCCGAAAATGCCCTCGAAGATGAAGCTGCGCTCGATCAGCGCCTGCCGCCGTCGTTGCACGGCGGGCGCGGGCGCCTCCGGCGCGTCGGCCGAATCGGCTGCGTCGGGCGCCTGCGGCGCGGCCACGGCGGCCTCGACGAAGCGCTCCTTGCGCGACATCTGCATGACTTCGTCGCGCAGCACGTTTGCCTGATTGAGCAGCTTCTCGATGTCGACACGCTCGAGCTTGGGCGCCCAGCGCAGCATCGAGCGCAGGATCTCGATCTTCTCGAGCAGGCCGGCATACGAGACCGCGGAGTTGCCGAATCCGTGCGGGTCGAAGAGTTTCATGATGCGCCCAGCTGTTTCTGCACGAGCTGGTAATACATGCCCTGAAGGGCGACCAGCTCGTCGTGCGAGCCCTGTTCGACGATCGCGCCTTCGTACAGCACGAGGATCTTGTCGGCCCGCATGATGGTGCTGAGCCGGTGCGCGATGATCACCGCCGTGCGCCCTTGCAGGATCTCGTGCATGTTCGCGAGGATGTTGCTCTCCGACTGCGTGTCGAGCGACGACGTCGCCTCGTCGAACACGAGCAGGCGCGGGTCGTGATACAGCGCGCGCGCGATGCAGAGCCGCTGGATCTGGCCGCCCGACAGGCCCACGCCGCGCTCGCCCACCACCTGCTCGTAGCCGAGCGGCAATTTGCTGATGAAGGCATGCGCGTCGGCCATCCGGGCGACCTCCTCCATGCGGCGCCAGTCGGGGCTCGTGTCGCCGCAGGCGATGTTCTCGGCAATCGAGCCGGAAAACACCAGGTTGGACTGCATCACATAGCCGATCTGCTGGCGGTAGTACGCCTTGTCGATCGCGCTCATGTCGTATCCGTCGACCACGATCTTGCCGTCCGTGGGCGCATAGAATCCCACCAGCAGCTTCGCCAGCGTGGTCTTCCCCGAACCGCTGCGCCCGACGATGGCCACCATCTCGCCGCGCTTGATCGTGCAGTTGATGTTCTCGAGCACGTAAGGCGTTTCGTTGCCGCCGTAGCGGAAATACACGCCCTCGAAGCCGATGTCGCCCTGCAGGTCGGGCAGCAGCACGCGCGAGGCCAGTCCGGACGGCTGCTGTTCGGGTTCGATGTCGAGGACGTCGCCGAGCCGTTCCATTGCCACCGCCGCGTCGTTCATCAGGCTCCACATGCCGACGAGTCCCATCAGCGGCGCCAGCACGCTGCCCATGAACGCATTGAAGGCGATCAGTTGCCCGATGCTGAGTTCATGGGCGAGCACGAGGTTCGCGCCGACCCACAGGATCACGATGGTGGTCGCCGCATTCAGCAGCTGGCTGCCCAGCGCCACCAGGATGTTGAATGCCTGCGCGCGGTACTGGACGTCGAGCGCCTTCGCATACTTGCGCTCCCACTTCAGCCGCACCGAGCGCTCGATGCCCATGCCCTTCACGGTCTCGACGCCGCCGAGCGTCTCCATCAGCAGCGACTTCGCATCGGTGGACGCGGCGAACACCTCGCGCGCATAGCCTTTCAGCTTCGGCGTCGCGAGCGCCGTGAGCGCCATGATCGGGATCACGAACGCGATCAGCACCAGCGTCATCTTCACGTTGTAGAGGAACATGATCGTGAAGTAGATGAAGATCATCAGCAGATTGAGCGCGGTGGTCACGGTGGACTCCGTCAGGAACGCACGGATCGTCTGGTTCTCCTGGAAGCGCGCGAACACGTCCCCGCTCTTGCGGCGCGCGAAGAACGAATACGGCAGCGACATCGTGTGTTTGTAGAACTGCGACATCATCGCGAAGTCGAGGCTGCGCACCATGAAGTTGGAGAGATGCGCGCGGATCGTGGTCATCAATTGCGTGAACACGTGCGAAACGACGAGCCCGGCGATCAGCAGATGCAGCAGGCTCACGTTCTGGTGCACGACGACCCCGTCGAGGATGTTCTGGATGATGAGCGGCGGTATGACGCCCAGCATCTGGATCACGAACGTCGCGAGGAACAGGTGCGCGAGGATCTTCCGGTAAGGGCGCAGATAGCCGATGAAGCGCACCCAGGGCGAGCGTGACTCGACCGGCGCCGCGGCCGGCCCGCTCGCGGTAAACAGCAGGCAGGTGCCGCTCCAGCCGCGCTCGAACGCCTCGACGCTCAGCTTCCTGAAGCCGAGCGCCGGATCGGCGATCCGCACCCACGACTTCGACACGCCGTACACGACGACGTAGTGGTAGCCCTCCCAGTGCACGATGAACGGCAGGTCGAACCCGAGCAGCGCCTCGTACGTGCACTGCACGCCGCGCGTCGCGAAGCCGACCGCCTCGCCGGTGCGCGCGAGGCTGTCGAGCGTCGCGCCCTGGGTCGTCACGTTCGCCAGATCGCGCAGCTTGCCGAGCGTCATCGCGACGCCGTAGTGACGGCAGATCATCGCGAGGCACGCGGCCCCGCAATCCATTTCCTCCGCCTGCTCGACCAGCACGAAACGCTTGATCATGCGCTCGCCGAACGCGGCGTCGGCGCCGATGTCGATCTGCAGCGGATGGCGGCGCCGTTCGGCGAGCTTCTTCTGCCGCTGCAGCTCCTGGTCGACGAAGCGGATGCGCTCCTCGAGCACCTCGCGCAATTTCGGGTTGCGCTCGAGCATGAAGTGCACGGTCTTTTCCGGAATGACGAGCAGGCGCGTATCGGTGACGGCGGTGACGGTCGCCGCCTGCTCCTGCCGCAGCAGGCACGCGCGCTCGCCGAAGATCTCGCCCGCGCCGAGCGTCGCGAGCGGATAGTCGTTGCCGTCCTCGCGGCACGAGACGCTGACCTCGCCCTGGCGCACGACGTACAGCCGCAGGTCGCCGCCCGGGCCCTGCCGGACGATCTCCTTGCCGGCCGGCACGCGCTTCACGCCGACGCTCGACACGTATTCCTCGAGCTCGGCGCGCGTCAGCTTGCCGCGCAGGTCGAACAGCCGCGTCACGAAACCGCCGGCCGAGCTGATCGCGACATAGCTCGTCACGAACGCCTGCGCGGCCGGGTTGTCGCGCACGATCGGCTCGATCGCGCTGCGCGGGATGCACAGCACCTCGGTCTTCGTCGACGCGCGCACCGACACCTCGTGCCAGTACTCGCGCAGCATCGCCATTTCACCGAACACCTCGCGTTCCTTGCGCACGCCGACGCTGGTTTCCTTGCCGCGCTCGTCGGCGATCAGGCGCACGGACCCGCTGCGCAGCACATACAGGCCCTCGGCGAGGTCGCCGCGATTGCAGACGGTGTCGCCGAACCCATAGGTGCGCACCTGCGCATGGGCGGCCATGCGATCGAGTTCGTCGTGCGAGAAGAGCGACAGCGGCTCCACCGACGCGAGAAACGCCGCGAGCGACGGGGTGCTGGCCGGGGCGGGGGCTTGTGCGTCCATCGATGCGGTTCTCCGTGATCAGCGTGCCTCGATGATGTGTTCCTGCGCGCGCTCGGCGAGCCACTCCTCGCGCAGCAGGCGGCGCACCTCCGACGCGACGTCGGCGTCGAGCGCGGCCGGGTGTTTCGCGGTCACCGAGAAGATCTCGAAGAACGCGCCGTCCGGCGCCGCGAACGGCCCGAGCAGGTCGCCCACGTGCGCGTTGAACACCTTGGCCTCGATATCCGTCTTCAGCGAGCCGCGCAGCACCTTGCCGATCACGCCGCCGCGCTCGCTCGTGTCGGCGATCGAATGCTCGCGCGCCATGTCGCCGAAGCAGCTCGGGTCGTCCTCGAGGATCGCCATCATCTCGCGCGCCTTGCCTTCCGAATCGAGCACGATGTGGCTGACCTCGATGCTGTCGAACTTCGGCGAATTGAGCTTGAAGTACGCGTCGACGGCCGCATCGCTGCACACCGTGTCGAGCGTCTTTTCCTGGTACAGCGTATCGGTGATGAATCGCTCGAACTCGTCGAGACTGACGCCGAACACGTCCAGGTAGCGGTTCATGTCCGCGGCGCGGTGCAGCCCGCGCACGCGGCGAAACTGGTCGGCACGCTCCTGGATTTCTTCCGGCGTGACCTGCATGCCCATCTTCCTTGCCGCGATCACCGTCAGCCGGTCGCGAACCTGCTGTTCGACGAGGCCCTCGAACTGCCCGCTGAGCTTCAGCACGCGGATGAAGTCGTCGGTGCCGATCACCTCGTCGTCGATACGCACTATTGCCGTCATCTCGTTCCCCTTGATCCCTGTCAGCGGCGGTTCGCCCTGATGCGCCGCCGGTGCCTCGCCTCACCGCTTGCCTGCGTCCCACTACGCCGTGGCGGCGCCCGTCAGCCCGCGATCTGCCTGAACGGGTCCAGCGCGAACCCGATCAGGCGGCGCTCGCGCACCACGATTTCCGCCGTGGCCGTCATGCCGTAGCGCAGCGGGTAGGTCGTGCCGGCAATCGTGTACGCGTTGCGCACGAGCGCCACCCGGCCCTCGTAGACGGGTTCCTTCGTCTGCGCCTGCGGCTTCGTCGCCGGCGAAATGTATTCGAGCGTGCCGTCGATCACGCCGTAGCGCTGATACGGAAACGCATTGAACTTGAGCTTCACGGGCAGGCCCTCGTGAAGGAACGCGCGGTCCTGCTCCGCGATCGCGACCTTCACCACCGGCCGCGCATCCGACGGCGCGATGCTGCCGAGCGGCGTGTTGGCGAGGATCTTGTCGCCGGGCTGCGTCGTGGTCACATCGGTGATCACGCCGGATACAGGCGCCAGCACGAGCAGGAAATTGTCCTTGTCGATGTTCTCGAAGCGGATCCGCGCGGCGGCATCCGCGGCGAGGCGCGCCGTCTGCACCTGCAGACGCAGCTTCTCTTCGGTGTTCGCGATGTCGCGCACGGTCGCGTCGTACTGGATGCGCAGCCCGGCGAGCGTCTCGCCGCTGCCTTCGAGTTGCGCCTTCGCCTGCGCGAACTCGTGGCTCTGCTGCGCCTCGAGCTGCGTGAGCCGCGCCTGCGCGACGCGGTAGCTGTCCTGGGCCTGCAGGTAGGCGCTGCGCTTCTGTTCCACCTGGCTCTGCGACACGCCACCGCCGCCCGGCAGCGCGAACAGGCGCGCGTACTTGTCCTGTTCGTCCTTCGCGAGATCGAGTGCGTGGCGGGCGTTGTCGATATTGCTGCGCGCTTCGTCGATCTGCGCGTGCTGCGACTGCGCGAGCTTGCTGGTGCCTTCGGCAATGCGGTTCTGGTGCAGGTGCTCCTCGACCTCGATCTGTTGCTTCAGTGCGTCGGCCTTGCGCTCCATCAGCTGCTTCTTGTCCGGAAACTGCTTCCATTCGCGCTCCGCGTCGTCGAGCTTGAGGCGCGCATCGAGCGCGTTGGTCGCCGCCTCGATCGCGCCGCGCGCGTTGATCCGGCCGATCACGTCGTTCTTTTCGACCGGCTGGCCTTCGGCGATGTAGATGTCCACCAGCTCGCCGTCGACGGGCGCGTAGATGCGGCGCACCTCGGACTCCGGCGCGAGCGCGCCCGGCGCAGTCACGATGACGTCGGCGCGGCCGACGAACGACCACAGCAGCGCGCACACGACGAGCCCGACCATCGCGATGATGGTCGCCTGCGTGAGCCGCCACGGCCGCGCCGTCAGGATCGCGATCCCTTCGACGCTGTGATCCTCCAGCGCCTCGCCCAGCGAGCGTGGCGGCTCCGGCGGCGGCGCCTGGCGCGCGCGCTTGAGCAGACTATCGAGCTTCACTGCGCCCTCCCGACGAAGCGAGCCGCTCCAGCGTCGCGACATGGGCGGCGAATTGCGGCGTCGCGAAGCGGAACTGCCTGAGGCGATCCAGTACGGCCGGCCCGTGGCCGGCCCGCGCGTCGCTCTCGAACTGCAGGTACTGCTGCAGGTCGGCCCGCACCGCGTCGAGACCGCCGAGGCGCGGATAGCGCTGCTCGTCGTCGGCGAGCAGCGCCGGGAGACCGTCGAGGCGGTCGTCGTCGAGCGCCGACGCGATCGCGCGCTGCAGCCGCTCGAGCGCGGCCACGTAGACGGAGTTGTCGCTTTGCAGCCGGCGCAGCTGACTGAGCGCGTCGGCATACAGCACGCCGAACGCGGGAACGTATGACGAAATCCGGTCGAGCAGCCGCTGATGCGCACCCGGGTCGTCGTTCCAGCGGCCGGTCAGCGCCTTGATCGGCGCTTCGTCGCGATAGATGCGGATCGGCGCTTCCGCCCCGCCGCGCCCGGCGACGAACGCCTGCAGCTCGCCGATCCACGCGACTTCGTCGACGAGCGGGCGCGCGTCGGCGTTGTGGCGCGCCAGCGTGCGCATGTCCTGCACGACGGCACGGGCGCGGTCGAAGGCGCGCGCGTTTATCGCGGCGATCCAGTCCGGCACTTTCGACCGGACGAGCGCCTCGGTGCCCAGCGCGACGAACGCCGGGTCGTCGGGATGGCTGGCCAGATGGCGGTCGGCGAGTTGCGCCGCCTGTGCGGCGTCGCCGCGCGCCAGCAGCGCGTGCATCTCGCGCAGCGACGCGTCCTGGAAATACAGCGTCGCGACCAGCAGGCCGACCGCCGCGAGCAGTGCGCCGCTCCACCCGCCGAGCCGGCGCAGGTTGACGTGCCCGCTGCCGCCGAACGCCTCGCTCAGCTCCGACAGGAAGACTTCGATCCTGCCGCGCCGGCGGCGCGCGTCATGCGCGGTTTCGGCGGCGCCATGCGCGGCGTGCGGGTTGACCTCGTCGTCCGGCTGAACGGCCGGCACCGTGCAGAAGATGTCGAGGAACGAATGCGCGGTATCGACGAAGGTGGTCCGGTCGGGGTCCGCGACGGCCGCATGCGCGGCGGCGCCGGGCGACGATGCGGCCGTCACGGTGGAGTCCGGCGCCGGCTCGCGCTGCACCCCGACGCGATAGACGAAATGATCGCCGCCGAACGCGAGCAGCGCGCCGTCGCCGAGCGGCACCGCATGCTCGTCGAGGCGCCGGCCGTCGACGAACGTGCCGTTCGTGCTGCCGAGGTCTTCCACGAAGACCTCGCCGTCCTGCACGTAGATGTGCGCATGACGCCGCGACAGATAGTTGACCTGATGCGGATACGCGTTCCGGTAGCAGGCGAACGTGTCGTCGGTCTTGCTCACGAGGAACGGGAAGGCGGTAATGATGACCGGTTGCAGGCCGAGATCGCCGCGCTCCGGCGCCAGCGTGACGACGGCCGGCCGCGCCGCCCGATGCGTCGCGCGCGGCACGAACGCGGCGCGGTACGCGAGCGCGCCGGCGAAGCGCAGTTCGTCGCCGTCGCGCAGCAGGTGCGGCTTGTCGCCGACCTCGACGCCGTTGACCGCCGTACCGTTCTTGCTGCCGAGATCGGCGACGTAGGCCGCGCTGCCTTCGAAGAAGATGCGCGCATGGCGGCGCGACAGGTCGGCCACCAGTTCGGGCCTGGCGGACGCGAACGGCGTGTTGGTCCGCCCGACGGCGAACAGCGCGTGGTCGATCCGGATCTCGCTCAGCTCCGGATGCGAAACCGGCTTGAGCACGATGTCGAACTGCCGGTCGAGCGCGGCGTGTTTCTCGGCAATCGAAGCGGCGTCTGGAACCATGATTCGGCCAACGATCGACATGCGCCCGCCAATGGAGACGCGGCGCAGGCAACGCGACGCGCTTGCGAACCACCTGAGTGAAGCCGCACCGCCAACGCACGTGGCGGCACGATCGTGAAAAAAGTTTAGGCGACGGATGGCGGTAGTCAATCGGCTGGCGCCGATCGCGCGGCTGCGCAGGGCTGGCGTGTTCATTGCAGCGCGTGGCCGGCCGGCTCGCTGCCTGCATTCGAGATTTCGACCGCGCGCCAGCCGCCGCCGATCGCCTTGTAGAGCGTGACCGTGTCGCTCAGAATCTGCTGATGATTGGCGAGCAGCGCGAGTTCCGCGGATGCCACCGAACGCTCCGATTCGAGCACCTCGAGTTGCGAGACGAGCCCTTCCTTGAGCTGCGCCTCGACCTGCGCTGCGACGGTGCGCAGACGCGCGCTCTGCTGCTGAAGCTGTATGCGCTGCTGCTTGTGCGCGTCGAGATCGACGAGTGCATTTTCCACCTCCTTGAACGCGGTAAACACGGTCTGCCGGTACTGCTGCTCGGCGACCTTGGTCTGCGCCTCGGTCGTCTTGATGTGCGCGCGCACGCCCGGGTCGAACATCGGCAGGTTGATGCTCGGCAGGAAGCTGAACGTGAAGGCCTTGAAGAGATCCGACAGCGCGAACGCCGCGGTGCCGCCACGCCCGGTCAGGCTGATCGACGGCAGCTGCGCCAGCTTCGCCGCGCCCACTTCGTCATACGATTCGAGCACGCGATACTGCGCGGCGACGACATCCGGCCGGCGCGCCAGCAGTTGCGCGGGCAGCCCCATCGGCACGTCCGGCAGCTTGACGCGCTGCCGGAGATGGCCGGCAGGCATCCTGAATTCGCCGGCCGGCACGCCGAGCAGCGTCGCGAGCGCGTTCTCGGCCGTGTCGCGCGAGCGGTGCAGTTCGATCAGTTCGTTCGCCAGCCCGTTGATCTCCGCGCTCTGCCGCAGCACTTCGGTCTGCGGCGCGATGCCGTTCGCCAGCATCGACTGGTAGATCGCGAGGATCTTCCGGTTCTTGTCGAGCGTGCGCTGTTCCTGCTCGATCTGGTCGTCGAACTGGAGGATCCGGAAATACGTACTCGACACGTCGGCGACGAGCGTCAGGTAGCCGGCGCGCCAGTCGGCTTCGGTCGCGCGGTATTCGGCCTTCTGCGCCTGCACGCCTTTCTCGACCTTGCCCCAGATGTCGATCTCCCAGTTCACCTGGCTGCCGAGGTTGTAGGACTTCGACAGCGTCTGATGCGTGTTCTTCTCGAAGTCCACGCCCGCGCCGAGATCGGCGCTCGGCAGCGCGCCCGCCTGGACTTCGCCGACCTGCGCACCGGCCACGCCGATGCGCGCCGCCAGCACCTTGATATCGACGTTGCCCGCGATGGCCTTGTCGATGAGCGCGTCGAGCGTCGGATCGTCGAAGCTCTTCCACCACTCGGCGTTGACCGCGTCCGACGCGGATACCGGCCCGTGCGCATGCGCCCAGGTGGTCTTTGCCGGCATCTCGGGGCGCTGGTAGACGGGCACGTTCAGGTCCATGCAGCCGGACAGCAACGCCGCGCATGCGCCGGCGGAACCGGCGATGCGGGCCAGCGAACGCATGAGGCCGCGGCAGTTGCGCGTGGCAGTCGGCGACAGGCAGGTGTTCACGATCGACTCCTTGGGCGGAACGCGGCGACGATGCGGGATCGGCGGAAGTGTTGGTGTCGATGCTGCAGCGTGGCACGCTCGCGTCTCATCTCGCATGGGGCGTGCCAGCCGCTCGCGAGGGCGGCGGCAATCGTGCCGGCAGGCTTGCCGGCGCGGGTCCGGGTCACGAAGACGGGAATTGGAGCGACGTGTGCGCGGCACCCGGATCAACGGTGCGTGATGGGGCGTCGCAGACAGTTCGGGCTCGGGATGTCGGGTGTGCGCCGACACTTGGCGCATCGGCGGCCGCACCGCCGTCCGGCGCCCGCCCGCTCACCTGCTCGCGTGAGCGCGAGCGCGCGTACGTCGGCGATCGCCGATCGGCGTGCGCGACGTCACTTCACGTAGATCGTGATTTTCTTCGAGTAGACGGGGGGATTGTGCGGCACGTGGTTGGCGTCGCCCATCAGGAGCTGCAGCGTGTGCTTGCCCGGCGGAAGCTCCAGCGTTGTCTCGGTCTCGCCCGCGCCGAAATGCAGGTGATTGCGGTCGGACGGAATCGGCTGGTCCATCGGCGGCAGGTCCGTATCGACCAGCAGGTGATGGTGGCCCGTGTTCGGAAACTGCACGTGCGACGGCGCGACACCCATGTCGCGCAAGCCGAACCACACGCGGAACGGACGTCCGGCCGGCATCACCTGGCCATCGTTGGGCCAGCCGATGTAGACGACGGCCTTCGGGGGATGCGTGCCGGTCTCTGCGGTCGCCGCCCCCGTCCATAGCAGCGTCACGGCAACGGCGAAGAGGATGAGCTTGTTCATGGCGGCAATTCCCGGTTCGGGCGGCAGGCGCGGCATGGCGCGCTACTTGACCGTGATCGTGATCTTCTTCGAGTACACCGGCGGATCGTGCGGCACGTGGTCGTGGTCGCCCATCAGCAGCTGCAGCGTGTGCTTGCCGGGTGGCAGCTCGATGCGCGCCTCGGTTTGACCGGCACCGTAATGGAGGTGATTCCGGTCCGACGGTATCGGCTGGTCCAGCGGCGGCAGATCGGTATCGATGAGCAGATGATGGTGGCCCACGTTGGGCCGCTCGATGCCTTTCGGGCAGATGCCCATGTTGCGCAGGCCCATGCGCACCCAGAACTTGCCGCCCGTGATCGTTGCGCCGTCGGACGGCCAGATGATGTAGGCCTCGGCGCCGGGCGGCGAAGTCGTACGCCCGGCGGCGAACGCGATCCTCGGCGCCAGGACGGTGGCGGCCAAAGCCAACAAGGTAGCCCTTCTTCGCATCGTGTTGCTCCTCGCGTGGATGGCGGCGCGCGGCGTCGGACAGTGGAGCGTGTCTAACAGCTTAGGACGTAATCGACAGGAAGGCACATAACGATGTTCCAGGGTAACGGGCCGGCCGCGATGCGCGGATCCGTATGTCCGTTTTTTGCAAGACCCGCGGGTGGATCCGGTGATCGCCGCCAGGCGCACGTGCTATCTTGAATGTGTCCCGGCCGCGCCCGTGCCTGCCGCAAGCCGGCATTGCGCTCGCCGCGACCGAACACCCGGCAATGGCTGCGCTCCGCCTTCGGCATCGGGTCCGACGGCGCACCCTGGGGGGCTCAACATGTGGCGAATACTCCTGCCCGCATGCCTGCTTGCGTCGATCTCGGTGGCATCGAGCACGTGCTCCGGCGAGGACATGCATGTTTTTCCCGCACCGCCGTCGGCGTCCGCGCGCGCCCCGTCAGCCGAACCGCGGCGCGTCGCGCTCGTGATCGGCAACGGCGCCTATCGCGATCATCCGCTCGCCAATCCCGTCCATGACGCCGATGCAATGAGCGACGCGCTGCGCGCGCTCGGCTTCGACGTCATCACGTTGCGCAACGCAACCCGGCAGCAGATGCTCGACGGGCTTGCCGCGTTCGAACGCCACGGCGCGGCCGGCGGCACCGGGCTGGTCTATTTCGCGGGCCACGGCGCCAGCGTCGGCGGAGCGACATGGCTCGCGCCGGTCGATGCCGACGTCGGCGCGCCGGCCAGCCTGTCGCGAACGGGTATCGACCTGCAAACCGTGTTCGATGCGACGTCGCGGCCGCGCGGCGACCGGATTGATCTGATCATTCTGGATTCCTGTCTGATCGCGCCTCCCGGTGCCGGCCACGTGGCGGCCCCCGAGCCGCCGCCGCATACGCTCGTCGCATACGCGGCAGCGCCGGGCGCAGGTGCGGCCGACGGTACGGCGCACGGCGTCTACACGGCAGCGCTGCTGCAGACGCTCGCGGTGCCGGGGCTCGGGATCGCACAGGTCTTCGACCGTGCCGGCGCGATGGTCGAACGCGCCACCGGGCATCGGCAGACGCCGTGGATGGCGTCGTCCCTGTCCGGTGCGGCAGCGACGTTGGCGTTCACCGGGGCGCGTCGCGCTGGAACCGGCGACGCGCATGCCGGCGTCGGCACGGCGCAACGATCCGACGTGCTGGCGGACGTCGGCGTCGTGGCGCTCGATAGCCGCGGCGTGATGCCGAAAGACAGCGCCGAACAGTACGAAATCACCTTCTGGGAGTCGATCAAGGACAGCAAGGAGGCGGGCGACTACGAAGCCTATCTGAAGACCTACCCGAACGGCCGCTTCGCGCAGTTGGCGCAGGCTCGTCTCGCGCGACTGCGCGCGGCCGCGCCCAAGGCGCCAGCGGCGTCCGCGCCCGCGCAGACGGCGAGCGCCGCGCCGGCCCCCGCCGCCGTTTCGGCTCCGGCTCCGGCTCCGGCTCCGGCGCCGGCGCAGCCCGCGCACACGTCCGGCTCGACGCCGAAAGCGCCGCCGCCCGCTGCCGCGGCGGCCCCGCCGGCACCGCCGCAGAAAGGCGGCGCGACGACCGCCAATGAAATCCACGATTGCCCTGCCTGCCCCGCCATGCTGGCGGTCAGTCCGGGGGCTTTCACGATGGGCAGCAATTCGGGCGATCCGTCGGAAAAACCTGCGCATCGCGTGACGCTCGATCACGCCTTTGCGCTGGCGAAGTACGGCGTGACCGTTGCGCAGTGGAACGCGTGCCGCGATGCAGGCGCCTGCCCGCGCCTGCCCAACGACAGCAACACGGCGGCGAACGCGCCGGTGCGCGACCTGAGTTGGGACGATGCGCAACTGTACGTCAAGTGGCTGTCGAAAATCAGCGGCAAGTCTTACCGGCTGCCGACCGAGGCCGAATGGGAATTCGCGGCCCGTGGCGGCACCGCGACGCGCTACTGGTGGGGCAACGAGATGCGCCCGGGCAACGCCAACTGCAAGGACTGCGGTCAGCCTTGGCATGCCGACGCACCGGACAACGTCGGCTCGTTCGCGGCCAATCCGCTCGGCTTCTACGACATGGGCGGCAGCGTATGGGAATGGGTCAGCGACTGCTGGCACAACTCGTACAGGAATGCGCCTGCCGACGGCCGCTCATGGGACGAGCCGAATTGCCAGGTCCGCGTCATCCGCGGCGGCTCGTGGCGGGATGGTGCAGGCTACATGCCCGTTTCGACACGCTTCAAGTACGACAGCAGCGTACGTTATTCGGCAAACGGGTTTCGTGTGGCGCGGGACTTGAAGTAGGCGGATCTCGGTTCGAGAACGGCCGGCCGCCGCGTGCCGGTCATGCAGATCGATTCGGCCGCCCGGGTTCACGAATCGGCGTGCGAGGAACCGATCCGAAACACCGAGACAGTCGCCTCCAGCTGCCCCGCCTGCTCCCTCAGCGACAGCGCGGCCGCCGACGCCTGCTGAACCAGCGCCGCGTTCTGCTGAGTGACCTGATCCATTTGTGTCACCGCCTGATTCACCTGTTCGATGCCCCTGGACTGCTCGTCGGACGCGGCGGCAATCTCGCCCATCAGCACCTGCACCCGTTGCACCGACGTCAGGATCTCCGACATCGTCCCGGTCGCGCGATCGACCTGTCGCGCACCGGTCTCGACGCGTCTCAGCGAATCCGTAATGAGTTCCTTGATCTCCCGCGACGCCGTGGCGCTGCGCTGGGCGAGCGAGCGCACTTCGCCTGCGACGACCGCGAATCCGCGCCCCTGCTCGCCAGCCCGCGCTGCTTCGACCGCCGCATTCAGCGACAGGATGTTGGTCTGGAATGCAATGCCTTCGATGACGGAGATGATTTCGGCGATCTTGCCAGACGCTTCCGACAGGCCGCGCATCGTGTTCACGACTTCCTGCGCCGCCTGATTGCCCTCTTCGGTCAGCTGCGCCGCGCCTTGCACCACCTGATTCGCCTGCTTCGCGTTCTCGGCATTCTGGCGAACCGTCGAAGTCAGTTGTTCCATCGAGGCGGCCGTTTCTTCCAGCGACGCGGCCTGCTCTTCGGTCCGTTGCGACAGGTCCATGTTGCCGGCCGTGATCTCGCGCGCGGCCGTCTCGATCGAGTGCGCGCCATCCTGCACCACGCGAATCGTCTGCAGCAGCTTGTGTTGCATCGCCTGCAGGCCGGTCATCAGTTGCCCCATCTCGTCGGTCGAATGGACGTCGATCCGCGTCGTCAGGTCGCCGCCGGCAATCGAGCTGAAATGATCGAGTGCGTGCGCGAGCGGCGCACCGATCGCGCGCTGAAGCGACCACCACGTGAGTACGGCTGCGCCGAGCGTGACCAGAATGCCGGCGATCGCGATCCCGACGAACCAGTGGAAACGCGCCTGCGCGGCATCGAACGTCACGCGCGAGGCCGTCATCTGGATCCGGCCGAGCGCGTCCATCGCGTCGGAGACGTCGATGAACAGCGACGGCGGAATGTGCCGCCAGACGTCGGGGATTTTCGCGGGATCGTGCGCGGCAATGGCGCTGAACATCGGTTCGAGGCCGTTCTCGACGAGCGCGTTGAACTTCGTGTTCGCGTCGGCCGCGAGGCGTGCTTCTTCCGGGCCGGAGAGCCGCAGCGCGCGATACGCGTCCCACGCCTTTTTCGACGCGGCGAGCAGTTCACGGGACGACGCGGTTTCCTGCGGCACGTCGGGGCCGTCCGGATCGAGCGCGATGCGATACAGCCATAGACGGGTTCTCGACAGCGCGACATTCGCTTGCCCCAGCGCCTCCGATGATGCGAGCCGTTCGGAATAAAGCGTCCTCACGTCGTCGTTGCTGATCGCCACGCCAATCACACCGATGATGCCGCCGATGACGAGCAGTACGCCGAGAAAACCCATCGCCAGCGCCAGCCGGGCGCGAATGCTGAAATTCCTGATCATGATGAGGGAAGCGTTGAGCACGAAGCCGTTGCATGCGACGCATGCGTGTCAAGCCGATCGAAGGCGGCACGTGCGAGACCGATGCCTCGATAACGACCTGAGCGGCGCGTGAATTAGTGCGAAATCGACAAGGAACGCTTCCGGAAACGATGCGTTATGCGCAGAATTTCGGCGTGGTAGGTGAATCGCCGCCCGTCCGGCGTGTGCGGCCGCTTCGTCTGCGAACCGTCGTGAATGAAGCCCCCACCGGCCGCCTGCGAAACCCGCCGCATGGCTTCATGCGAAACCGTGCCGTCACGCCATGCGTACTATCTCGTCGCGCGTCACGAGATGACCGAGGCGCCGCTCGTGACCGCGTTCACGGCGTGGCTGCGCGCGCGCGTCGCGTGATGCGCGCACGTGTTTGCGACGAGGCGGGAAGTCAGGAAACGAGACTCGCGAAATCGTCCCACACCATCACGATGTTCCGCGATCGCCAGATCGGCCCCGCATCGACGTACTCGCCGGCCAGCCGGCCGTTCAACGACGCGTAAAAGGCGATCGCGGCGTCGTTTCCCTTGACGACGCTCAACGCCGCGCCCCGGTACCGCATCGTTTGCAGATGCGTTGCGAGCCGGGCGAGCAGCGTGCGGCCGATGCCGCGACGCTTGAACCCGGGATCGACGGAACTTGATCTCGCCACGGCCGCCGAAGATCGGCTCCGACGGCGCGCCGGCCGCGCCGATGCCGACGATCGTGCCGTCGGTTTCCGCCACGAGCACCAATTGGTCGCGCTCGTTCGACGCCAGCTTTTCCCGCCATGTCCTGCCGCGATGGCGCTCGTCGAGGACGGCGTGCGCCTGCGCCGGCGCGAGATCGCGATAGGTATGCCGCCAGACCTTGACGTGAAAATCGGCGATCGCCTGCGCATCGTCGAGGTGGGCAGACCTGACGGATATTACGGACATGGAAGACTCTCTCGGCTGGCTTGGCACACGCAGGCGCGGCGCACGAGCCGGATTGTCGACGATCGGGGCGACTGTGTCAGCACCCCGCGGGCGTCGCGAATCAGCGCGCAACCGCTTCCGTGTTCCGGACGCTGCCCAGAAACCGCGTCAGCTCCACCGTCTGCGGCCGCTCGAAAATCTCTTCGGCCGTCCCGCTCTCCCACACCCTGCCCTGATGCATGAACACGATCCGGTCGCTCACCGCACGCGCGAAGTTCATCTCGTGCGTGACCATGATCAACGTCATGTCCTCGCGCGCAAGCTGCGCGACGACGCCCAGCACCTCGCCGACGAGCTCGGGATCGAGCGCGGACGTGATTTCGTCGCACAGCAGCACGCTCGGCTTCATCGCGAGCGCACGCGCGATCGCGACGCGTTGCTGCTGGCCGCCCGACAGTTGTTCCGGAAACGCGTCGAACTTGTCGCCGAGGCCGACGCGCTCGAGCATCAGTTCCGCGATCGCGCGCGCCTGCTGGCGATGCGACTTTTTCACGACCGACTGCGCGAGCATCACGTTCTGCCCGGCGCTCAGGTGCGGAAACAGGTTGTACTGCTGGAACACCATGCCGACCTTCAGCCGCAGCGCACGCAGGTCCGCGTGCCGCGCATCGACGCGTTCGCCGTCGATCGAGATCGTGCCCGCGTCGATGCTCTCGAGTCCGTTGAGCGTGCGCAGCAGCGTGCTCTTGCCCGAGCCGCTGCGGCCGATGATCGAGACGACCTGCCCGCGCTCGACGGAGAAATCGATGCCCTTGAGCACATGATGGGTGCCGAAGTTCTTTTCGAGACCACGGGTTTCAACGAGCGGCATGCCATCTCCTTTGCAACGTGCGCGCATAACGGGTAAGCGGATAACAGAGCGCGAAATAGATCAGCGCGACGAGGCCGTACACGACGAACGGCCGGAACGTCGCGTTCGAGATCGCGATGCCGACCTTCGTCAGCTCGGTGAAGCCGATGATCGACACCAGCGCCGTATCCTTCACGGCCTGCACGCCGAAGCCGACCGTCGGTGCGATCGCGATGCGCGCGGCCTGCGGCAGGATCACGTGACGCAACTGCTCGACGTAGCTCATGGCCAGGCTCGCCGACGCCTCCCACTGCCCTTTCGGCACCGCCTCGACGCAGCCGCGCCAGATTTCGGCGAGATACGCGCTGGTGAAGAACGTGAGCCCCGCGGTGGCCGCGATCCACGGCGGCACGTCGAGCCCGACGAGCGGCAGGCCGAAGAACACGATGAACAGTTGCATCAGCAACGGCGTGCCCTGGAATATCTCGATGTACAGCTTCGCGACGCCGCGCAGCAGCGTCGAGCTCGACACGCGCATCACGAGCAGCCCGAGGCCGACGAGGCCGCCGGACAGGAACGACACGATCGACAGCACGATCGTCCAGCGGGCCGCGAGCAGCAGGTTCGCGAGAATCTGCCCGAACGTGAAGTCGATCATCGCGCACCTCGCACACGGCGGGAGAACAGGCGGCGCCCCATCGAGCCCAGCGTGGCACGCAGCAGCAGCGCCATCGCCAGATACGCGAGCGCGATGACGATGTACGTCTCGAACGCACGGAAGTTGCGCGACTGAATGTAGCCGGCCGCATAGGTCAAGTCGGCCACCGAGATCTGCGACACGACCGCCGAGCCGAGCATCGTGATCACGATCTGGCTCGACAGCGCCGGAAACACCTTGGCGAGCGCCTGCGGCAGCACGACGTGGCGCAGCATCTGCGCGCGCGACATCGCAAGCGCGGACGCCGCCTCCAGATGCCCTTTCGGGACGGCGGCGACGCCCGCGCGCACGATCTCGACCGAATACGCGCCGAGATTGAGCGTCATCGCGAGGATCGCGGCCGTGTATTCGTCGATGTGCACGCCGAGCGCGGGCAAGCCGAAGAAGATGAAGAACAGCTGGACGACGAACGGCGTGTTGCGGATCGCCTCGACGTACGCGCCGATCAGCGGGCGCAGCCGCACGGCCGCGCGCGCGTCGGCGCTGTACGCGGCCGCGCCGAGCACGCCGAGCGCCACGCCGAGCACGGTCGCGACCGCAGTGAGCGCGAGCGTGATCGCCGCGCCGCTCGCGAACACGCCGGCGTATTCGGCGAGCTCGCCGAATTGAAGCTGGTAGCTCATGACGATTGAGTAAAGTCGGGTTCGGACAACGACACCCGCCGCGCCGGCGATGCCGGCCGCGGCGATGTATCAGGCGACACTGCGATTCGTCACAGTCCGGCCGGCAACGGCTGGCCGAGCCACTTCTTCGACATCGCGCCCAGCGTGCCGTCCTGCTTCGCATGGGCGATCGTGTCGTCGATCTTCGCGAGCAGGCGCGGTTCGTTCTTGTTGACGCCGACGAAGCACGGCGAATTCTTGATCACGAACTTGACCTCGGGCCGGCGCGGCGGATTCTTCGCGAGAATCGCCGCCGCGACGATGTTGCCGGCCGCGATCAGTTGCACCTGCCCCGACAGGAACGCCTGGATCGTCGCGTTGTTGTCCTCGAAGCGCTTGATCGTCGCGTTCGGCGCGAGCTGCGACAGGGCGATCTCCTCGAGCGCGCCGCGGGTGGCGCCGACCGTCTTGCCGTTCAGGTCGGCGGGCGCGCTCACCTTCACGTCGGCCGGCCCGAACACACCCTGGAAATACGGTGCGTACGCGCTCGAGAAGTCGATGACCTTCTCGCGCTCCGGTGTCCTGCCGAGCGACGAGATCACCATGTCGACCTTGTTGGTCGTCAGGTACGGAATCCGGTTCGCACTGTTTACGGGCACCAGCTTCAGCTTCACGCCGAGCGACTTGGCGAGGAGTTCGGCCATGTCGATGTCGTAGCCCTGCGGCTGCATGTCCGTGCCGACCGAGCCGAACGGCGGATAGTCTTCGGGCACCGCAACGCGCAGCGCGCCGTTTTTCGCGATGGTGTCGAGCGCGTCGGCATGCGCCGGCGCGGCAGCGAACAGCGCCATCACGGGGGCTGCGATCAGCGCAGCCAGCCAGGTGCGTCGGGGGAACGGTCGAGTCGTCGGGCTCACGGTGAATCTTCCTTGTCTGGTATGTCGTCGGGCAGCGCGCAACCGTTGCGCGGCCGCGGGTACTCCAGCAAAAACCGGGCCACCGCCGTGAAACGCTTGCCGTACCGGCACTCGACGGAAATTCCGGCGCACCGCATTCCCCATTTCGGTGCGTGGGCCGGCGCCGGCGCCAGCCGCTGCCCTCGCAGCGCGCGCCGGCGCACCAAATTACCTAACCGGTTCATTCCGCGAAGCGGGGCCGGTGCATGGGGCGCATGCCGGTTCCTGGGCATTGATCCGGGACGCCACGATCGGCGAATCGCAATCGGCACTGCGTCACGCGGCACGCTCCGGGGGCGCCATAAACCAGACGAATCGCCGGCCGTCGAACGTGCACCGCATCGCCGCCGCGACTGATCGAAGACGTCGACGTGACCGCATCCGGCCCTGGGGACCACGAAGACAAACGCGCTTGACGAAAGTCAAACCCGCGGAGACGACAGGTGCAAAAAATTGCGTATGCAGGATCGCCGATTGCCACCGGGAGACATTCATGAGCGCCAGCACTTCAACCTTCCAGGCGGCGCCCGCGCTCCAGCGGGTGCTGATCGCCATCGACGGTTCCACCGCATCCGATCAGGCATTGGCGTATGCCAGGGCGTTCGTTCCACCGAATGCATCGGTACGCATCGTCAGCGTTGCGGATAGTCCGCGCACACTCGTCCCGCGCGGAGCGAGATCGACGGCGTTTCTCGAATCGGCCCGCGACGAATTGCTGCGAGACGCATCCGACGTGCTGTCGCGCGCCCGAAGCGCAATGGCGCGCGACGACATCGCGGTCGATACGGAAGTCGTCGACCTGTCCACGCACGGCGGGGATATCGCGCATGCGCTGGCCGACAGTGCGCAAGCCTGGCAGGCCGAACTCGTGATCGTCGGGGCACGCCAGCATCACGGCCTGCGCGCGTGGATAGAAGGAACGGTTTCCGGCCCGCTCGGCACGCTCGTCGGTTGCCCGCTGCTCATGGTTCCGGAAGGTTTCGGGTCGGTGGCCGAGCGCCTGCCGCGGCGGATGCTGTTCGCCGTCGACGGAAGCCCGATTGCACTTCACGCATTGCGAACGGGATTGAAATTCTCGTGGCCCGACACCGAATTTCGGGCGATATACGTGCTCGATCGCGCCACGCAGCTGGGTGATTTCGTCCCCGTCGAGACGCTGGAAAAGGCGTTGCTTGGCGAAGGCAATCACGCACTGCAAAAAGCCATGGCCCTGCTCGACGGCATCCCCGCCGGGCGCTCGCAGTCGCAGCTGATCGAAACGAATCGAACGGGCGAAGACGTGCCTCACCTGATCGTGCACGACGCGATCGAATGGAATGCGGACTTGATCGTCATGGGTACCCACGGGCGGCGCGGCGCCACGCGCTGGCTGGTCGGCAGCGTGGCCGGACGCGTTGCGCGCATCACGAAAACGCCGGTCCTGCTCGTGAGTGCGCCGCGTGCATGACGCGCTTCGTCGTCACGCATCCGCTCCGACGGCGTGGAACAGTTCCTCCTCCTGAGCGCAATGCAGGCGTACGATCGCTTCCAGCCCGTACAGCAGGCGTTGTATCGCCTGCACCTGCATGGCGTTCGTCCCGTCGCCCGGCAGGTCCGCGACCATCTGCCGGAGCGATCGAACCATCCTGAAGATCTCCCGGTGCGCGCCGCTCATCGCCGCCAGCGGGTCCTCGCCACCGAGCAGCGGCGCGAGGCGCGCGTAGACGTCCCGATCGTCGGCGCGTTCGTGCGGCAGCAGCCGTTCGTCGAGCGAGTCGATCAGGCGGACGAGCTCGCCGGCGATGGCGGCCCCGGACAGGTGCGGCAGGCGATCCGCGAGATCCCTGATCTGGTCCAGCAACGGTGACAATGCCGTGTGCTCGCGCTTGAGTTGCTCGACGTCGACATCCGCGAGCCGGGCGTCCGTCGGCCTCGGGCGAACCAGCAACACGCGCAACGCATTGACGATGACGGCGACGTCGATGACTTCCTGAATCACCGCGCCGGCAATCGGCGGCAGGAATCCGGCCGCCGCAATCGTCATCGCGACGATCGACAGCGACATGCCGGTCACCACGCTCTCGAGCGCGATCCGGCGCGAGCGTCGGGCGATTCGCATCGCATCCACGAGCCGATCGAGCCGATCCACCAGCAGAACCACGTCGGCCGCCTCGGATGACGCGGCCGCGCCCCGCGCGCCCATCGCGATACCGACGTCGGCCGTCGCCAGCGCCGGCGCGTCGTTCACGCCGTCGCCGACCATGATCGTCACGCCTTCCTTGCGCGCGGCCTGGATGGCGGCGAGCTTGTCCGTCGGCGTCTGCTCGGCGCGCACGTCGGTGACGCCCAGCAACTCGCCGACGGCCTGGGCGATGTCGCGCCGGTCGCCGGTCAGCATGACGAGGCGCGCGACGCCTTCGCGTTTCAGCAGCCGCAGCGCCCGCGGCGTTTCCAGCCGCACCTGGTCGGCCATCTGGATCGCGCCGATCATGACACCGTCGACACCGACGAACACGGCAGTCCCGCCCTCGTTGCCGACCCGCTTCAGGAACGCGTCGCTCCACGGGGCGGCCGTCGAGCAGGCGCGGACATACCCGAACTTGCCGATCGCGACGGTCCGGCCGTCGACCCGGCCCGTCACGCCCTCGCCCGCCATTTCCACGACGACCGACGGCGGCGACAGCGTGATCCGGCGCTCCCGCGCGGCGACCGTCAGCGCATCCGAAATGACGTGCCCCGAAGCCTGGGCCAACGACGCGGCGAAATGCAGCACATCGTCCGTGCCGACGTCCGCGCCGCATTCGATCGCAACGATGCGGGCGCGCCCTCCCGTCAGCGTCCCGGTCTTGTCGAAGAACAGGATCGTCGCTTGCGCGAGTCGTTCCAGCGCGCCCCCGCCCTTGACCAGGATGCCGCGTTTCGAACAGCGCGACATGCCGGACACGATGGCGACCGGGACGGCGAGGATCAACGGACACGGCGTGGCCACGACGAGCACGGCGAGCGCGCGTGCGACATCCCCG
Organism: Burkholderia sp. Bp8986; assembly: GCF_003854225.1. Lineage (NCBI taxonomy): Bacteria > Pseudomonadati > Pseudomonadota > Betaproteobacteria > Burkholderiales > Burkholderiaceae > Burkholderia > Burkholderia sp. Bp8986. Next base: position 289,157 of record NZ_QTQM01000003.1, on the reverse strand, counting down.
GCCAGCAGCCAGGCGATGCCCGCGACGAGCAGCGAAGCGAGTACGAAGAACGCGGCATAGCGATCCGCGAGACGCACGGACGGGCTGCGCTCGCGCTGCGCGCGTGCGACCAGGCGGACGATACCGGCAAACGTGCTGTCACCCGCCGTCGTGCGGGCCACCATTTCGAACGGCGCGCCGGCGTTGACCACGCCGCTGCAGGCGCTTTCTCCGGAGCGTCGCCGCTGTGTGCTCGACTCGCCCGTCAACATGGATTCGTCGAGTTCCGCATCGTCGGTCAAGGTGCCGTCGACCGGCACGAATTCGCCGCTTCGCACGAGCAGCCTGTCACCGGGAACGAGCGTTTCCACGCCAACGGAACGCCACTCACCGTTCTCGAACCGGGTTGCCTGCCGAGGGGCACGGCCGAGCAGCGCGGTCATCTCGCGTTGCGCGCGGTCTTGCGCATACCGCTCCAGCGTCCGCCCGCTGGCCAGCATCAACGCAATGACCGCGGCGGTCAGCGTCTCGTCGAGCGCGATCGCCAGGCCGATCGCCAGCCATGCGAGCACATCGATGCCGGCTTGCCGTCTCGCCACGGCCCTGGCAAGCGATACCGTCAACGCGAGCAGGACCGGCAGTGCACCGAGCAGCCAGACGACGCGCGCGAACGAAGGCAGGCCGAACGCAACGCACACGCCTCCTGCGGCGAGCGTGACCGCCGCCAGAACCAGCAACACGAGATCGATCGACCAGCGGATTCGCGACATGACGATTGTTCCGATCGCCGCGCATGGCGGCGTTCGCCGCATCCGGTTCCGGTTGTGGACGGCGTGGCACCAGTCTAGGAAACGCCGCGGCTCGGCCGTTGACATGGGTCAGCACGACGCGCCTCCCGCGACATGCCGGCGCGGCGCGCGGCTTGACGTGAATCAAGCCGTCAGCCACTTTCCTCAGCAAAATTGAATCGTGAAACCGGATGGCCCGGAGTCGATATCGTGCTGACGCTGGCGGTACTCTTTCTGCTGATTCTGCTGCTGAATCTCATGCCGGCATTCGCCCCGCCCACCTGGATGGCGATGTCGTGGGTCGGGTTCAACCTGCCGGACGGCAATCCGTTCATCTTTGCCGTCGTGGCGGCCGGCGCGGCCACGACCGGCCGCGTGATCCTGGCGACCTTCGCACGATCGCTCGTCCGCTCCCGCTGGATACGCGAATCGGATCGCGAGAATATCGACGTCGCCACGCGCTGGCTGCGAAAGCACCGAACGCTCACCGCCGGCGCGTTCTTCTTCTATGCATTGAGCCCGCTTCCGTCGAACTATCTGTTCATCGCGTACGGACTGTCCGGGTTGCCGCTCAGAATCATCGCGGCGGCCTTCTTCATCGGCCGCGCAACCACCTATGCGATCTGGGCGCATCTCGGCCGGTTCGCGTCGACCCGGCTGGACCTGGAATCCGAACTCGAAGGCACTTATCTCGGCGGATACTTCGTCGTCACGCAACTGGTGTTGCTCGGCCTCGTATTCGTGTTGATGAAGCTCGACTGGCGCGCGCTCGTCAACGAACGTCGGTTGACGTTCCGGCGCGGCCATCATCCGCGCAGCTCCGATTGACGTTCGCGTATGCGGCGCCCAGGCCGGGCACGTCGGCTGCCCGGGCCTGTCTGCCCGCCGCGAATGCCTGCCATGACTTCAGCGACGCTTTCCCGCTTGCGCGGATCGACGTGCGTCATCACGTCCGGATTCGGTGTGTCCGGTGGCGAACGCGCGATCCCGGTCGCGATCGCCCGCTTCCGGAACGTCCGGCCGCCCGGCGAACGCGTGCCGTCTGACCGGCGGCGTACATGATCGATCAGCGCGCGGCCGCACCGGATCCATCGGCTGCATCGGCAGGCGGCCACGAAACGGCCACGCGCAGTCCACCGAACGCGGGCGATCGATCCACCTGGATGTCGGCCTCATGCGCGGCTGCGATTCGCCGCACGATCGACCAGCCGAGGCCGCTCCCGCCCGGCCGGGTTCCCGCCGGCCGAAAGAACCGTTCGCCCAGCCTGCGCAGATCGGCGTCGCCGATGCCCGGGCCGCTGTCCTCGACCCGCAGCACGGTGCGCCGGTCTCGTTGGCCGACGGAAACGGTGATGCGCGCCAGCGGCGGGCTGTAGCGAATCGCGTTGTCGACCAGATTGCGCACCATCGCCGCAAGCAAGGCCTCGCTGCCGGCGACGATACATGGCGATGGCGCATCGAACTCCAGCTTCTGCTGCTTCCCGATCGACTGTGGCGCGGCCTCCGCGACCACCGCTTTCGCCAGGACCGAAACATCGACCGGTGCGCGCTCCGCCAGTGCGCCCGCGTCGAGACGGGAAAGCAGCAGGAGCTGGTCGACCAGACGCGCCGCGCGGTCGCACCCTTCGAGCACGCCCCGCAACGCGTGCTGGCGCCGCTCGTCATGGCGCTCCGCCAATGCAACCTGCGCCTGCGCCTTGATGGCCGCGATCGGCGTGCGCAACTCGTGCGCGGCATCGGCGGTGAATCGGCGCTCCGCGTCCATCACGGCACGAATCCGCTCGAACAGGCCGTTCAGCGCATCCAGCATCGGCCGCATCTCGAGCGGCGTCCGGTCCAGCCGGATCGTGTCGAGCGCCTGCGGATTGCGCTTCGCCAGCGTTCGCCCGAAATCGCGCAGCGGTGCCGTGCCGAGACGAACCGCCCAGCCGATGGCCAGCACCAGCAACGGCAACGCAGCCGCCATCGGCCAGAATGCGCTGCGCATGACGGCGCCCAGGATCGCCTTGCGTGATTCGATTCGTTCGCCCACGAATACCTGAACGTCGCCGCGCACGCCGTGCACGACGAATACCCGCCATGCATTCCCGTCGATCACGACGGTCCAGAATCCGGAGGCCCGATCGCGCGCGGTCAGCTCGGGCGCCACCATCGGCCGCGACGGCGCGTTTTCGGAATGCAGGCCGAGCCGGCCTTCATGAAACACCTGAAAGGCGACACGGGGGCCGTATGGATGAAGGATCGGCGCGTCGATCGCATGGTCGTCGTCATCCGGCCCGCGCGCCTGTTGCGCGACGAGCAGTGCCGCCGCCTGCGCGAGGTGGCCGTCGAGCAGCCGGTCGATCTCGCGCCGCGCATCGAGCCAGGTCAGCAGCAGCGTCGACAGCCAGACAGCCAGGACCACGGCCGGCACGAGCGTCAGCAGCCGGCCGTGCAGCGAGCGCGCGGGCAACAAGGCTTTCATGCAGCGTCCCGCATGAGCACGTAACCGACGCCGCGAACCGTCCGGATCAGCTCGCTGCCGAGCTTCGCACGCAGGCGATGGATGTGCACCTCGACGGCGTTGCTTTCCACCTCCTGCCCCCAGCTGTACAGATACTGCTCGATCTGCTCGCGCGACAGGACCCGGCCGGCATTCAGCATCAGGATGTGCAGCAGGTCGAACTCGCGTGTGGACAGCGCAACGGCCACGCCGGCGCGGCGGGCGGTTCGCGACGCGGGCTCCAGCTCGACGTCCCGCGCCTGGAGCCGCTCCGCCGGCCGGCCGTGGGCACGCCGGACCAGCGCTCTCAGGCGCGCGCCGAGTTCGTACAGGTCGACGGGCTTGACCACGTAGTCGTCGGCGCCCCCGTCGAGCGCCCTGATGCGGTCGGGCACGGCATCGCGCGCGGTCAGGATCAGGATCGGCAACGCTATGCCGTCGCGACGAATGCGCTGCAGGACGTCCATGCCGTCCACGAGCGGCAACCCGAGATCGAGGACCGCCGCGGCATGCGCATGCGCGCGCAGTTCGCGCTGGGCCGCGTCGCCGTCGCGTACCCAGTCGACCCGGAACCCTTGCTGGCGCAATCCGGCACGGATCCCGTCACCGAGCAGGACATCGTCTTCCACGAGCAGGATGCGCACGATCGAGCACTCCGCCTGCGGCCGTCAATCGTCGTCCCGGCCCGCCCCGTGGGCGGGGCGGCCGGTGTCCGTCGCGACGGGCCGGCCGGCTTGCACGGGCTGCGGCGCCGCGTGCCATTGCGTCCACCACCAGCCGAGCACCGCCGCCGTCATGACGACGGCAATCCCCCACCCGGCACGCCGGATGCCGTCGATCGGCGCACCGCGCTTGTAGCCCGTCACCATCGCCCGGGCCAGATTCTCCCGATGCACGACGCTGCTGACGAGTACGGCAGCGACGTGTACCGCAACGAGCGCGAGCATCGCGTTCGCCGCGCCTTCATGAAGATCGCCGAACGATGCGCCGCTGCCGGTGTACGCCGCCCAGCCGGCGACTCCGGTGACGACCGTCATCGCCAGCATGGCGACGATCGCGACCGCGCCGGCCGGATTGTGGCCGACATGGTGTTCCGGCCGGCCTTTCGCCAGGCTCAGCGCGTAGCGGAAAACGGCCGCCGGCGAACGGACGAACGACGAGAACCGCGCATGACGCGTGCCGGCCACGCCCCATACGACGCGAAACGCGACGAGCGCCAGCATCGTGTAACCGAACGCGACGTGCATCAGCCGCCACCGCTCGCTCTCTGCGGTCAGCCACGCGCCGGCAAAGGCGACGGCCGTCAGCCAGTGGAATACGCGCAGCGGAGCGTCCCAGACCAGTATCCGCGCGGGACGCGAGCGCTCCGGTTCATCGTGTGCCGGGGATGCGGACGAATCGTTCATCGAAATTTCCTTTGTCTGCCTGCGTATGACATGCGGCGCAATTCGACGGCCGCTTCACGGCGGGGCTGCGCCACACGGACGCGGGAACCTCGTCGTGCGTGGCGGCGAACCATGCCGACCGGGTAATCCGGTCTTCCGGCGGACGGCGCGCCGCGGCACCCGTCGCCGCGTGTGCCGTCAGCCAGGTTTCCAGTTGCGCGATGGTCGCCGGGTCCAGCGTCGCATCGGTGCCGAAGTGGCGATCGAGACCGTTCACGATGCGGCGCCACGACTCGGCGGGCAGCGCCCCGGGCGGATAGGCGACATGGCAGGTCGCGCACTCCTGCTGGTACCTGGGCAGCAACGGAGTCGCGACGCTCCGCATCTCGTCTTCCGCCAGTGCCGCGCGCGGCAGCAGCGACGTAATCAGCATCGCGAGCAGGCTTGCCCGCACGTGTCGCAGCGGGGCGATCCTGCCCGGAACAGTGGTCGAGTCGACGTGGTTCATGATCGTTCGCCGTCAGGGTTTCAGGCTCATGAGCCAGCTCAGGACATCCGCCTTCTCGGCTGCCGAGCATTCGCGCCCGACGACGTCCTTGCAGTTTCTGCGGAACCATTTTTCGGTCCGCGCCTCGTCCGTGAACCGCGCGGGATTGAACGCGGGCGCGAGCGGCTCGATGGTCTTGCCGGTGACGACGTGCCGGCCCGGGCCGGTCGGCGTGCTTCCGTGACAAGTCGCGCAACTCCAGTCGCGCCCATGCCGGGACGTGAAGAACTGCTGTCCCCGCGATGGCGCGGCGCTCGTGCCGGCCTGCGCCGCATAGCCGTCCAGCAGCCGGGCAGGCGTTTCGGCATGGGCGCAAGCCACGACGGCGAACAGCATCGATACGGCAAGGCGCGGGTGACACAGCGTGCGAACGCAACGGGATATCCGCATCGTGATTCTCCTGGGCGATGCGTTCATGTTCGGGCCGGCTCCTTACCGCATTCTTAAGGTTCGGACGCGCGGCTGCCGGCGTGCCATTGCATCAGCGCGACGACATGTGAAGCGACCATGAATCGACCGTGGAGACATCGCGCTCGCGATCAGGATCCCGCCGCCGGCTCGTTCACGCTTGACTCAAATCAAGCCTGTCGGGAAAGCAGGATGCATCGGACCGGTGAATCGGGCGCCCGTCGGCGCGCGGCACGGACTCAGTACAGTAAGAACGCCGCCCGTTCGCGCGCGAACGCGGCATTTTGCGCATCGACGACACGTTCGATCTCGTCGGGCGAGCGCCCCGCCTCCAGCATGTCCGCCACCTCGCGCGAGCCGATCGATGCACGGATCGCATCGATCCGGAACTGCGCCGGATAACGCCGGTGCAGCGCCAGCGCGAGTGCCAGCCCGATCTCGCCTGGCCGTGTCGCGCCGGGCGGCCGTTCGATGCGCACCCCTTCGCACATCCTGCCGCGATACGGCCCCTCCGCCGGCACGAAGCGAACCGGCGAGAACGTCGCGTCCAGCCGCATCGCGCGAAGATCGTCGGCGAGGATGCGCCCGTCGATCCACGGCGCGCCGACCACGCCGAACGGTGTCGCGGTGCCGCGCCCGACACTGACCGCCGCCCCTTCGATGAGCCCCGTCTCCGGGTAGAGCGACAGCGCGGCGCCATCGCGCAGGTTCGGCGAGGGCGGTACCTGGCCGAGCCCGGTGTCGCCGAAGCGCATCGCGCGCACGTAATGCGCCATCGGCACCACGGTCAGCGCCGCGCCGACGTGCAGGCGGTCGTTGAACAGCCGCGCGAGCTCGCCGAGCGTCATGCCGGGCTGGAGCGGCAACGGGTAATAACCGGTGAACGTGGCCGGCCCGGCATCGGCCACGGGGCCGCCGAACGCATCGCCGCCCAGCGGGTCCGGGCGGTCGAGCACCAGCACCGGGCGCTGCGCGGCGGCGCCGGCCTCGAGCGCGTAACCGAGTGTGGCCAGATAGGTGAAGAAGCGTACGCCGGCGTCCTGCAGGTCAAGCACCAGCACGTCGACGTCGGCGAGCAGCGCGGGCGCGATCCTGCGCCGGTCGCCGTAGAGGCTGTGAACCACCACACCGGTCGCGGCGTCGACCGTGTCGCCGAACGTCTCGTCGACGTCGGTGCCGAGCCCGTGCTCGGGTGCGAACAGCGCGACGAGCCGCGCGCCCGGCGCCTGTGCGAGCAGGTCGGCCGTGCGCCGGCCGAACCGGTCGAAGCCGCTGCGGTTCGTGACGAGCGCGATGCGCTTGCCCGCGACGGCCGCGAAGCCGTTCGCCGCGAGCACGTCGATGCCGGCCAGTACCGGCCCGCGCGATACCGGCAACCGGGCGGCCTGCGCGACGGCCGCCGCCATTGCGGGCACGCGCGTCGCGATCCGCGCCGGCGTCACGGGAGCGGCTTCGCTCGATACGATGCCGAGCACGAGCGAGCGCAACGGCAACGCCGTGCCGGTTTCGTCGGGATACAGCCGGCTCGTGAGCACGACCGCGAAGCGGCGCGTCACGGGATCGATCCACAGCGCCGTGCCCGTGTAGCCGAGGTGTTGCAGCGCGCCGACCGGCGGCAACCGGTAGCGGTTCGCGACGAGCGGCGGCGCGACCGCCCAGCCGGGCGTGTGCGGGTCGCCTTCGGCGTCGAGCGTGGCCGGTGTCTCGAGCGTGGCGACGCTGCGGCGCGCCAGCACGCGCGCCGGGCCGAGCGCACCGCCGTTCAGCAGCATGCGCGCGAAGCGCGCCAGATCGTCCGCACTCGCGAACAGGCCCGCATTGCCGGCCACGCCGCCCAACGCGGCCGCGACGGGATCGTGCACGCTCCCGCGGAGCAGCCGGCCATCGCGCACGGCGGTGGGCGCCACGCGCGCGAGCAGCGGCGCCGGCGGCCGGAACGCGGTGCTCGCCATCCCGAGCGGCGCGAACACGTGTGCTGCGCACCACGCGTCGAGCGGCCGGTGCGACACGCGCTCGACGATCTCGCCGAGTGCCACGTAGTTGACGTCGCTGTAGCGCACCCGGGTGCCGGCCGGCGCACCGGGTGTCATCGCGACGATGTCGGCCAGCACGGCGGCGCGGCTGCGCAGCGCGCGGGACGACGACACGCCGGCCGGCAGCCCCGACACGTGCCCGAGCAACTGGCGGATCGTGATGCCGGCCTTGCCGTGCGCACCGAACGCGGGCCAGTAGCGCGCGACCGGCGCGTCGAGGCTCAGCATGCCGCGCTCCGCGAGTTGCATGACCGCAACCGCCGTCGCCACCGGCTTGGTCAGCGACGCGAGATCGAAGACGGTATCGGCCGTCATCGCCTCCGCGTGCTCGCCCGCCACGCGCAGGCCGCGCGCGACGCGTACCCGCACGCCGTCCGCATCGCCCGTCACGACCACCGCGCCGGCAAGATGGCCGTCGGCGATCTCGGCGGCGACTGCCTCGTCGATCGCGGCGGCCTGCTGCTGCGCGGCGGCCGTGCCGGATTCCGCGTGCGCACCGGCCGATGCAAGCGCGAACAGCAGCGCGCCGGTCAGCGCGGCAGCGCAGCGGGAGTGTCGCGATCGAGACTGTTCCACGGCATTCATTCCTTCGTGCCGGTCGCAGCGGCGGAGTCGAGCCGCGCGCGGAGAACCGCCGCGCCGCTGGCGCGAGCGCCGCGCATCGCCGCCTCGCCGGTCCTGATCGAAAGCGCGACTGGCGTGCCGGTTATTGCGGCGATGCGGAACAATCCGCACACAGATGCATAGCGCCTTGCCGTTCGGGGTCGTGCCAGTAGAAGCGCACATCGACGGCGCCGCGCGCCGGTACGACGACGTGCCGGACTTCCTGGACGGCCCTGTCGTGCGCGGACACGGTATATCGCCCCGGCGGCACGCGGGCGAACAGGAACGGCCCGTTCGTGTGCGCGTCGAGAAGCGTCGCCTTGCCGGACGACAGCGTGACGTCGACATCGGAAAGATAATGGCCCCGCTTCGACGCGAACGTGATCCGCAGGTTGTAGCGAGGCGCGACATCGCGAAACGCGGTGACCTCGTCCTGGCCGATTCCGCCGGTGATATACGCGACACCGTTGCGCATGATCGGCTCGGTCGACGTTTCAGCCAGCGCGTTCGTACCGATATTCAGCAGGCAGGCTGCCAGCAGCAGCATCTTCACGGTTCCGGTCCACATCTTCACTCTCCTGATCGAGCACGCATGGCTGCAATGCCGCCCGTCCGGTCGCGGAACGTGTCGCGTGCGGTGACGTCGCTCGTTCGAGTCGACGACGCTGTCAGCGTCGCGCGGAACGCCGATTTCCCGTTGACTCAAGTCAAGTGCGCGCCTGTCGACGCCGAACGAGGCCGGACGGCCCCCCGCGAGACAGTCATCGCGCCCCATCTGCCCGGGCGTCGCGGCACGCCTGAAAACACGGGGGAGCGGCATCCGGACGGCGCAATCGTCCGTAACGGCTGTCAGCCGATATTGCACGGCCCGTCGGAAATTTCCGACACGGCGGCCCGACGTCGGACAGCAAGCTCAGGCCACGCTGATTGTTCCGCGCGGCGCCGCTGTCAATACTGGAGACGTGACAGGAAGCAACGTGTTTCGCGGCCGGCGCGCGGCCCTTCCGCCCCGCCGCCGCAGGACCGAGGAGCTGGCGATGATTGATCCGACCGCAGTGCACGCCGACGACGCCATGCCGGATGGCGAACCGCCGGTCGGTGCCCACCTCGTGACCCGCCGCCCCGGTTATCTGCATCATGGGATCTACATCGGCGACGGCAACGTGATTCACTACGCGGGATGGTCACGCCATGCGAGCGGCGGTCCGGTCGAGGTCGTCACGCTGGACGGCTTTCGTGCCGGTTTCGGGCTCGCGGTCATCCGCCACGCGCGCACGCTGTACGACGGAACGGAAGCCGCGCGCCGCGCGGCATCGCGCCTGGGCGAATGCCGATACCGGCTGCTCACGAACAACTGCGAGCACTTCTGCCTGTGGTGCCTTTTCGGTGTGGCGAGGAGCGAGCAGGTCGCGTCGTGCCTGCGCAACCCGGCGCATGGCATCGCGGTCGCCGTCATGCTCGTCGCGTGCGTACTGGCCGCGCGGTGGCATCCGGCGATGACCGGGCGCGAATGCACGGCACGGTGTATGGCGTAGTATCGACGGCAGGGCCGTCGTTCAGTCATTCATCGACTCGACCGTCACCCGCGGCCACGAAAGACGGCATGCGCACGCCCCCACCGTTTCGCCTGCGCGATCGCGATGCGGATCGCGCTGCCCTCGGAACGCCCCTGCCGCAGCAGCGCGTTGGCAATCTCGATCGCCTTGCCGCGAACCGGCGGCGGCAGATTCCGCATCGAAGGCGGATAACGTTCGTCATTCCACGGCATGATCGATTCGCGCCCTGCGCGTTCGCGCCGGTCTGCACGTGCCGCTCAGCGCGGCAACGCGGCAGGATCGTAGCGATTGCGCGGATTCCACAGCATCCAGCCGTCCGTGCCCTCCGCGTCGGCCGCGTCGACCTGCGCGCGAATCTCGTCCGCATCGAACGGCCGGCGATCGAACGCATAGTCGCGAAACGCCTGGAGCCACGGCCGAAACCGGACACCGTCCAGTCCGGTCCGGCGCTTCGCCTCGGCCAGCGACCGCGACACGATCTCGCCCGGATGCTCGGTCGGCTTGCGGCAACCGGGCAGGCCCCACGTGAAGCCGGACGGATACAGCATCGGCGACACATAGTCGACGACCGGTCCGAGCGCGTCGAGCCGCTGCCCGATCGCGGTGTCGTCGGCATTCCAGCAGACGTACCCGAAGATGTCGGCCGACATGTACAGGTTGTACGGCCGCAGCCGTTCGCGCGCGCCGGTCAGGAATCCGGTGATCGCCGCGACCCGGTTGGCCTCGGTATTGGACTCGCCGAACCGAAGGCCGTTGGCGTCGGGAAAACGCAGGTAGTCGAACTGGATTTCGTCGAAACCCATGCGGGCAGCCTCTTCGGCGACATCGTAATTGTGTTGCCAGGCCGCGCGCGACGTCGGGTCGATCCAGCGCTGATGCTCGCGGTCCTGCCAGATCTCGCCGGCCGCGTCGCGCACGGCCCACTCGGGATGAGCGCGCGCCAGCGCGTCGTCCTTGAACACGACGATGCGGCCAATCACGTAAAGACCGCGCGCGTGGAACGTCCGCAGCAGGTCCGGCAGATCGGGCGGATGCACGACGGCGCCGGCGGCATGGTTCGCGGCACCCGAGATTTCACGCGCCAGGCTGCGATACGGCGTCACGCCGCTGTCGCCCTTCACGTCGATGACGAGCGCGTTGATTGCCGTCTTGTCCTGGAGGGACAGCGCCGCCTCGCGCAGCGTGCGGTCGGCGACGCCATAGGCGGACAGATAGACCGCCTTCGGACGCACGGGCGTCATCCGGATCGTCTGCGCGACCCCGGCCGGCGCGAGCGTGACTTCGGTTCGCGCGTAGCCCGGCGCACGCACGCTCAGGCGCGTGCCCGCCGCGTCGATCTCCAGTGAAAACGCGCCGTCGCGATCCGCGGTCCGGTTCACGCCCGACGCATGCCCGATCGCGCCGGCGAGCGGGTGCCCGTTCGTCGCATCGACGACGGTGATCGTGACGGGCGCCGCCCGGGCAGCGAAGCCGGCGAGCGACACGAGCAGGCAGATGATCAGGCGTTTCATCACGGCTGACTCCCGGCGGTTCTCAGCAATCCGTTCATGCATCGTGTGTCGCAATCGTCCGTCATCAGATAGCGCGGCAGTGCCATTGCCGGGTCGGTGACACGAACGGGGCGCGCGTCGAGCGTGAATGCCGCGACGTAGCCTTCGCGTGCGGCCAACTGGTCGGTCTGTTCATCATGGACGCCGAACGGCCAGGCCAGCAGCCTGACCGGCTCACCGGTTTCGGCCTCGAGCCGTTCGCGGGACCGGCCCAGCTGGAACGACACGAAGCGCCGGTAGTCGTCCGGCGTGAGCCGGGCGCGCTCGGTGCGGAAATTCGGATGCCAGTACGTATGGGACTCGATGTCGAACCCGCCGGCCCGCCCGAGCGTGCGCAGCTGGTCCCAGGTCATCGCATAGCCGGCGTTGGAGATGGCGGATGGATAGATGAACAGCGTGACCGGCATCGGATGGGCGCCCAGCAACGGGCGCAGCACGTCGTAGACGGAGCGATGACCGTCGTCGACGGTGATCGCGACCGCCCGCGCCGGCACGGCATCGGCCTGGCCGTCGTGCCAGCGCACGACGTCGGCGAGCGGCACGATGCGGTAGCCGTTCGCCTCGATCGCCTGCAGCTGGTGCCGGAAGGTTTCGGTACGCACCGTCATCGAATCCAGGCGCGCGGTGGCGAACCGGTGATAGACCAGGATCAGCACACGCTGCGGGGGCGAATCGACGGTCGCGACGTCGGCGGACGAAACCGGCGACGCGGCCGACAGCAGGAGCAGGCTGGCGATCAAGGCGGTCAGGCGAACGGCCATGGCGGACCTCGTGGAATGGCTGCCCCATTTTTCGCGATGGCGGCGCGCAATCCGCTGAGCCAGATCAACGATCGATCGCGCGTCGACGCGATCGTGCACGCGTCGGTCCGCCTGGACGTCAGCTTGCCTGCGCAACCAGTTCGGCATGAATTCGCTCGACGTCGTCGCGCGTGCACAGCGCCGTGCCCGGATGCTCGACCGAGGCGGCCGATGCCGCCAGCGCATAGCGGCACGCATCGTCGAACGGCACGCCGCGCGCCAGCGCCCAGACCATGCCGCCGACGAAACTGTCGCCGGCGCCGACCGTGCTGCATACCGCTGCCGGCCTGCCGGGCAGGCGCTGCGCGCGATCGCGCGTGACGACCCAGGCGCCGCGCGCACCGAGCGTCAACGCGACGATGTCGGCCTGCCCGCGCGCCACGAGTTCGCTCGCCTTGCGGCAGGCCGCCGTGTCGTCGAGCGGTTCGCCGGCCAGCGCACTCAGTTCGCCGAGGCTGGGCTTCACGAGATGAACGCCGGCCTCGAGGGCCGCTTGCAGCGCCCGGCCCGCCGCATCGACGACCACCCGGCTTCCTCTTGCCCTGGCCGTGCGCGCGAGCGTCGCATACAGGTCGTCGGGCGCGCCGGGCGGCAGGCTGCCGCTCAGCACGAGATAGCGCGGCGCCGGCTGCATGGCGTCGATGCGGGCCGCGCAGTCGCGCCACTCGGCCTGCGTGACGAGCGGCCCCGGCATCACGAACCGGTATTCGCGCCCGGTCGCGGTCTCGCTCACGCAGACGTTCTCGCGCGTCTCGCCGGCGATCCGGACGCGCACCGCCGGCAGGCGCTCGGCTTCGAGCAGCAGCGTCAACACGTCGCCGGTCGGCCCGCCGGCCAGGTACAGCGCGACGCAGTCGCCCCCGAGCCGGTGAATGGTTCGGGCGACGTTGATCCCGCCGCCGCCGGGGTCGCGCCGTGGCCGTGTACAGCGCAGCTTGTGGGTATCGACGATGTGCTCGACCGAGGTCGAGACATCGACGGCCGGATTCAACGTGACGGTAACGATATCGGTCATGGTGCGTCGCTCGCAGTCGATGGCAGGCGCGCCGGGTGCCCGCGTGGCGATTCCCGGCCCACCGCGGCGTGCCGGCCGTGGCTACACGTTACGTTCGACGCCGGCCGCGGCGTTGACCGCCATCAAGCGGTGCCGCGAAAGCGCCCGGTTGCGTTCGATCAACGACACGTTCGGGCAGGCGCCTACATTGAGTCATTCGTCGTCGCCGAGCCCCGCCATGGACGAGCAACCGCTTTGCAGCACCGTGTTCGCCGAGCGCTATGCGCAGCCCGGCGACACGTCTCGCGCGGCCGTCTTCCATCGCGTCGCCCGTGCGCTGTCGCTCGCCGAGCCGGCCGAGCGCCGTGCGCAGGTGGAGCGCGTGTTCTACCTGAACCTGCAGCGCGGTGCGATCGGCGCGGGCCGCATTCTCGCGAACGCCGGCGCGGACCACGGCGGAACGATGGTCAACTGCTTCGTCCATCCGCTCGCGATTCCGGCCGACGCCCCCGTGCAGGCCCTCGACACGGCGCTCGCGCATGCGCTCGACGACGCCCGGGTCACGCTGCTGATGGGCGGCGGAATCGGCTACGACTTCTCGCCGGTGCCGCCCGCCGACGCGTACGAACGGCGCCTGTCGTCCGGACGCGGCGTATGCGCGGCGATCGACCGCTTCGATGCGATGTGCCGGGCGCTGCCGTTCACCGGCCCGCGCCGCGGCGCGCAGATGGGCGTGCTGCGCTGCGATCATCCGGACCTCGTCGCGTTCGTCGCGGCCAAGCGCGGACGCGCGCGCTGGCCGACGTTCAACCTGTCGGTCGGCGTCACGAACGCATTCATGGAGGCGGTCCGGCACGACCTGCCGTGGGCGCTCTTCCACCACGCGCCACCCGCCTGCACGTCCGGCGCATCGCCCCGGCTGCCCGACGGACGCTACCTTTACACAACGGTGCCGGCCCGCACGCTCTGGCACGCGATCGTCACTGCCGCGCGCGACAGCGCCGAACCGGGGCTGCTGTTTCTCGACACGATCCGCGCCGCGAATCCGCTGCGCGAGCACGAGCGGATCGACGCGACGAACCCGTGCGGCGAGCAGCCGCTGCCGCCCTACGGCAGCTGCGTGCTCGGACCGATCGACCTGTCTCGGTTCGTTCTGCACCCGTTCGGTGTCGACGGCGAGCCGCGCTTCGATTTCGCGACGTTCGCCGATGCGGTGCGCATCCAGGTCCGCATGCTCGACAACGTGCTCGATCTGACCGAGTGGCCGCTCGCCGCGCACGAGCACGAAGCGCGACGCACGCGCCGCATCGGGGTCGGCGTGACCGGGCTGGGCGACGCGCTGACGATGCTGAGGCTGCGCTACGACAGCGCGGAAGCACGCGCGCTTGCACGCAGGATCGCGCTCGCGATGCGCGAGCATGCGTTCGCCGCGTCGGCCGCGCTTGCCGCCGAGCGCGGCGTGTTTCCGGCCTACGACCCGGCCGCCTATCTGAGCGGCCCCGCGTATCGAACGCTGTTGCCGCTGAAGGTGCATCACGCGATCGCGCGGCACGGGCTGCGCAACAGCCACCTGCTGTCGTTCGCGCCGGCCGGCAGCGTGAGCCTCGCGTTCTGCGACAACTGTTCGAACGGAATCGAGCCGGCCGTCGGCTGGACGCAGCGCCGCATGGTCCGCACCGCGGACGGGCAGGTCCGGCCGTTTCGTGTGGAGAATCACGCTCACCGGCTGTTTCGCGCACTGCATGGCGACATCGTCAGGCTGCCGGGCTATTTCGTCACGGCGGCGGATATCGCGCCGGCCGACCACGTCGCGATGCTCGCGGCGCTGCAGCCGTGCGTCGACGCCGGTATCTCGAAGACCGTGACGATGCCCGCCCGGTGTTCGCTCGCGGCGGTCGACGCGCTGTTCTTCCAGGCGTGGCGCGACGGGCTCAAGGGCATCACGGTCTTCCGGCCCGATCCGCGGCTCGCGTCGGTCGTGACCGATGACGCGTCGCACGCGCGGCGCGGCGGCCCGGTCTGCATCGGCTGTTGAACGACACGATGAGCGGCGGCGAGCGTCCGGGCAAGCATCCGGGGCGATAGCGGGCGCCGATCGCTCCTTCAGGCGGAGACGCCCGTGGTCGTTTCCGTGTCGGCTTCCGGCGCCCGGGGCGGCTCGCCGTCATCGTCCGGCGGCGTGATGAGTGCCACCAGCATGTCGTGATCGATCGATTCGTGCTGCAGCAAACTGCGCGCGATCCGTTCGAGCGCATCACGATGCGCGCCGAGCGTTGCCGTGACCCGCGCGTGCGCTTCCTCGAGCAGCGCACGCACCTCTTCGTCGATCAGTTGCGCCGTGTGCTCGCTGCAGTGGCCGTCGCCCGGCGTCCACACGCCCGGCGCCCCGCCCTGGCGTGCGCCATCGTCGAGTGTCGCCAGGCCGATCTTCTCGCTCATCCCGTACTGCATCACCATATGGCGCGCCAGCGCGGTCGCGCGTTCGAGATCGTTCTGCGCGCCGGTCGACACGTCGCCGAACGCGATTTCCTCGGCCACGCGTCCGCCGAGCAGCACGTCGAGCCGGTCGAGCAACTCGCTCCGGCGCAGCACGTAGCGATCCTCCGTCGGCACCTGCTGCGTGTAGCCGAGCGCCGCGATCCCGCGCGGGATGATCGACACCTTCTTCACCGGATCGCAGTGCGCGCGGCTTTGCGCGACGAGCGCATGCCCCGATTCGTGGTACGCGATGGTCCGCTTCTCCTGTTCGTTCATCACGCGGCTCTTGCGCTCCATGCCGGTCATCGCGCGATCGATGGCTTCGTCGAAATCGGCCATCCCGATCGCGGGCTTGCCCAGTTCCGCCGCATGCAGCGCGGCTTCGTTGACGACGTTCGCGAGATCGGCGCCGACGAAGCCCGGCGTGCGCTGTGCCAGCTCGGCCAGGTCGACTTCCGGCGCGAGCTTCACGCGCTTCGTGTGCACGGCCAGGATCTGCTTGCGTCCGGTCAGGTCCGGCCGGTCGATCGCGATGTGCCGGTCGAAACGCCCGGGGCGCAGCAGCGCGGGATCGAGGATCTCCGGCCGGTTGGTCGCGGCCATGATGATGACGCCCGAATTGGCCTGAAAGCCGTCCATCTCGACGAGCAGCTGGTTCAGCGTCTGCTCGCGCTCGTCGTTGCCCGACATCAGGCCGACGCCGCGCGCCTTGCCGAGCGCGTCGAGCTCGTCGATGAACACGATGCACGGCGCGCTCTGCTGGGCCTGCTCGAACAGATCGCGCACGCGCGCCGCGCCCACGCCGACGAACATCTCGACGAACGCCGAGCCGCTGATCGTGAAGAACGGCACCGCTGCCTCGCCGGCGACCGCGCGGGCGAGCAGCGTCTTGCCGGTGCCGGGCGCGCCGACGACGAGCACGCCCTTCGGAATCTTGCCGCCGAGCCGCTGGTAGCGTTCGGGGTTGCGCAGGAACGCGACGATCTGCTGCAGCTCGGCCTTCGCCTCGTCGATGCCCGCGATGTCGTCGAACGTGATGCCGGTTTCCTTCTGCATGTAGACGCGGGCGCGGCTTTTGCCCATGCCGCTCAGATCCCGCATCCCGCCCGGCCTTCGCATCATGAAATTCCAGATCAGGACGAAGCCGATCAACGGGAAGATCCAGGTCGCCAGCGTGCCGATCCAGCCCGTATCCGTCGCGCCGCGGTAGCGAATCCCGGCAGTCGTCAGCGCGGCGACCAGCCCTTCGTCGCTCACCCGGTTCGTCGTGAAGCGCCACGGCGCGCCGGCCTCCTTCACGCCGGCCGCGTCGGACGCGGGCAGCGCGGCGCCGGCTTGCGGCATGCGCAGCGTGCCCGAGATCGTCGCCGGGCCGATCTCGAGATCGTCGACGAGCCGTGCGTCCACCAGGCGGTGAAAATCGCTGTAGGAAATCGTTGTCGACACCGGCTGGCGCGCGAGCAGTTGAACCGCGACCAGCACGGCGAACGCGACCGGAATCAGCAGCCCGGAGTAGTCGAATGATTTTTTCACGGGGTCGAACCTCTCCGGCAGGCCAGCATCCGCTCACGCATCGTCGCGCTTCCAGTGCGCACGCAGCACGTCCTCGCCGTCGCGATAGTCGAGCACGAGATCGCCGTGATGCGCATGCAGCAGTGCTTCGCCGAGGCGCCGGACCATGTGCACGCCCGTCGTGCGAACGATGAGCGAATCGGCGGATGTGTCGATGTCCATGATGCGTTCGAGCGCGTGCTCGCTCGTCTCCAGATCGGCCTGATGCCGCAGCAGTTCGAGAATCGTCGAACGGTGCGCGCTCAGGTAGGCACCCTGCAACACCAGTTCGCCCGCCGGCACGTTTTCCCGCATGCGCTTGCAGGCCGGGCATTCGAGCTGGCGCCGGTCGAGCGGGGTCGCGTACCAGGTCCAGCGGCCCGCGTCGCAGACGGCGCCGCAGCCTTCGCAGATGCGGTCGCCCGCGGGCCGCTTCGGTTCGCGATAACTGTCTTTCGTATGCGGCTGCATGCGCTTGTCGCGGCGCAGATAGTTTCGGCCGGGGCCGGTATGCGAACGGTTCATCGCAGCTTCTCCTGGTAGTAGACGGCGCGTGCAAGCCGGTCAGGCGACGATCAGTCGGTCGACGACCTGCCGGACACCCCTCACCGACCCGGCCGCACCACACGCGGCGCGCCTTTCGGCCAGCGACGCGACCGTGCCCGTCAGCGTGACGACGCCGTCGGTTGCATCGATCGAGATTCCCGCGGTTTCGCGCTGCGCGCGGCGCGCAAGCGCCTCGGCGATCCGGGCGCCGACGTCGGGCACCGTATGGTCGGCACGCACCCGGATGCGGTTGGCCACGCCGACGACGCCGATCATCCGGCTCACCATCGCTTCCGCCGCGCGGCTCTGATACGCATGATCGACTTCGCCGTCGAGGGTCACGCAGCCGTGATCGACCTCGACGCTGATCTTGTGATCGCGCAACGCCTCCTGCCAGCCGAGCGCGAACGTGATCGCGATCGCCAGCTCCTGGTCCGCGCACGCGTTCTCCGGCGGGGTGACGTTCAGTTCGAGCACCAGCGCGCGCGCGTCGGCGACGTGCAGTGCCGTCTTCTGCGCCTCGAGCTTCTGCGCCCAGCTGTCGACCGTGCCGCGCAACGTCACGATCCGGTCGTGAACCTCGACGTCGATCCGGCGCGCATCGATCGCCGGATTCCAGAACAACGCCTGCTCGACATCCTGCTTGAGTACTGCATCGGACTTCATGTCGGTCTCCCGTCGGTCCATGCCGGCCGCAATGCCCGCGAGCGAATGCGTGCCGCACCGTGTTCAGCATCGCGCACGGCCGCGCCGGCGGCTTGACGAGGATCAATCAACCGCGGGCTCGCGACGGACGTTGCCGCACCAGGCGTGCCGCCCGTGACAGGCATTGCGCGGCCCGGTCCGGCACGCCGTCGCGAAAGCGTCCGACGCATGCTCCGGCACGCGCGTCAAGCGAGCAGCCCCTCGAAACGCATCCCCGCCCGAGTGACACAGATCAAGGGGAAACCCGGTAATCGTCGGATATAAGTGAATCCGAAGCGGCGACGCCCCGCGGGCGGCGCCATCCCGAATTCCCGCATTTCCGTATTCGACGAGGCATTCCATGCGCGCTGCCGCGCTTCCCGTTCGCTGTCATCCTGCCGTCGTGCGGCGCATGCGTGCCATTGCGCTGGCGGCGGGCATGGGGCTGCTGTCGGGCTGCCTGTCGCTTGCGCCACCGGACGAGCGTCCCGCCGCACCGATTCCCGCGTCCTTTCCGGAGCCGTCCGCCGACGCGACACCCGCCGCGCCCGTGCCCGACTGGCAGGCTTACTTCGTCGACCCGCGCCTGCGCGCACTGATCGGCCAGGCGCTCGCCGACAACCGGGATCTGCGCGCGGCGGTTGCCCGCGTCGAGCAGGCGCGCGCGGTGTACGGCGTCCGCGGCGCGGATCAATGGCCGACGATCGGTGCGGGCGCGGCCTACGCGCGGTTTCGTACACCGGGCGGCTTTCTCGCTCCGGCGCCCGTCATCGGGCAGGTCTATCAAGTCCAGCTGGCCGAGACGCAATGGGAGATCGATTTCTGGGGCCGCGTGCGCAACCTGAAGGAAGCAGCGCTTCAGCGCTACCTCGCGAGCGACGCGGCCAGGCAGGCGGTGATGCTGAGCGTCGTCACCGGTGTGGCGGACGCGTATCTGACCCTGTGCGAGATCGACGAACGCATCGCGCTGACCCGCGCGACGATCGACACCCGCCGCGAATCGCTGCGGATTTTCCGGCTTCGTCACGCGGCCGGCGCGATCTCGCGCCTCGATCTCACGCAATCGGAGATCCTGCTGCAGCAGGCGGAATCGCTCGGCGTGCAGTTGCAGCAGGCCCGCGCGACGGCAGCCGATGCGCTGGCGTTGCTCGTCGGTGCGCCGACGGCGCTGGGCGCCACGCCGCTCGCGCTCGACGACGGCGCGGTGCTGCCGTCGCTAACCCCCGGCCTGCCTTCGTCGCTGCTGACCCGGCGCCCGGACGTGATCGCGGCGGAGCGCGAACTGCAGGCGAGCCGCGCGAACATCGGCGCGGCGCGCGCGGCATTCTTTCCGCGCATCGCGTTGACGAGTGCGATCGGTTCGGGAAGCAGCGCGCTGCACGACCTGCTGTCGTCGGGGTCCGGCGTGTGGTCGGTGATTCCCAACGTCACGCTGCCGCTCGTCGACGGCGGCCGCAACCGGTCGAATCTCGCGCTGGCGCGCGCGCAACGCGAAGAAGCGCTCGCCCGCTACGAGCAGACGCTGCAGCGCGCATTCCGCGACGTGTCGGATGCGCTCGCCGCGCGCCATTGGCTCGCCGACCAGGTCGCCATCGAGCGCGCCACGCTGGCGTCGCAGGCCGAGCGGGCGCGCCTCGCGAAGCTGCGCTACGACAGCGGGGCAACCCGCTTCCTCGAGGTGCTCGATGCGCAGCGGGACCTGATGAACGCCGAGCAGCAGCTGGTCACGACCCGTCGTGCGCTGCTGTCGAGCCGCGTCGCGCTGTACGGCGCGCTCGGCGGCGGCGTGATCGACACCGGCAAGACTGCCGCGGCAACGGCGCCCCTTTCGACCGACTCGGACAACACACCATGAAAACCATCCCGCGCCCTCTTCTGATCGGTATCGGTGCGGCCGTGCTTGCGATCGGCCTCGCGTACTACGGGTGGACGCGCTGGCACGACGGCCAGGCGGATGCGGGGCTCGTCAGCGGCAACGGCCGCATCGAGGCGACCGAAATCGACGTCGCGACCAAGCTGCCGGGGCGCGTCACCGCCATGCTCGTCGACGAAGGCGACTTCGTGACGGCCGGCCAGCCGCTCGCACGCATGGACGTCGTCGTCCTGCAGGCGCAGCTCGACGAGGCACGGGCGCGCGAGCAGCAGGCGGTGAACACCGCGGCGAGCATCGACGCGCAGGTCGCGCAGCGCCGCAGCGACAAGGCCGCGGCCGCGGCCGTCGTCGTGCAGCGGGAAAGCGAGCTGGATGCGGCCACGCGGCGGCTCGCGCGGTCCGAAACGCTGTCGCGCGACGGCGCGTCGTCGATGCAGGAACTGGACGACGATCGCGCGCGCGCCGGCAGCCTGCGCGCGACCGTGAATGCCGCGCGGGCCCAGGTGCAAGCCGCTCAGGCCGCGATCGACGCCACGCAGGCCCAGCTCGTCGCGGCGCGCTCGGCCGTGACGGCCGCGCAGGCGACCGTGGCGCGCGTGCGGGCCGACCTCTCGGACAGCGAACTGACCTCGCCGCGCGACGGGCGCGTCCAGTACCGGATTGCCGAGTCGGGCGAAGTCCTGCCGGCAGGCGGCAAGGTGCTCAACGTCGTCGACCTGTCCGACGTGTACATGACGTTCTTCCTGCCCGAAGCGGTCGTCGGCCGGGTCCCGCTCGGCGCCGACGTGCGGATCGTGCTCGATGCGGCACCGGAATACGTGATTCCGGCACGCGTGTCCTATGTGTCGAGCACCGCGCAGTTCACGCCGAAGACGGTCGAAACGGCCACCGAGCGGCAGAAGCTGATGTTCCGGGTGAAGGCACGCATCGATCGCGACCTGTTGCAGCGCCACCTGAAGCTCGTCAAGACCGGCTTGCCGGGCGTGGCGTGGCTGAAGACCGACCCGCACGCGGGCTGGCCGGATCGCCTCGCGATCAGGGTGCCGCAATGAAAGCGGCGCCGCCCGTCGAGACGGTTGCCGGCGCGACCGGCGCTGCGCCGGTGTCGGCCGATCCGGGCTGGGTCGCACGGCTGTCCGGCGTCTCGCTGCGCTACGGCGACAAGGCCGCGCTCGACGACGTGACGCTCGATATCCCGGCCGGCCGCATGATCGGGCTGATCGGGCCGGACGGCGTCGGCAAGTCGAGCCTGCTCGCGCTCGTTTCCGGCGCGCGCGCGATCCAGCAGGGCCGCGTATGGACGCTCGACGGCGACCTGTCGTCGCGCCGCCACCGCGCGCGCGTGTGCCGGCGCATCGCCTACATGCCGCAAGGCCTCGGCCGGAACCTGTACGCGACGCTGTCGGTCGAGGAGAACCTGCAGTTCTTCGCGCGCCTGTTCGGCCACGATGCGGCGGAGCGGCGCCGACGGATCGACGCGCTGACGCGCAGCACCGGCCTGCAGCCGTTCCTGGACCGCCCGGCCGGCAAGCTGTCCGGCGGCATGAAGCAGAAGCTCGGCCTGTGCTGCGCGTTGATCCACGATCCCGACCTGCTGATCCTCGACGAGCCGACGACCGGCGTCGATCCGCTGTCGCGCGCGCAGTTCTGGGAGCTGATCGGCCGCATTCGCGCCGCCCGCCCGGCGATGAGCGTGCTGGTCGCCACGGCGTACATGGACGAGGCCCGCCGTTTCGATCGGCTGATCGCGATGGACGCCGGCCGCGTGCTGGCAACCGGCAGCCCCGGCGAGCTGCTCGAGCGCACCGGTTGCGACACGCTGGAAGCCGCGTTCATCGCGCTGCTCCCGGAGGCGCGCCGGCACGGACACCAGCCGGTCGTGATCGCGCCGTTCCAGGCCGATCGGGCGGCCGGCTACGCGATCGAGGCGGACGGGCTGACGATGCGGTTCGGCGATTTCGTCGCGGTCGACCACGTGAGCCTGCGGATCCGCCGCGGTGAAATCTTCGGCTTTCTCGGCTCCAACGGCTGCGGCAAGTCGACGACCATGAAGATGCTCACCGGCCTGCTGCCCGCGTCCCAAGGCACGGCGACGCTGTTCGGCCGGCCGGTCGCCGCGAACGACATCGACACGCGCCGGCGCGTCGGCTACATGTCGCAAGGGTTTTCGCTCTACGGCGAACTGACCGTCCGGCAGAACCTCGTGCTGCATGCGCGCCTGTTCGGCGTGCCGGAGGCGGACGTGCCCGCGCGCGTGACCGAAATGGTCGCGCGCTTCGGGCTGGCCGACGCCCTCGACGCGCTGCCCGAGCGCCTGCCGCTCGGCATGCGGCAGCGGCTCTCGCTCGCGGTGGCGATGGTGCACAAGCCCGAGCTGCTGATCCTGGACGAACCGACGTCGGGCGTGGATCCGGTCGCGCGTGACGACTTCTGGCGGCTGATGATCGAGCTCGCGCGCAACGATCGCGTCACCATCTTCATTTCGACGCACTTCATGAACGAGGCCGCGCGCTGCGACCGCATCTCGCTGATGCATGCGGGCCGCGTGCTCGCGAGCGCCGCGCCCGAGGAACTGGTGCGCCTGCGCGGCGCCGCCACGCTCGAGGACGCGTTCATCGGCTACCTGAGCGACGCGCAGAAAGCGGATGGCGCGGACGGTGCGCCGGCCGATGCGCCGTCCGACGCCGGCTGGCTCGCCGCGCCGCCCGCGGCGGCCGGCGCCGGTCGTGCGGCGGCATGGTTCAGCCCGGCGCGCGCCGGCAGCTATCTGTGGCGCGAAGTGCTGGAGCTGCGACGCGACCCGTTGCGCGCGACGCTGGCGCTGTTCGGCTCGCTCGTGCTGATGTGCGTGATCAGCATCGGGATCAGTCTCGACGTCGACAACCTGACGTTCGCGGTGCTCGACCGCGATCAGTCGATCCTGAGCCAGGACTATGCGCAGAACCTCGCCGGTTCCCGCTACTTCGTGCCGCGCGCGCCGCTCGCGGACGACCGCGACATCGAGCGCCGCATGCGCAACGGCCAGCTGTCGCTCGCGCTCGAGATCCCGCCCGGTTTCGCGCGCGACGTCGCGCGCGGCCGCCGCGTGGAGATCGGCGCATGGGTCGACGGCGCGATGCCGATGCGCGCGGAGACGATCCGCGGCTACGTGGCCGGCATGCACGAAAACTGGCTGCGCGACCAGGCGAAGCGCCGGCTCGGCGTGTCGCTCGCGCCGGCCGTCGACATCGCGATCCGCTATCGCTACAACCCGGACGTCAAGAGCCTGCCGGCCATGATTCCCGCGATCATGCCGATGCTGCTGCTGATGCTGCCCGCGATGCTGACGGCGCTCGCCGTCGTGCGGGAACGGGAGCTCGGGTCGATCGTCAACCTGTACGTGACGCCCGTCACGCGGGCCGAATTCCTGCTCGGCAAGCAGGCGCCGTACGTGATGCTGGCCATGCTGAACTTCCTGCTGATGGTCGTGCTGGCCGACCTCGTGTTCGGCGTGCGGATCAAGGGCAGTTTCGCGACGCTGGCGGCCGCGGTGCTGATCTTCAACGTCGTGGCCACCGGCATCGGGCTGTTCGCGTCGACGTTTACCCGCAGCCAGATCGCCGCGATCTTCATGACGATCGTCGGCACGCTGATTCCCGTCGTGCAGTTCTCGGGCCTGCTCACGCCGCTGTCGTCGCTCGAGGGCAGCGGCAAGTGGGTCGGCACCGTCTATCCGGCCACCTACATGCTCGCGATCAGCCGCGGCGTCTACAACAAGGCGCTCGGGCTGGCCGACCTGTCGTCCCAGTTCTGGCCGATGCTCGCGGCCGCGCCGGTCATCCTGGTCATGACCGGCGTGCTGCTGCGCAAGCAGGAGCGCTGACCATGTCGCGCCTGCTCGTCATTTTCCGGCTCGGGGTCAAGGAACTGTGGAGCCTCGCCCGCGACCCGATCCTGCTCGCGCTGATCGTCTACACGTTCAGCGCGTCGATCTACGTCGCGGCCACCGCGCGCCCGGAAACGCTGCACAAGGTGCCGATCGCGATCGTCGACGAGGATGCGTCGCCGCTGTCGGCGCGCATCGCGGCGGCGTTCTTCCCGCCGCAGTTCGTGCCGCCCCCGCTCGTCGACGCCGGCGCGGCCGATCGCGGGCTGGACAACGGCGACTACACGTTCTCGCTCGACATTCCGCCCGACTTCCAGCGCGACGTGCTCGCCGGCCGTCACGCGACGGTCCAGCTCAACGTCGATGCGACCCGCATGACGCAGGCGTTCACCGGCGGCGGTTACGTCCAGCAGATCGTGTCGGGCGAGATCGATGCGTTCGTGCGGCGCCAGCGCGGCACGTCCTTGCCGCCGGTCGATCTCGCGATGCGGATGCGCTTCAACCCGAATCTCGACGAAGTCTGGTTCGGCGCGCTGATGGAACTGATCAACAACGTGACGATGCTGTCGATGATCCTCACCGGGGCCGCGCTGATTCGCGAGCGCGAGCACGGCACGATCGAGCATCTGCTCGTCATGCCGGTGACCGCGGCGGAAATCATGCTCGCGAAGGTCTGGTCGATGGGGCTCGTCGTCGCGGCGGCGGCCGTCGCGTCGCTGACGTTCGTCGTGGGCGGCGCGCTGCACGTGCCGATTCCGGGATCGGTGCCGCTGTTCGTGGCCGGCATGGCGCTGCACCTGTTCGCGACGACGTCGATGGGGATCTTTCTCGCGACGCTCGTGCGCAGCATGCCGCAGTTCGGCATGCTGCTCGTCCTCGTGCTGCTGCCGTTGCAATTGTTGTCGGGCGGCCTGACGCCGCGCGAAAGCATGCCGCCCGTCGTGCAGGACATCATGCTGGCCGCGCCGACCACGCATTTCGTCGAACTCGCGCAGCGGATCCTGTATCGCGGCGCCGGGTTCGATGCGGTGTGGGCCCAGTTCGCGGCGCTGTTCGCGATCGGCTGCGTGCTGTTCCTGCTGTCGCTGACGCGGTTCCGCAAGACGATTGGTCAGATGACTTGATCGGCGCATCGCGCCCGTGACGCCGGGATTCGTCCGTTGATACAGATCAATCGTGCCGGCGCGCGGCACGCGATCATGGCGCCATGTCTTGCGCAACCAGTGGCAGCTATGTCCACGGC
The DNA here is from genome assembly GCF_003854225.1 of Burkholderia sp. Bp8986. Lineage (NCBI taxonomy): Bacteria > Pseudomonadati > Pseudomonadota > Betaproteobacteria > Burkholderiales > Burkholderiaceae > Burkholderia > Burkholderia sp. Bp8986. The sequence goes on along the minus strand of NZ_QTQM01000003.1, from coordinate 263,792 downwards.
GGCCGCTTCCCGGGAGAACGTCATGATGGGTCTGCGATACCGAAACGCGCTTGCGACGCTCTGCGTATTCATCGCGCTCGCGTCGCTGCTGGGCGTCGTGCATGCGATGCTGATCGACGAGCGGGTCGTCCCGTACGCGATCGTTGCGCTCGTGTCGGGCATCGTGGCGTTCGTCGCGCAGCTGGATCCGGCGCCGTCCGGGCGCTAGGCGCACGGCCCGGACGCGTCGGATTCGCCATCATGAACGGCATCCTGCGTCTCGCGTTCAAGCTGCTCGTCAACGACAGCGCGAAATTCACCGCGCTGATCGTCGGCATCACGTTTTCGGTGCTGCTGATGATCGAGATGACGTCGCTGTTCGCCGGCATCCTGAACAAGTCGTCGGCGTCGGTCATCAATATCGGCGCGAAGGTATGGGTGATGGACCCGGCCGTGAAGACGATCGCGAACAGCATCGGCATGCCCGACTACGTGCTCGACGCGGTGCGCAGCATCGACGGCGTCAAGTATGCGGTGCCGCTCTATTCCGGCGGCGCGCTCGTCAAGCTGCGCTCCGGCACCTACCAGGCCGTGACGGTCGTCGGCCTCGACGACGCCAGCCTGCTCGGCCGCCCGACGATGCTGCAGGGCCGCATCGAGGACATCTACGCGGAAAACGGCTTCATCGCGATTCAGGATCCCGAGTTCCGGAAACTCGAGAATCCGTCCGTCGGCACCGATTTCGAGTTGAACGATCATCGCGGCGTGATCGTCGGCATCGCGAAGGTCGCCGCGAGCGGCCTGTTCGGCACGCCGACGCTTTACACCACCTACGCCCGCGCGATCCGCTACATTCCGTCGCCACGCTTCACGACCTCCTACATCCTCGTCGAGCCCAAGTCGGATGCCGACATCGCCCACATCAAGGCCGTCGTGCAAGCGCTCGGCTATCGCGCGTACACACGCGACGAATTCATCGCGCAGATCGCGCGCTTCTACAAGTACGAGACCGGGCTCGGCACCAACATCATGCTGATGACGATCATCAGCTTCATCATCGGCCTGTCGATTTCCGGGCAGACGTTCTATGCGTTCATCCTCGAGAACCTGGACAAATTCGGCGCGCTGAAGGCGATCGGCGCGAAAAGCCGCGAGCTGGTCGCGATGATCCTGTTCCAGGCGACGTTCACCGCGCTGACCGGTTACGGTATCGGCGTCGGGCTGTGCGTGCTGATGATCAGTCTCGCGAAACTGCGGATTCCCGACTATGCGGCGCTCATCACGTACGGCAACCTGTCGCTCGCGTTCGGGATGGTGGTCGTGATCGCGACGATTTCGAGCTATCTCGGCGTGCGGCGCGTGCTGCGCATCGAGCCGTTCGACATCTTCCGGGGCTGACGATGGCCGGCATCGCGATCGACGCGCGCGGCGTCAGCAAATGGTTCGGCGAAGGCGACGCGCGCACGCAGGCACTACGCGACGTGTCGATGCAGGCGAACTTCGGCGAGATGCTGCTGATCGTCGGGCCGTCCGGCAGCGGCAAGACGACGCTGCTCAGCGTGATCTCCGGCATCCTGCGGCCGGACGGCGGTTCGGTGTCGATCGACGGCGTCGACCTGTGGGCGCAGCCGAACGACGCGATCGCCGATTTCCGGCTGAACCGGATCGGCTTCGTGTTTCAGGATTACCACCTGTTCCCGCGGCTCACGACCGCGGAGAACGTCGCGATCCCGCTGATCCTGAGGCGCCGGCCGTGGGACGACGCGCTCAAGGAAGCGCACGCGTATCTGGACGTGGTCGGGCTCGCAAACCGCGCGCAACTGCCGCCCGTGAAGCTGTCCGGCGGCGAACAGCAGCGCGTCGCGATCGCGCGCGCGATCGTCAGCCAGCCCGACCTGCTGATCCTCGACGAGCCGACCGCGTCGCTCGATGGCGACACGGGCCGCATGATCATCGACTTCGTCAAGCACAAGGTGCTCGACGACACGCGCTGCATCGTGATCGTCACGCACGACGCGCGGATCTTCGAGTACGCGGATCGCGTCCTGCGGATGGAAGACGGCAAGCTGAACGGCATCGAGCGCGGTGGTGCACGATGAAACACCGGCTCGTGTTCGTGGCGGCCCTGCTCGGCTTCCTGGCAAGCGTCGTCGCCGCGTGGGTCTACAGCCGCCAGGAGCCGCCGCAGCCGCCGGTATTCAAGCCGGCCGCCAATCCGTACGCGCGCGGCGTCTATGCGAACGGCATCGTCGAGAGCGAGCAGCCGGCCGGCGCGAACGTGAACGTCTATCCGGACGTCTCGGGCGCGGTGACGCGCATCCTCGTGCACGACGGCGATCCGGTGAAGGCCGGCGACGCGCTGCTGACGATCGACGACTCGGTGCAACGCGCGACCGCCGCCCAGCTCGCGGCGCAGGCCGACGCGGCCGCCGCGCTGCTCGACGAGCTGAAGGCGCAGCCGCGCCGCGAGGTGCTCGACGTGGCCAGTGCGCAAACGGCGGCCGCGCAGGCGAGCCTGAAGCTCGCGCAGGACCAGTACGACAAGCAGCGGCACGCGTACGACATCGATCCGAAGGCGGTCAGCCGCGACGCGCTCGACACGGCCGCGAACGCGGTGCGCGTCGCGGCGGCCAACCTGGACGTCGTGACGCGGCAGTATCGTCTGACCAAGGCCGGCGCATGGAGCTACGACGTGCGCAACCAGGAAGCGCAGGCCATCGCGCTGCGGCGCGCGGCCGACGCGGCGGCCGCACTGCTCGCCCGCTACACGCTGCGTGCGCCGGCGGACGGGACCGTCCTGGCGATGAACGCGGCCGTGGGGGCCTACCTGACCTCGCAGGGGCTCTACGACACCTATACGCGGGGCAGCACGCCGGTCGTGGTGCTCGGCACGCCGGTCGACCGGCTGCAGGTGCGCTGCTACATCGACGAGATCCTGATCCACCAGTTACCCGACCTGCATGCGTTGAAGGCGCACATGTTCGTGCGCGGCACATCGGTCGAGGCCGATCTCCAGTTCGTGCGCGTGCAGCCATACGTCACGCCGAAGATCGAGCTGTCCGACCAGCGCACCGAGCGCGTCGACGTGCGCGTGCTGCCGGTCATTTTCCGTATCTTGCCGAACAGGAATGTGCGGCTGTTTCCCGGGCAGATCGTCGATGTCTACGTCGCAGGCAAATAGCGGGGCCCGCCGCGCGCGCGCGCTGCGCCGCGGCACCGGCGCGCTGGCCGTCGCCGTGCTGCTCGCGGGGTGCACGGTCGGGCCGAATTTCGTCCCGCCGCCCGCGCCGCGCGTCGCGCGCTTCGTGCCGCCCGACGATCCGGGCGCGGCGTCCGGCTCCTGGAGCGGCGGCGGCCGGACGCAAGCATTGTCGGCGGACGCGGCGCTCACGCGCGACTGGTGGACACGCTTCGGCAGCCGCGCGATCGACTCGACCGTCGCCGAAGCATTGACCGGCAGCCCGACGCTCGATCTCGCCGAAGCGACGCTGCGGCGCAGCGAGCACGCGCTGCGGGCCGGCCAGGGGATCTTCTTTCCGCAGGTGGATGCACAGGCCGGCGCGTCGCGCCAGCGCGCTGTGCCGCTGCGCACCGGCCAGGCGTTGCCGGCGTCGATCTTCAACCTGTTCACGCTGTCGGCCACGGTCAGCTACACGCTCGACCTGTGGGGCGGCGAACGGCGCCAGGTCGAAGCGCTCGCGGCCGACGTCGATGCGCAACGGCAGGCGCTGGCGGGCGCCTATCTGATGCTGACCGCGAACGTCGTCAATACGATGGTCGCGCGCGCGGCCTATCGCGACGAAGCCGCGGCGACGCGCGAAATGATCGGCCTGCTCGACGAGCAGGTTCGTCTGACGCGCGCGCAGGTGACGGCCGGCGCGGCAGCCTACGTCGCGGTGCTGACGCTGGAATCGCAGCGGGCGTCGTTCGAGGCGACGCTGCCCGCGCTCGACCAGAAGCGCGCGCAGGCCGACGATCTGCTCGCGCTGCTGGCCGGCCGCTACCCGGCCGACTGGCGGACGCCGGAACTGTCGCTCGACGGGATCGAGCCGCCCGCCAGCCTGCCCGACACGGCGCCGTCGTCGCTGGTGCGCCGCCGCCCCGACATCCTGCAGGCGGAAGCCCAGTTGCACGTAGCCAGCGCGCGGGTCGGCGTCGCGACGGCCGCGCTTTACCCGAACCTCACGCTGTCCGCATCGGGCGGGTTCGACAGCGTCGTCGCCGGCAAGCTGTTCGCGCCCGCCGGCCGCGTGTGGAGTGCCGGTGCCGCACTCACCGCGCCGATCTTTCATGGCGGCTCGCTGCTGAACCAGCGGCGCGCCGCGCAGGATGCGTACGACGAAGCCGATGCGGCCTATCGGCAGGTCGTCCTGTCGGCGTTCTCGCAGGTGGCCGACACGTTGCGCGCGCTCGCCAACGACGCGGCGGCGCTCGATGCGCAGGCGCGCGCGATGGCCGCGGCTCGTGACGCGCTGAAGCTCACGCAGGCCGGCTACGACGCGGGGATTGCCGGCTACGTCCAGTTGCTGGTCGCCGACTTGCAATACCATCAGGCGCGGATTGCGTGGCTGCAGACGGTCGCGCAGCGCCTGCAGGATACGGTTGCGTTCTACGTCGCGCTCGGCGGCGGCTGGGGCGATGCGGGCTGACGCGCGCCGACAAGCGCGCCGCACCGGCATTCAGTCCCGCTTAGCCCCATTCAGCCCGTCTGCGCCACCACGTCGGGCCGCTGCCACGGCGGCAATTCCGCCCAGCCGAGCGGCCCGTAGACGGTGCCGCCGGCGGCCTCGATCCGTTCGACGAACGTGGCGAGCGTGACCCCGGCCGGCACGGTCAGCGTCAGCGCGTCGACGAAATCCTCGCTGCGCAGCCATGGCGCCGCGCCGTGGTTGATCTGCTGGACGCTCCACGCATGCCCGTGCCGCCCGGCCTCGGGCGGTAACAGACCCGGCGCGTCGAACGCGACCCGGAGCAATTGCACGCGCGAATCGCTGTACGGCGGTCTCGCGGCATTCTGGTACGGCACGTCCGCCCAGCGCTCGCCGCATTGCTCGTCGAGCGGCAAGCAGGTAAACCACGCCCAGGGCGCGCGGACGAAGCACAGTCGGTAAAGGTGCCCGGCACCATCCAGATTGGCGATCAACGTCATGATGGGTTCATCCCGAAAGACTCGTGAGGCGACGCGTGATGCCGAACGCATCGCGCGCATGGCATGCGCGGATAACGGGGTCCCGACACCGCATGCACGCACCAACTCACTATCCTGCCGCCGCCGGGGCCCATGCTTGATCGTCGTCAAACCACGCGCCGGCCGGGAATCTCGCCCGGCCGGCATGGGGATCCCGCAATTCCTGATTTCGGTCAACCGCCGCCCGCGCGTTCGGGATGTAATCGATTTACTGTTCCGTCGACTCCCGCAGAGGCACCCCATGAAACTGACTTTTCTCGGTGCGACCGAAACCGTGACCGGCTCGAAATATCTGCTCGAGCACGGCGGCCGGCGCGTCCTGGTCGATTGCGGCCTGTTCCAGGGGACCAAGAACCTGCGGCTGCGCAACTGGCGCGCGCTGCCGTTCGGGCCCGACACGCTGGACGCGGTCGTGCTCACGCACGCGCACATCGATCACACCGGCTATCTCCCGGTGCTGGCGCGCGAAGGCTATCGCGGGCCGGTGTACTGCACGGCGGCCACGGCCGAACTCTGCGACATCATGCTGCGCGACAGCGCGCGGCTGCAGGAGGAGGAAGCCGACTTCGCGAACCGGCACGGTTATTCGAAGCATCATCCCGCGCAACCGCTCTACACGCTGGACGACGCGCAGCGCGCGCTGCGCCTGCTGCAACCCGTCGCCTTCGACGAATGCACCGCGCTGGGCGGCAGCCTGTCGTTCCGCCTGCTGCCGGCCGGGCACATCCTCGGCGCGGCGAGCGTCGTGATGCACTGGGATCACAAGGTGCTCGCGTTCTCCGGCGATCTCGGCCGGTATCACGACCCGATCATGCAACCGCCGCGCCCGCCCGCGCATGCCGACTACCTGGTGGTCGAATCGACGTACGGCGACCGGCTGCATCCGGCGTCGGATCCCGAAAACGAGCTGGCCGGGATGTTCGACAAGACCTTCGCGCGCGGCGGGGTCGTCGTGATGCCCTGCTTCACCGTCGGCCGCGCGCAGGAGATCCTGCACTACATCGCGCGGCTGAAGGCGGCCGGCCGCATGGCGCGCGTCCCGGTATTCGTCGACAGCCCGATGGCGACGGACGTGACCGAGATCTATCGCCACCATATCCTCGAACACCGGCTGACGGCCTCCGAAGCGAATGCGCTCGGCCACGCGGCCACGATGATCCGCTCGGTCGAGCAGTCCAAGGCGATCGCCGAACACCACGGCCCGATGGTCATCATCGCCGGCAGCGGGATGGCGACCGGCGGGCGCGTGCTGCATCACCTGAGCCGCCATGCGCCCGACGCGCGCAACACGATCGCGCTGGTCGGCTACCAGGCCGCCGGCACGCGCGGCGCGGCGCTCGCCGCGCACGAGCCGACGCTGAAGATTCACGGCGAGTACGTGCGCGTGCGCGCGCAGGTCGAGTCGATCACGACGCTGTCGGCCCATGCCGACTACGAAGAGATCCTGAAGTGGCTCGGCACGATGCAGGGCGCGCCCGTGCGGACCTTCGTCACGCACGGCGAACCCGCTGCCGCGGATGCGATGCGCCGGCGCATCTCGGAGCGCCTGCATTGGCCGTGCGAGGTGCCGACCTACGAGCAGTGCGTCGATCTGGACGCGATTGAATCAAACAACACGCAGGAACCCGCCGCGCTGTCGTCCTGACTGCCGGCGCAACGCCGGCCGCGCGTGACGGGCGGCGGAAGCACCCGGTTTCCGCCACGCGCGGCCCGGCATTCAGCCGATTTCGATGATGACCTTCAGCGCGTGGGTCTGCGCGGCGCGCCCGAACGTGTCGTACGCGCTTTCCACGTCGTCGAGCGAGAACCGGTGCGTGATCAGGCGCGCCGGATCGAGGCGCCCGGCGCGCACGGTCTTCAGCAGCATCGGCGTGCTGACCGTGTCGACGAGCCGCGTCGTGATCGAGATGTTGCGATCCCACAGCTTCTCGAGGTGCAGATCGGCCTTGACGCCGTGCACGCCGACGTTCGCGACGACCCCGCCAGGCGCCACGAGCGCCGTGCACATCTCGAACGTCGCCGGAATGCCGACCGCTTCGATCGCGCAATCCACGCCGACGCCATCGGTCAGCTTCATCACTTCCGCGACCGGGTCGACGCCGTGGCCGTCGATGCAGTCGGTCGCGCCGAAGCGCCGCGCGACCTCGAGCCGGTTGCCGTCCGGGTCGATCATGATGATCCGCGCGGGCGAATAGAACTGCGCGGTCAGCAAAGCCGCCAGCCCGATCGGCCCCGCGCCGACGATCGCGACCGAGCAGCCCGGCTGCACCTTGCCGTTCAGCACGCCGCATTCGAATCCGGTCGGCAGGATGTCGGACAGCATCACGAGCGCGTCCTCGTCCGCGCCGGCCGGGATCCGGTACAGGCTGGTCGGCGCATGCGGGATGCGCACGAACTCGGCCTGCGTGCCGTCGATCCGGTTGCCGAGGATCCAGCCGCCGGTCGTGCAATGCGAATACAGTCCGCGGCGGCAATACTCGCAGCGGCCGCACGACGAGATGCACGAAATCAGCACGTGGTCGCCCGGCTTCAGCGAATCGACCGCCGCGCCGACCTGCTCGACGATGCCCACGCCTTCATGGCCGAGGACGCGGCCCGGTTCGCACGTCGGCACGTCGCCCTTGAGGATGTGCAGATCGGTGCCGCAGATCGTCGTGCGCGTCACGCGGACGATCGCGTCGGTGGGCGACTGCAGTTCCGGTTTGGGCCGCCGTTCGAGCGCCTTGCGCCCTGGGCCGTGGTACACGAGTGCTTTCATCGCAATTCCTCCATCGAAAGGGGGGCCTGTTCAGGCATCGGGGTGGCGTCATGCCGGACTTGCGCCAGCAACACCGCGAGCGCGCAGGACGCGACCCGGACGGCGACGCCGTCGGCGCGGCTCGTCAGCACGATCGGCACGCGCGCGCCCACGACGACGCCCGCGTTCGCGGCGCCGCCCAGGTATTCGAGCTGTTTCGCGAGCATGTTGCCCGCTTCGATATCGGGCACGACGAGGATGTCCGCACGGCCGGCAACCGGCGAGTCGATCCCCTTCTCGCGCGCGGCCCGCTGCGATATCGCGTTGTCGAACGCGAGCGGGCCGTCGACGACCGCCCCCGTGATCTGCCCGCGCTCGGCCATCTTCGCGAGGGCCGCCGCGTCGAGCGTCGAACGCATCGCCGGATTGACGGTCTCGACCGCGCACAGCACCGCGACGCGCGGGCGCGCGACGCCCAGCGCATGCGCGACGTCGATCGCGTTCTGCGTGATGGCCGCCTTCTGCGCGAGATCCGGTGCGATGTTCACCGCGGCGTCGGTCAGGATGAACGGCCGCGGATACGCCGGCGCCTCGATCAGGAAGCAGTGAGACATGCGCTTGTCGGTGCGCAGGCCCGATTCCGCGGCGACGACGGCCCCCATCAGCTCGTCCGTGTGCAGGCTGCCCTTCATCAGCGCGCCGGCGCGGCCCGACGCCGCGAGTGCCACCGCGCGGGCCGCCGCGGCGTGGCTGTGGGGAACGTCCTCGATCGTCCATTTCGCGAGATCGACGCCCGCTTCGCTCGCCACGCGCAACACCTTCGCGCGCGGCGCGACGATCAGCGGTTCGATCGATGCGCCCAGCGGCGACGCGTTGAGCGCGGCAAGCGCGACGAGGCTGGCCGTGTCGCACGGATGCACGACGGCCACCGTCAGCGGCGGCGCATGGCGCGCACGCGCGATCAGGGCGGGCAGTTCGCCGTCCGCGCGCGGCAACAGGCCGGGCAGGCACGCGCCGGCGGACAGATCCGGATGCAGGTTCAGGTTCAGGTTCAGGTTCATATTCAGGTCTCCAGCACGTAGCTGCCGGGCGCCGCGCCGAAGCCGGCGGCCGGCACGCGTGCGGGCACCTCGCCCGACGAATGCGCGTGCAGCCAGTCGCGCCAGCACGTCCACCACGATCCGTCGAGCGCGGGCGTTTCGCTCACGAAGTCGCGCCGGTTGCGGTAAGGCGCGCCGGGCTCGCGCGTCGCGCAGCGATAGTGGCGTCCCGGATGGCCGGGTTCGGACACGATCCCGGCATTGTGGCCGCCGGAGGTCAGCACGAACGTCAGCGCGTGGTGCGTGAGCAGATGGAGCTTGTAGACGGAACGCCAGGGCGACACGTGATCGCGCTCGGTCCCGACCACGAATGTCGGCACGTCGATATCCGACAGCGCGACCGGCCGCCCGTCGACGCAGTAGCGGCCGGCCGCGAGATCGTTGTCGAGAAAGAGGCGCGTCAGGTATTCGGTATGCATCCGGTACGGCATGCGCGTGGTGTCCTCGTTCCACGACATCAGGTCGTTCGGCTTCGTGCGCGTGCCGAGCAGATATTCGCTCATCATGCGCGACCAGATCAGGTCGCGCGCGTTCAGCAACTGGAACGCGGCGGACATCTGCGCGCCGTCCAGGTAGCCCTGCCGCCACATCAGCGCATCGAGCGCGGACAGTTCGCTCGCGTCGATGAAGAGGCCGAGTTCGCCGGGTTCGCTGAAATCGGTCTGGGCCGCGAGCAACGTGACGGAGCGCAACGCCTCGTGCTGCCGCCCGTCGCGCGCGAGCGCCGCCGCACCGATCGCCAGCAGCGTGCCGCCGAGGCAGTAGCCGACCGCGTGGACCGCTTCGCCGCAGATCGAGCGGGCGGCGTCGAGCGCCGCCATGCACCCGTCGCGCAGATAATCGTCGAGCCCGAGCTCGCGCGCCTCCGCGCCCGGATTGCGCCACGACACGGCAAACACCGTGTAGCCGGCATCGACCAGGAAGCGGATCAGCGAATCGTGCGGCTGCAGGTCGAGGATGTAGTACTTCATGATCCACGACGGCACGATCAGGATCGGCTCGCGCGCCACGCCGGCCGTCGTCGGGTCGTATTGCAGCAACTCGCACAACGCGTTGCGCCAGACGACGCGGCCCGGCGTGATCGCCACGTCGCGTCCCGGCAGATAGGCGCGCGTATCGCGGGCCCGCGTGCCGTGCGTGCGCTCGAGCAGCGCGTGCGCGTCTTCCAGCCAGTGCCGCCAGCCTGCCGCGAGATTCGCGCCGCCGCTGCGCATCGTCGCGTCGAGCACGACCGGGTTGGTCGCAAGAAAATTGCCCGGCGAGCATGCGTCGAGCCACTGTCGCGCGACGAATCCGACCAGTTCCTCGTGATGCCGTTCGACGCCCGGCACGCCGCGCGTCGCGTCGCGCCACCAGCGCTGGATCGACAGGAAGCCGTCGCGGTACGCGCGAAACGGCCATCCGGACCACGCGGGCGCGGCGAAGCGCGCATCGGCCTGCCCGGCGTGCACGGCCAGGCCGCCCGCGCCGCCATCGTCGGCCTCGCCCTTGCCCTCGCCTTCCCGGTTGGCCGCGGGTGCCACGGCAGCCAGCCACGCCTGCGTCGCAAGCTCGAAGCATTTTCCCGGCGACACGGCCAGATGGGCGCCCCAGTCGAGCGTGGCCAGCGCGAGCGACACGGGCGACAGCCCGAAGGTCATCGCGGCCACGTTCGCATGCGCGGCGCGGTTCCATTCGTCGGCGGGCGACGGCCGGGCCGGCGTGCATCCGGCCGGGTGCGACGCCGGTACGTTCGTAGCCGTTGGCCGCATCGACTCGTGCTCGATCGGCATGCGCATGACGGATCCGTTCATCGCATGTGCATGCCGCCGTTGACATCGAATTCCGCGCCGGTCGCGAAAGCCCCCGCGTCGGAACACAGGAACGCGACGAGCTCGGCGATCTCGTCGGGATTGCCGAGGCGGCCGACCGGGATCTGCGGCAGGATCTTCGCGTCGAGCACTTCCTTCGGCACCGTCTCGAGCATCGCGGTCGCCAGATAGCCGGGGGCCACCGTGTTGACCGTCACGCCGTGGCGCGCGAGCTCGAGCGCCAGCGCCTTCGTGAAGCCGTGGATGCCGGCCTTCGCGGCCGCGTAGTTCGCCTGCCCGTATGCGCCGCGCGAACCGTTCACCGAGCCGATGTTCACGATGCGCCCGAAGCCCGCCTCGATCATGCCCGGCACGAACGGCTTCGTCATGTTGAACATGCCGTCGAGGTTGGTGCGCAGCACCGCGTCCCACATGCTCTTGGTCATCTTCACGAAGGTGGCGTCCTGCGTGACGCCGGCGTTGTTGACGAGCACGTCGACGCGCCCGAACTCGGCCAGCACGCGTGCCGCGCAGTGCTGGCACGAATCGTAGTCGGCGACGTCGACCTCGAACGCGTGGAACGTCCTGCCCGCCTCGCGTTCGTGCGTGAGCCATGTCGCGACGTGGTCGTTGCGCTCCGTATGCGACACCGCCACCGTCATGCCCGCATCGTGCAGGCGACGGCTGATCGCGGCGCCGAGGCCCCCCATGCCGCCCGTGACGAACGCGACCCGATCAGCGCACATGGTCGTTCTCCTGCGCGCCGGTCGTGCCGTTCAGGCGGCGCACGGCAACCGGCGCCCCGTCGTTCGCGTCCTCGATCCCGCGCTCCAGCGCCGTCATCCAGTCGGCCCACGGCATGCTGGCTTCGTTGACCACGGCCAGTCGCCCCAGGTCGGGCAGCCAGTCGGTCTGATAACGCGACATCGCGCCCGCGCCGTATTCGCGCAACCAGGTACGCCATGCGCCGGCGTTCTCGTATTGCGCACGCATGCACAGCTCGGCGGCATCCTGCCAGATCGCGACGCTCGCGATCGCGTAGTCGCGCATCACCTGCCGGGTCGCCTCGCCGAAGGCCGTCCACTCTTTCGTGTCCGCCAGCGCCTGCTGCAGGTGGCGAACCGCAGCGCGGTCCCGCTCGATGCGCCGCCCTGCCAGCGCATGCCATTCGTGCTGCCAGTCGCGGTTCTGCGCGACCATGCGCAGCGCGAGATCGCAGCCCGCGCGGCAAGCGTCGTTCGGTGTCGTCAAAGCGTACGTACTCATCGGCGTCCCTCGTTCGATCCGGTCAATGGGTTGGCATCGCGCCTCGTGCCGCCTGCCCGGGATCGGGATCGGCATCGCGACCGCTTCACTGTGCGGGCATCGCGCAACGGAGCCGTTGATCTGAGTCAAGTACGCGGAAACCCTGCTCCGTAGACTGGATTGCACTGGCGGTTCCCCCGTCGATGGAGCGATTCCGATGAGCTACAAGAGCATAGTCGTGCACCTCGATACGAGCGCCCGCGCGCATTCGCGCCTCGAGTTCGCATTGCGCCTCGCCCGGCGCTTCGGTGCGCACCTGACCGGCCTGTTCGCGGTCTACACGCCGGAACCGCATTCGTTCTACGTGATGGCCGGGTCCGCCGATTACTTCCGCGAGCAACGCGCACAGCGCGACGAGCGGCTCGCCGCGCTGGAACGCCTGTTCCACGCCGAGACGGCCCGCGCGAAAGTGCCGGCCGCGTGGGTGCGTGCCGACGACCGCGCGAACCTGGCCGTGCCGCGCGCCGCACGCCTGGCCGACCTCGTGATCGCCGGCCAGAGCGACCCGAACGATCCCGAGACCTACATCGACGACCAGTTTCCGGAGAACCTCGTGTTGTCCGCCGGCCGCCCGGTGCTGCTCGTGCCGTACACGGGCGAATTCCCGTCGATCGGCGAGCGGGTGTTCATCGCGTGGGACGGCAGCCGGGAGGCGGCCCGCGCCGCGCACGACGCGCTGCCCTTTCTCGAACACGCGAAGCGCGCGACGGTCGCCGCCGTGGTCGACGGCGACTCGGAAGCGGCGGCCACGCGCATTCCGGCCGCCGACGCCGCGCTGATGCTGGCGCGCCACGCACGCGACGTGAACGTGCTCGAAATCGATACCGGTTCCGGCCCGACAGTCGGCGATACGTTGCTGTCGCGCGCGTATGAAACGGGTTCCGACCTCCTCGTGATGGGCGCCTACGGCCATCCGCGCTGGCGCGAGCTGGTGATGGGCGGCGCCACCCGCACGGTGCTGGCGTCGATGACGCTGCCGGTGCTGATGTCGCACTGAGCCGGCCGATGCGTACGCTCGCCCTGCTCGTCGTCAATGCCGGTTCGTCGAGCGTGAAGTTCGCGCTCTTTGCCTACCCGCCGCACGGCGACCCCGCGCGGCGGCCGCTGCACGAGGGCGAAGCGGTCGCGGCCGGCAACAGCGTGTCGATCCGCTACGACGCCGAGCCGGACGGTTCGCTGCCGCTCGGCACGGAGGACGATCCCTACCGCGCCGTGCTCGCGCGGATCGCGGCGTGGATCCGCGTGAAGTTGCCGCATGTCGCGCTGGGCGCGATCGCGCATCGCGTCGTGCACGGCGGCGCACGCTACGTGGAGCCGACGCTCGTCGACGACGACGTGCTGGACGCGCTGCGCACGCTGACGCCGCTCGCGCCGCTGCATCAGCCGCACAGCCTCGATGCGATCGACGTGCTGCGCGACGCGTTTCCGGACGTCCCGCAGATCGCCGTGTTCGACACGGCGTTTCATCGCACGCTGCCGCGCGTCGAGCAGCTGCTGCCGCTGCCGCATGCGTGGTTCGACCAGGGCGTGCGCCGCTACGGATTCCACGGGCTGTCGTACGAATACCTGTCCGTCGCGCTCGACGAGTCGTTCGGCGCCCGTGCGCACGGCCGCGTGATCGCCGCCCATCTCGGCAGCGGCGCGAGCCTGTGCGCGCTGCGCGACTGCCGCAGCGTCGCGACGACCATGGGCTTCTCCGCGCTCGACGGATTGATGATGGGCACCCGCAGCGGAACGCTCGATCCCGGTGTCGTCCTGCACCTGCTCGAGGCCGGCAAGCTGTCCGGCGACGAGCTGGGACACATGCTGTATCACGAATCGGGGCTCAAGGGCGTGTCGGGCGCGTCGGGCGACCCGCGCGTGCTGCTCGCGCGCGAGGCGGCCGGGGACGAAGCTGCCCGCGATGCGCTGGCGCTGTACGTCCATCGCATCGTGCGCGAGACCGGCGCGCTGACCGCGCTGCTCGGCGGCCTCGACATGCTGGTGTTCACGGCCGGCATCGGCGAACACTCGGCGGTGTTGCGCGAGCGGATCTGCGCGTCGCTCGGCTGGCTCGGCATCGTGCTCGACGCGCGCGCGAATGCCGATCATGCGCATGTCGTGTCGTGCGCGTCGAGTGCGGTCACGGTGGTCGTCGAGCCGACCAACGAGGCGTGGGTCGCGGCGCGCGCCGCGGTGCGCGTGCTGCGCGCCAATCGCGACGCTTGATCCAGATCAGCGCGAGCGGCGCATACGCGCCGATGATGGTTCCATCGGCATCCGTTGAAGGGAAACGTCATGTACTCGAACATTCTGGTCGCGCTCGACGGCAGCGATACGTCGTCCCGCGCACTCGACGCCGCGCTGAACCTCGCGGCGGAGACGGGTGCGCGGCTGACCCCGGTCTACGTCGTCGACTTCCTGGTGCCGGCCTACGACACGTACGGATACGATCCGTCGATCCTGATCGATGCATTTCGCGAGGAAGGACTGCGTGTCACGGAGGATGCGGCACGCCGCATGAAAGCGCGCGACGTGGCCGGCACGCCGCAGATCTACAACGTCGCGCCGGCCGGCGAAGACGTTGCGCACCGGATCGTCGGTCTCGCCGGCGAGACCGGCGCCGACCTGATCGTGATGGGCACGCATGGCCGGCGCGGTTTCCGGCGCCTGTTCCTCGGCAGCGTCGCCGAGCGCGTGCTGCGTCAGGCCACGTGCCCGGTCCTGATGATACCGGCAAGCTGCGCCGCGCAGGCGCCCGCCGAAACCACCGTGGCATCAACCGAAAAGGAGCCGTCATGAGCTACAAGACCCTGCTCGTCCATCTCGACGACAGCGAGCGCTGTGCGACGCGCGTCGACCTCGCGCTCGAACTCGCGGGACGCTGGAACGCCCATCTGATCGGCCTCTACGTGGTCTGCCAGGACCTCCTCGAGCCGTTGCGGCGGCCGGACGAACCGCTGAAGCTGGCCGTCTACGAGCGCCTGTGCGAACAGCGGCGCAAGGAAGCGGAAGAAAAATTCCTGAGCGCCGCCGAACGCGCCGGACGCAGCGTCGAATGGCGTGCGCCGACCGGCAACGCGACAGAGGCCGCGGTCCTGCACGCGCGCCACGCCGATCTGCTGGTGCTCGGCCAGGAAAACCCCGATGACCGCCTGACCTACGTCGCACGTCACTTCGTCGAGGACGTCGTGATGGGCAGCGGACGCCCGGCGCTCGTCGTGCCGTACGCGGGCGACGTGCGCACGCTCGGCGAGAACGTGCTGATCGGCTGGGACGGCGGGCGCGAAGCCGCCCGCGCGATGGCCGACGCGCTGCCGCTGCTCGCCCGCGCGCGTTTCGTCAACGTCGAGACGGTCGCCCGCGGGCAACCCGATCCGGACAAGACGCCGGCAGGCGTCGACGTCGCCGCGTATCTCGAACGGCACGGCATTCGCGCGTCGTTCTCGAGCACGCCGCGCGAACGGCCTGTGAGCGTGGGCGCGACGCTGCTGAACCGGGTGACCGACCTGCATGCGGATCTGCTGGTGATGGGCCTGTACAGCCATGCGCGCATGCATGAACGCGTGCTGGGCGGCGCGACGCGCACGATCCTCGAAACGATGACGGTGCCGGTCCTGCTGTCTCACTGAGCGAACGAAAACGGGGCAGCCGCGCGCGGCTGCCCTCGTCCCGTCACGACCGTCACAACATGCCGGCACACGCGCCCGGCCCCTCCCGGACGACCAGCACCGGCCGGTCCGCGATACGCACCAGCGATTCGGCGACGCTGCCGAGCAACGCGCGGCGCACGCCGCGCCGGCCATGCGTGCCCATCACGATCAGGTCCGCGTCGCATTCGGCGGCGGCACGCGCCAGCACGTCCGATACGTTCTCTCCACACGCGTCGATCGTTTGCGCGATGCCGCGTACACCCGACAACCGGAACGCGGTTTCCGCATCCGCGAGCGCGATCGCGGCCTTGTCCGCATCCAGTCCGGCCGGGTCGCGCCGGTCGATATAACCGCTGTCGACGTCGGCCAGCCGCGGCCCATCCGACACCACGCACATGGCGATCACCAGACTGCCCGACTCGCGGGCGAGCGAGATCGCCTCGTCGAGCGCGAGGCGCGCGCCACGGCTGCCGTCGAGTGCCGCAAAGATCCTTTGGTACATGACGCCTCCCAGTTGTCGTCAGGGGTCGACCGGTTCGTGAAACCAGTCTGATCCTCGCAGGCGGCGCTCCGTTGACGCGGGTCAAACCCGCGCGTCGGCGCCCCCTTGCGTATCGGTCCCGATTGGCGAACGTCGGCAAAACGCGCACAATTCCGTGCGATATCGCAGTTGCGTCCCGCTCCGCCTTTCGTGCCCCCCGTCCGGCCCGCCGCCAGCCAGCCGTCGACGAAATCCGTCAGGATGAACGGCAATGACAGTGAATGCGCCTCCCTCCCAGGCCGGACCGGCTTCACACCGGATTCGGCCCGCCCGATATGCAGCCGCGGCCGCGCTGCTGACGCTGGCGCTTGGCCTGGCTGCAACGTTCGCGGCATCCCGCGTACTGCAGAACGGGGCGCAGCACGCCGCCCAGGCGAGGTTCGCGCAAACCGCGACCCTCGCGACGGCCGACCTCCGGCGCAGCCTCCTCGGTGCGGCTGCCGTATTGCGCGGCGCGCGCGGCTTCGCGTCGACCCTGCCCGCGCCGCAGTCCGGAGCGGCGTGGCGCCGCTATCTCGACAGCCTGAATCTGGACGAATTGCAGTCGCCGGTCCGCAGCCTCGGGAGAATCGAGCCGAGCGCGGCGGAGGACGATCAGGCGACGCGGCAGGCGCTGCAGCGCGCGGCGGAAACCGGCAAGGTCGCGCTCGCCGCGAACGCGATCCAGGACGCCACCGATGCCGCGCTCGCGCGGACCGAGCTGACGCTGTACCTGCCGATTTATGCGAACGCTGAAGACCTCGCTTCGTCCGGGACGCGGCACGCCACGGCGACCGGATACGTTTATGCCGCGCTGAATCCGGCTCGTCTCGTCGATTCATCCGTACTCGATCGGCTGCGCGTGGAAATCATGGCCGACAATCCGGCCGCGCCGGTGTATGCCGGCGGCTTCGGCGCCGGCGACTCGAACGCGGCCGGCGACTCGAGCGCCGCCGGCGACCTGTTCCGGCGCACCGATTCCGTCACGTTCGGCGGCACGCCGCTCGCGCTGCGCTACAGCGCGCAGCGCGCCGACACGTCCGGTCCGACGACGGCCGTCCTGCTGGCCGGCACCGTGCTCTCGCTGACGCTGGCCGCGCTCGTGCGGCAGGTCGTCGCGAAACGCGCGCTGGCCCCCGCCGGCGACAGCCAACCCACCGAGGCCCGGATGATGGGCATCATCCGGTCGTCGATGGAGGCCGTCATCACCGTCGACGAGAGTCAGACGATCGTGATCTTCAACCCGGCCGCCGAACACGTGTTCGGCGTCAGCGCGATGGAGGCGATCGGCGCGCCGCTGTCCCGCTTCATCCCCGAGCGCTTTCGCGCCGCGCATGCGCGACACGTCGAGCAGTTCGGCGTGACGGGCGTGTCGGAGCGACAGATGGGGCGGCAACGCGTGCTGTTCGGCTTGCGCGCCGACGGCACCGAGTTTCCGATCGAGGCGTCGATCTCGCAGATTCGCGACGGCACCGGCAAGCTGTACACGGTCATGCTGCGCGACGTGACCGAGCGGGTACGCGCGGAAAATGCGCTCAAGCGCTCGCGCGAGGAACTGCGCGAGCTGTCCGCCAACCTGCAGAACGTGCGGGAGGAAGAGAAAACGCGGATCGCGCGCGAATTGCACGACGACCTCGGCCAGCAACTCACCGCGCTCAAGATGGATCTGTCCGCCGTCGAGCTGGGGCTCGGTGGTGTTGTCGCCCCCAACACCGGCGTGCGCGAGCAGCTGAGCGGCATGCATCGCCTGATCGATTCGATCGTTGCGTCGGTCCGGCGCATCGCGGCCGATCTGCGGCCGGTGATGCTCGACGACCTGGGCCTCGTTCCGGCGATCGAATGGCTTGCAACCGATTTCACGCGCCGTTACAGGATCACGGTCGAGCGGGACATCGCCCCCGTCGATACCGCGTTCACCGGCGCCGGTGCGACGACGCTGTTCCGCATCGTGCAGGAGGCGCTGACCAACGTCGCGCGACACTCGGACGCGACGAACGTGACGCTGGCATTGAAAGTGGAAGACGGTTATTGCATGCTGCGCATCGCGGACAACGGTCACGGCGCGCCGGAGCCCACCCGCAACGGGCAGGATCGCCCGTCGTTCGGCCTGATCGGGATCCGCGAGCGTGCGCACATGCTCGACGGGACGGTGACGATCGACAACCGGCCGGGTGCGGGATTCACGATCACCGTGGCGCTGCCGCTTCACGCCATCCAGCAAGGAGATGTGCTGTCATGATCAGGGTACTCATCGCCGACGACCACGCACTCGTCAGGGACGGTCTTCGGCACATCCTGCAGAGCGCGAGCGGTTTCGAGGTCGTCGGCGAAGCGCAGGACAGTGCCTCGACGATCGCGCTCATGCGCGACACGGATGCCAGCGTGCTGGTGCTCGACCTGTCGATGCCCGGCCGCAACGGTGTCGAACTCATCAAGCAGATCAAGGACGAGAAGCCGGGATTGCATATCCTCGTGCTGACGATGCATGCCGAACAGCAGTACGCGGTGCGCGCATTCCGCGCGGGCGCCTCGGGCTACATGACCAAGGAAAGCGCCAGCGCCGAACTGGTCGCCGCGTTGACCAAGATCGCGGCCGGCGGCGTCTACGTCAGCCTGACCATGGCCGAGCAGTTCGCGCAGAGCCTGAACGAGCCGACCGATCTCCTGCCGCACCAGCGCCTGTCCGACCGCGAATTCGACGTGTTCCGGCGCGTCACCACCGGCGAGTCGATTTCCGAGATCGCGCAGGCGCTCTGCGTCAGCGTCAAGACCGTCAGCACGTACAAGACGCGGATCCTCGAGAAGATGCAGATGCCGAACGACACGGCACTCGTGCGCTACGCGATGCGCCACAAGCTGTTCGAGGACCCGGACGAACTCTGACGGCGGCATCGGGCGCGGGCGGCGCCCCGCCCGGCTGCCCCGACGGCATCGGTGACGGCGGCCGGGCCCGCGCGGGCCGCGCCCCGCCCTTCATCAGCGTCCCGCACCCGCCCGCGACGCTCGCGACAAGTTGCCGCGCCCCTGTAGGAAACCTCCTACAAGACTTCCATCTCACCTACTGCAACTTCAATTCCGGCTGATTTTCTTGACGTTGCGCAACATCCATACTGCACATCAAGAAAAACGCACAAACGTGCCTCCCGGAGCCCAAGGCAGCATCATCGACGAGACCGGTGTATCGGTCTCCCGGCGCGTCCGGTGGGGCTTTCCCGACAGGAAGGCGGCAGAGACCAAAGCCGCCGGTACAACGGCCAGCGCGACCCGCCCGACGGCGAGCCGCCGCTGCCCCCGAACTGGAGCCGATCATGCACAGCAGTGCCGAAGTCTCGACGACCATGCCGTTACGCCCGTTCATCCCGCTGCATCCCGTCGAACCGACGGATCAGCCCAAGCGCGCCGCGTCCCGCTGTTCGACGTGCGCATTGCGTACCGTCTGCATGCCGTCCGATCTGACGCCCGACGATTTCGCGCGCGTCGACGCGATGATCTGCACGACGCGCCACGTCAAGCGCGGCGAAACGCTGTTTCGCGCGGGCGATGCGTTCAACAGCATCTACGCAGTGAGAACCGGGTCGTTCAAGACGATCGTGATGCATCGCGACGGCGACGAGCAGATCACCGGCTTCCAGATCGTCGGCGAGTCGCTCGGGCTCGACGGCGTGTACACCGGGCACCACAACGGCGACGCGATCGCGCTCGAGGACAGCACGGTCTGCATCATCCCGTTCGGCCAGCTCGAGCAGATGTGCCGCGAAGTGCGCCCGATGCAGCATCACGTGTACCAGATGATGGGCGGCGAGATCGTGCGCGAATCCTCGCAGATGCTGCTGCTCGGCACGATGAGCGCAGAACAGCGCGTGGCCGCGTTCCTGCTGAATCTGTCCGCGCGCTTCAAGGCACGCGGCTACTCGGCCGCGGAATTCGTGCTGCGGATGACGCGCGACGAGATCGGCGAATATCTCGGCATGAAGCTCGAAACGGTCAGCCGCATGCTGTCGAAGTTCCAGCACAAGGGGCTCGTCGCGGCGCAAGGCAAGCAGATCCGGATCGTCGATTCGGAAGGCCTGCGGCAAATCTGAGCGCGCCGCGGCGCCGTCGGGCAGGTCAACCGCGCATGCCCAGCACGGCGGCGCCCGATACGCGCCCGCCGCGCAGGTCGTCGAGTGCGCGGTTCGCGTCGGTCAGCGCATAGCGCACCGCCTCGACCCGCAGCGGCATCGCGGCCGCGATCCGCATGAATTCGACCGCGTCCGCGCGTGTCAGGTTGGCCACCGACGCGATGCGGCGCTCGCCCCACAGCCACGCATACGGAAAGCCCGGGATGTCGCTCATGTGAATGCCGCCGCACACGACGATCCCGCCCTTGTCGAGCGCGCGCAGCGCGGCCGGCACCAGCGCCCCCACCGGCGCGAAGATCAGCGCGGCATCGAGCGGCTCCGGCGGCGCTTCGTCGCTGCCGCCCGCCCACGCCGCACCCAGCGACAGCGCGAGCTGCTGCGCGGCCGTGTCGCCGGGCTTCGTCAGCGCGAACACCTCGCGTCCTTCGCAATGCGCGACCTGCGCGACGAGATGGGCCGCTGCACCGAAGCCGTAGATGCCGATGCGGCGCGCGTCGCCCGCCATGCGCAGGGTGCGATAACCGATCAGGCCCGCGCACAGGAGCGGCGCGGCTTCCAGATCGGAATAGCGCTGCGGCAGATGCACGCAATAGCGGTGATCGGCGACCACGCGCTCGGCGTAGCCGCCGTCGATCGTATAGCCGGTGAATCCGGGGGTGTCGCACAGATTCTCGCGGCCGGACGTGCAATATGCGCAATGCCCGCACGTCGAGCCCAGCCACGGCACGCCCACCCGGTCGCCGACGGCGAAGCCCGTCGCGCCTTCGCCCAGCCTGCGCACCGTCCCGACGATTTCGTGACCCGGAATCAGCGGCAGCTTCGGGTGCGCGAGGTCGCCGTCGACGACGTGGAGATCGGTGCGGCAGACGCCGCATGCGTGTACGTCGATCAGCAGCTGGCCCGCCGCGGGCGACGGCTCCGGCACGCGCGCTTCGCGCAAATGCGGGGTCGTGCCGTCAAACATCATCGCAAGCATGCTCGCCTCCCTGCGCGACCGGTTTCGCGCGCTTCGCTTTCCAAGGCTAGTCGTCCGCCACCGCGTGCGTTTGCCCCGATGACAGGCGCTTGACGTGGGTCAACGGCCGCCGGACGGTTGCTGACACGATGAAGTGGCGAAACGCCGCCCGCGCGGCAACCTGGAGATGATCGATGATATCCGTTCCCCCGCTTGCCGCAAGCGCCCATCCCGACCAGCAGCTGAGGGAGATGCTGGGCTACGCGGTGCTGGCGCCGTCCAGTCACAATTCCCAGCCGTGGCGCTTCCTGGTCAACGGCGCCACGATTTCCGTGTGCGCGGACCGCGTCCGCGCGTTGCCGGTGGTCGATCCGTTCGATCGCGAGTTGATCATCAGCTGCGGCGCGGCATTGCTCAACCTGCGGGTCGCGCTCGATCACGCCGGGCTCGCCCACACGATCACCACGTTTCCTTCCGAAGTCGATCCCGATCTCCTTGCGGTGGTCCGGGTCTGCGACGACGGCTATTCCGATGCGTCCCTCGGCGCGCTGTTCGATGCGATTCCGGAGCGCGTCACGACGCGCGCGCCGTTCGAATCGACGGCCGTGCCGCACGAGATCCAGCAGGCGCTGATTGCTGCCGGCGTCGCGGAAGGCGCCGACGTCGCGTGCGTCGACGCGCTCGCGCACCGTGCGCGCGTGGCCGAACTGGTTGCCGAGGCCGACCGCCAGCAGTTCGCGGACCCGCGCTTCCGGCGCGAGCTGGCGAGCTGGATCGATCCGCGCCGGCACGCCGACGGCATGCCGGCATTCGCGGCCGGCGTGCCGACGTTGCTGGACTTCGCCGCGCCCGTCGTGACGATGGCGGTACGGACCTTCGATCTCGGCGACGGGCTGGCCGCGCTGCATCACCAGCTCGTCGGCGCGTCGCCGTTGATCGTGTGCATCGCGACCGTGCGCGACGATCGCGAAGCGTGGCTCGCTGCCGGTCAGGCGCTCGAGCGGATCCTGCTCGTCGCGACGCGCGCCGGTTATACCGCGTCGTACCTGAACCAGCCGATCGAGACGGCCGGGTTGCGCGCCCACCTGCGCCACATGCTCGGGCTGCGCGGCGAGCCGCAGTTGCTGCTGCGCGTCGGGCGCGGCCCGCATACGCCGCATTCGCCGCGTCGCCCGCTCGACGAAGTGATCTCCTTCTCCTGATCTCGACAAGGAAACGAACATGAGCATCATGCGTTGCGCCGCCCTCTGCGCGATTGCGCTGATAGCCGGCACGGCCGCCGCGCAGACGACCGTGCCCGAGCCGACCGAACTCGTCAACGCGCAGCACTGCATGTTCTGCCATACGCCCGACATGACGTTCCTCGGGCCGTCGTTTCACGAGATCGCCGAGCGCTATCGCGGCGATCCGCATGCCGCCGCGCAGCTGGAACGCAAGCTGCGCGTCGGCGGCCGTGTGCATTGGGGCGACACGCCGATGCCGTCCGCCATCGATCGCGGCGGCCCGCTGTCTCGCGACGACGCGCATCGGCTCGTGCAATGGGTGTTGAGCCAGTGACCGTCGCGGGGCGCTTCCGTTCATGTCGACCCTCGTCAAACGCGCGCCCGCCGGCATGACACGCGGCCACGCACGCCGCCGCCCCGCCCCCGCCGCGACGATCGCGAAGATGCGCGGCAATCGGCTACGCGCGAGGCCCGATGCCGTCGTCGGCAAGGACGCCATCCCGCGCCGCGCGCGGCGCGTCGCCCCATCCCCGAACCGCGCCCCGGCCGAAGCAGACGCGACCCTTCTGCGGGGTTCCGGCATGCGCGGCATCCGGCTGCAATTCGATTACTGGAAAGCCGAGGAGCGCCTGCAGAACGAACGGATCGGCCATGCGGTCGTGATCTACGGCAGCACGCGTATCGTCGCGCCGTCGGTCGCGAAGGCGCGGCTGGACGAAGCGAATCGCCTGCTCGCGGAGCGTCCGTACGACCCGAGCCGGCGGCGCGCCGTCACGATCGCCAGCCGGCTCGTCGAATACAGCGTGTATTACCGCGTCGCGCGCGCGTTCGGGCGCATCGTCGCCCATGCCGACCGGTGCACGCGCACCGCGCGGCTCGCGATCGTCACCGGCGGCGGCCCCGGCATCATGGAGGCCGCCAACCGCGGGGCGTACGAGCGCGGCGCGCCGAGCATCGGCTTCAATATCGAGCTGCCGCGTGAACAGGCGCCCAATCCGTACATCACGCGGGCGCTCTGCTTCCGGTTCCACTATTTCGCGATCCGCAAGCTGCACCTGCTCGAGCGCGCGAAAGCGGCCGTCTTCTTCCCCGGCGGCTACGGCACGTTCGACGAGCTGTTCGAAGTGCTGACCCTGCTGCAGACGCGCAAGATCGCGCCGCTGCCGGTCGTCCTCGTCGGCGAGGCGTACTGGCGCCGCGCGGTCGACCTGGCGTTTCTCGCGGACGAAGGGATGATCGACCGCCGCGACCTGGAACTGTTCACGTATTGCGAATCCGCCGAGGCGATCTGGGACGCGATAGGCAGCTGGTATGCGCGGCGTCGCGAACGCGCGCCGGCACGCTGCAACGGGTCTTCGAAGCCACGCGCCGTGTAGGAATCCGCCGACGAGACGGGTGCGATTCCTACCTCGACTTCGGGGCACGCTGATTGAATCGGGGGCGCGCGGCAACGATACTGAAATCACGGATACCGGCCGACCGGCAAGCCGATCGCACAACAACCAGGAGAGCCGTCATGTCACACGCCGACTATCGTTCCGATTCGGGGATGCGGGCCGCCGCATCCGACACGTCCGACGCATCCGGCACGGCCGCGCTCGACACGCTGGCACTCGTCGCGCTCGCCCGGGACGCCGGCATGCTGGTGACACTCGACGGACAGATCGGGCGCGAGCGCTACGAAAGCGTGACGGGATCGATCGCCACACTGGCCCGCTTCGCCCAGGCGCTGCAGCTTTCCGCGCTCAAGGTGGAGTGATACCCGGCGTCGTGGCGTCGCGCCTCGGTATCGGTCGCCGGTGCGACGGCCCCCGTCGCTGCGCGGCTGCGCGCAGCGCGCGACGTGACCGACGCCTTCGTCGACCCGCCCCCCCCCCACCGGTTCAGACCGTGAAGGTATTCGACTTCTTCATCTCGATCCACGTCATCCCGGCGCGCAGCGCGTCGATCGCGGCTTCGCGCTCGGTCGCATGCGTCCTGCAGTGCGCGAACGTCCGCTCGCACATGCCGTCCGGCGATTCGAGCGTGACGTGGATCCGGCAGCGGAAGCCGCCCGTTTCGGCCGCGACCGTCTCGATCGCGACCGACCAGTCCGTTTCGTGAAGTTCGCCTGAAAGTGTCATCCGGCCACCCTCCTGGATCGCCGCGGATCGCGCCTGCGCCTGCCGGACTTACTCGACCACCAGGTCGTCGACGACGGCACGCACGCCGCGCGCGGACCACGCGGCACCGCGCACGGCCTTGCGTTCGGAGAACGAGCCGACCTTGCCGGATAGCCGCACGGTGCCGTCGTGCACGTCGATCGCGATATGCTTCGCCTCGCGCTCCGCGTGACGCATGATCGCGCGCTTGATGTTCCCGCCGATGTCGTCCGCACCGACCGTCCCCTGTACCGCGATGTGGTCGGTCACGCCCGTCACGCTGCGCATCTGCGAGATCGCGCGCACGGCCAGATGGCTCTGGTATGCCCAGTCGACCTTGCCGGACAACGTGATCCAGCCGCGCTCGACCTGCACCTTGACCGCGTCGTCATGCAGCCCGACCGTCCAGTGCAGCACCGATCGCACCGCTTTCGCGATGTCCTCGTCGGTGCGCACGTCGTCGTCCGGCAGATGCACGGTCATGTCGACGACGAGCGCCTTGACGCCGGCCACGCGGTTCGCCGCGCGCTCGATCGCCAGCTTCTCCGCATAGCTCGGCGGGTGCCCCGAAAGCGTCACGATCCGGTCGGTCACCTCGACGCCGATGCGTGTCGAATCGATCGACGGGTCGGACTCCAGTTCGTCCTGGACATCCTGCTTCAACTGCTTGTCGGTTTTCATCGTCTGCTCTCCTGTGAGCCGCGGCGTGCCTGTCCGCCGCACGTAGCCAGATTTGCACACGTGCGGCGCCCGATCGCTGATGCAGGTCAACGTATGCCGCGCGCCGCACGTCGTGGCCGGCGGGTGCGCCGCTTGACGGAAGTCAAGCCGCTACGGCCCGGCCGTCTTATCGTGAAATCGCCGAGGCGCGACGTTCCAGGCACGCGCAATCACGCTTCAAGGAGACTCGCATGACCGAACAGCAGCTGTTGGCCTATTCGCCGGCGCCCGTGATGCAGCCGGCATCGCCCGAGGGCGAGTCGCCGGCGATCGTCGACCTGCCGCGCCCGATGCTCGACAGCGACGTGCCGCTGATGGCGGCGCTCGCGACCCGAATGAGCTCCCGCGAATTCGCCGCCACACCGCTCCCGCCGATGACGCTCGGCACGATGCTGTGGGCGGCCGACGGCATCAACCGCCCGGCGAGCGGCGGTCGTACGGCACCGTCCGCGCACGCATTCAATGAAATCGACATCTACGTCGCGCTGCCTTACGGCGTCTATCGCTACGATGCGCCCGCGCATCGGCTCGTGCTGAAACACGCGGTCGATGCGCGCAACCTCACGGGCTATCAGGACTTCGTCGGCCGCGCGCCGCTGGATCTCGTCTACGTCGTCCGGACGGCCGCGATACTCGACATGCCGCCGCAGCAGCGCGACGTGTTCTCGGCGATCGCGGCCGGCGCCATCGCACAGAACGTCTCGCTGTACTGCGCGGCGGCCGGCCTCGGAACGGTCGTGCGCGGCTGGATCAATCACCGCACGCTCGCCGACGCGTTGCGGCTGAACGAGGACGAGCTGCCGATCCTCGCGCAGACGGTCGGCTACCGGCCCGGCAGTACGCCATCGCATGCGTGAGGGCAGATTCGGTCGCACCAACGAAGCGGCGCGCGGATCGCTCCGCGCGCCGGATCCACCCGATGGGCGACGCGTGCCTGCATCGCCCGTTGCCCGTCGTCCGATCAGCTGATCGTGAGTTTCTTCTGCCCGACCGGCGCCTTCTTCGGCAGCGTCAGCGACAGCACGCCATCCTGATACGTCGCCGTCGCGCTGGCGTCGTCGATGTCGCCCGACAGCGAGAACGAGCGGCTGATCGCACCGCTGTAGCGCTCGCGACGGATCACGCGCTCGCCGTCCTTCTGCTCGTTGTTGCGCTCGACCTTCGCATGGATCGATACGGTATTGCCCGTCACCTGGACGTCGATATCGTCCTTGGCGATGCCGGGCAGCTCCGCGTTGACGGTATACGCCTTGTCGTTTTCGGTGACGTCGATCTTCATCGATGCAAGATCGGGCTGGTCTGCCAGCGCCATGCCGCGCAGCGGCCTGAACAGCCCCTGGAACAGGTCGGATACGGGTTCGATCGAAAACGGATCGTAACGCGTCATGTTGCTCATGGTTCGTACTCCTGATGCGGTGACATACGGCCGGCGCTCTCGTCCCGACAGCAGCGGCCGCAATGAAGATCGGAGGGCGCGACAGCACATGCCGCGCATGGGACGAATGATCTTTCGAAATCCAGCGTACCCTCCCGCCCCGGCACGCGCTTGATGCGCGTCAAGGGCGGCGGCCGATTACGTACAGAAGCGGAAATAGCCGCTGTGAAGCAGGATCGGCCGTCCGCCGATTTCTTCGAGCAGGCAGCGGGCAGCGCGCTCGATGGCGGGACGATGGCGCGCAAAGGCGTCGACGAGATCCTGCTCGCGAGGCGACGCCGCGCGGAAGTGATCTTCCAGCGCGGCCGAGGTGATCGCGCAGCGCACGCGGCGGCCTTCGACGAGTGCCGGAAAGCTCAGCGCGGAATCAAGGTCGCAATACGTCGGATGTTCGGAAGGAAACGATATCTGCATGATGATCACCTGTGCAGCTAGCACACTGGCCGACAGCAACACTAGGCCGCCACAACCGTCGCGGGCGCGGCATCCTCACCGCGCACGAGCAGGACCGGGCAACTCGATGCGCGGAGGAAAGTTTCGGC
Organism: Burkholderia sp. Bp8986; assembly: GCF_003854225.1. Classification (NCBI taxonomy): domain Bacteria; kingdom Pseudomonadati; phylum Pseudomonadota; class Betaproteobacteria; order Burkholderiales; family Burkholderiaceae; genus Burkholderia; species Burkholderia sp. Bp8986. The sequence goes on along the minus strand of NZ_QTQM01000003.1, from coordinate 236,404 downwards.
GACGCTGCCGAGTACCAGCCGTCGGACCCCGCGCCGACCGTGCGTGCCGATCACGGCCAGATCGATCGAATGATCGACGACGTAGCGCTGCAGGCGCGCCGCGACGTCCTCGCCGAAATCGGTCTCGATGATGTCCGTCTCGCCGTTGACTGCCGCGCGCGAGATCGTCCGGTCGGCGTCTCGCAGGATCGCGGCGCCGTGGCTACGGATCTCGTCGAGCAAGGCTTCCGGCTCCATGCGGCCGCCGTAGGCGAACAGCGTGGACTTGTCGATGGCGAACACGGCGAACAGGCGGGCGCCGCACAACCCGGCCATCCTGAGACCTTCTTCGAGCGCCCGATGCGCCGAAGGACTGCCGTCCGTGGCGACCATGATATTCGTGTACATGCGAACCTCGCTGATGAACCGACGCGCCGGCGGCGTTCGGATTCGCTTCCATCATCGGTGCTCGCCGCGAGCAGGCGTTGACCGAGGTCAACGGTTTGGAGCCGTTGCGAAACCGGCACGAGAAGAAACTGGCGGCCGCTGGCCGGCATCCGGCCGACCGGGAGGCGAGGCGCCGCATTGCCGAGGACCGACGGCATCCGCCGCTAGCCCGGCGGGTTTTCGTCCGACCGGAAGCCTTGCTCGATTTCAAGGATCTTCCTGGCGCACGCATCGTATTGCCATCCCGGGCCGCCGTTGCTGTCATACATGCCCTTGCACATCGCCTTGAGCCGGATTACCGAGACACCGCCACCCGATTCCGCGCGCGACGCCCAGAGATAGACTTCTCCGGCCACATACGGTTGCGCCGTCTCGATCCGGTCCGCACTGAATCTCGTGATTCGGGTCGACGAATGATCCTGGACGTAGCGCCGCGTGCGGCTCCACGCCCGGTCGCACTCGGACGGCGTCGAACACTGCAGCGCGGCGGCCTGACGCATCTCGAGCAGTCGTGTTTCCATCGTCCTGAATGTCCCGGTTCGCTCCGCCCCGGCACACGCACCCAGCGCGAGGAGCACACTCATCGCCAATGCCCGTCGTTTCATCGTCAATGCCTCGTCCGGCCATGAATTCCGCATACGGTCACGCGCCGCTTTGCGCGGGCGCTGGAACCGACTGTATTGCCGCCCCGGCGAATGCGGTTGACCTGCGTCAAGCGTCTGCTCGCGCGTCTGTCGGGCGTCCGGCTTGACCGGCATCAAGTCGCGATACGCCGTGGTCGGCTGCAATAGGGTTCGTCGCGTCGGCAATTCCGGGCCTGCCAGCCGGATCCGGCGACATCGGGCGAACGAGAACGCGCATACTCGTTTCGAATCCAACCCGCCGGGCGCGGCAACGCGTACGCGCGCCCCGTATAACCGATCCGTTCATCATGTCCCGAGCGCCGCATATTCCATTCGCGCTGAGTCGCGGAAATGCACGACGAAAGTCGAGACAATTCGATCGCGCGTTGAGCCGGCCAAACACCTATCCCCACCCCGCGGGCCGGATCGAGCGGATCGAAACCCATCTGTCCGTCGTTTATCTGGCCGGGCGCTATGCGTACAAGCGCATCAAGCCGGTGCACTTCACCTTCGTCGATCTCACGCGGCCTGCACAGCGGCGCCGCTGCGCGCTCGCGGAGTGCACGCTCAATCGGCCGTTCGCCGGCCCGCTGTACCTCGGTGTCTGGCCGCTCGTCCCGCACGGCCGGCGATGCGCGTTCGCCGCACCGGTGCCGACCGGCGGGCGCCGGCGCCGGCAGCAGACAGTGCCGGGCGAGTACGTGGTGCGCATGCGCCGGTTCGACGCGCAGGCGATGTTGTCGGTTCGCAGCGCATCGCGCGACGACGGTCTGGCGGATGCGGAGGCCCTCGCGGATACGCTGGCCCACCATCATCTGCACGCGCCGCGCCGTGCGCCGCGCGGCCATCCCGGCAGCGCGGCGAGCGTCGCGGCCCAATGCCGGCCGTTGCTCGACACGCTCGACGTCACGGTACCGGACGAAGCCGCGCTGCGCGCCTGGTACGAAGCCGAACTGGCCGGCATCGCACCGCGGCTCGCCGATCGGCATGCGCGCGGTTTCGTGCGCGCGTGCCACGGCGACCTGCATCTCGAGAACATCGTGCGCTGGCGGAACCGGATCCTGATGTTCGACTGCGTCGAATTCGACGACGCGCTGCGCTGGATCGACGTGGCGAGCGATCTCGCGTTCGCGCTGATGGATTTCTCCGCCCACGGACGCGAGGATTGCGCCCACCGCCTCCTTTCCGGCTGGCTGGCCCGCACGGGCGACCACGCGGCACTGGGCGTGCTGCCGTGCTACTTCGTCTACCGTGCGCTGGTGCGCGCGCTGACCGCCCGGCTGCGCGGCGACGCGGCGGCACGCGCCCGCTATCTGCGCATTGCGTCGGCGATGGCCGGTGCGCGACGCGATGCGCAACCTGCGCTGCTCCTGTGTCACGGGGTTTCCGGTTCGGGCAAGTCGCTGGCGAGCCGTGCGCTGGCCGAGCGGCTCGGCGCCATCCGCTTGTCCAGCGACGTCGAGCGCAAGCGCCTGGCCGGGGCATCGGCCGACACCCGCCTGCCCTCCGTTGCCTATTCGGACACGGCGATCGACGAGATCTACGATCGCCTGCTTTCGGAGGCGCGCGTGGTCATCGACAGCGGCTACACGGCAATCGTCGACGCGACGTTCCTGCGCCGGTGCAACCGGGCGGCGTTCATCGCGCTCGCCGCACGGCTCGGCGTGCGCGTCGCGATGCTCGATTTCACCGCGAGCCGGGCGACGCTCGCCGCGCGCGTCGCTGCCCGGGCGGCACGCGGACGCGATGCCTCCGATGCCGACACCGCCGTGCTGGCCCGGCAGATCGAGCATGCCGATCCGCTGACCGAAGCCGAAGCAGCGATCGCGATTCGTTTCGACACCGATTGCGATGCCGTCGCGTATGAAAGCGGCGCGTTCTGGGCGCCGTTGCGCGCCGCGCTGCACGCGTAGGCGCGCGGCGCGAATCCCTCGGACAAGCGGCCCGGCCCGCGCCGGGCGCCGGCCCCGCGGCGTCACGCGCGGAAACGCTGCTCCTCGATCTGCTGCAGCTTGCCGACTTCCGCGACGCTGCCGAGCAGCCCCGCGAGATGCCCGACGATATCGTCGAGCGTCACGATGCCGACGAGGCGGCCTGCATCGTCGACGACCGGCAGTCTCCGAATGCCCGACCGGCGCATCTCATCGAGCGCGACGCCGATCTCGTCCGTGTCGGACACGACGACGAGACCCCGCGACATGATCTGGCCGGCCGTCACGTCGCCCGGATCGTCGCCGCGGGCCATCACCTCGATCACCAGGTCGCGGTCGGTGACCAGGCCGATCGGAATGGCTTCGCCATCACGGTACTCGATCACGACGATGTCGCCGACATGCGCGTGCCGCATGCGATCGGCCAGTTCGAACGCACTGCATTCGACCGTGCACGATTCGACCGGTCGGGTACTGATTCTTCCAATGTGCATGATGAAGCTCCCGTTGCCCTTTGCGTGGACGATACGCATGCGCGCCGCCTCGCGGCGACGCATGTTTCCCGAGTTCAGGGTAAGCGCGGCGCCCTGGGCGGGCTTGACGCACGTCAATGTGCCGTACGCCGTCGGGCCGACGAGGCGCGGACGGCGAGGCGGCGGCCATCCATGATCTGCCTCAACGGCCGCGCATGTGCCACCGCTAACGTGACGGTATGTCGTGACGTTCGATGCCGGCCGTACCGCTGGCCGCCAACGCCACCTCCGTCCCGCGGATTCCGTCGCCATGACCTACGCACTGATTCTGGTGAACTTCGCCGTGTTCATCGCCGAGGCGAGCGGCTGGCCGGTGCTCATCGACCTGTTCGCGCTATGGCCGCCCGCCCCATCGGGCGCGCCGGCGACACCGGATTTCCACGTCTGGCAGTTGCTGACCTATAGCGTGCTGCATGCCAGTCTCGCCCATGTCGCGTTCAACATGTTCGGGCTCTACATGTTCGGACGCGATGTCGAACGCGTGCTCGGGCGCGCACGCTTTCTCGCGCTCTATCTGGCGAGCGTGCTGGCCGGCGCGATCGCGCAGCTCGGCGTGATGCGTGCCCTGCCGCCGGCCGACGCACCGACCGTCGGTGCGTCGGCCGGCGTTTTCGGCGCGCTGATCGCCTACGCCGTGCTGTTTCCGAAACGGCGCGTCGTGCTGCTGTTCCCGCCGGTACCGATGCCCGCCTGGCTCTTCGCGGCCGGCTATGCATTGACCGAATTGCTGTCCGGCCTCAGCGGCGACACGAGCGGCGTCGCGCATTTCGCCCACCTCGGCGGGATGCTCGGCGCGCTCGTGTGCCTCGCCTTCTGGCGAAAACGCGCGGGCATGCGTGCGTGACGCCTGTTCCCGCCGATGGCGGGAGCGAGCCCTAGATGCTGAGATATCCCTGGAACAGCCACGGCGGGCCGGTTCTCTCGCCTGTCGCGCGACCGCTCGCGGCGGGCACGCAGATGCCCGAGAAACCGGGCGACCCGTCCTGCCAGAACGACGGCACGAACGAAAATTCGCCGTTGACCGTCACCACGAAGTCGCGATTGAACTGCGACGGCCCGAAAATCGTCACCTCGCGGAAGAACGACGCGGCCTCGTCGCGCGCCGTGCTGCGCGCGGCAAGCAGCCCCCTGACGTCATAACGCGCCGGCAGCGTGTAGACCTTCCCGCCGCGCTCGACCGCTTCCGCCGCCGTGAAAACGAGTTCCACACCCGGGTACGGCAACCGGTAAGGCTCCCGACAGATCGGGCCGTCCGGCCCGAGCGCGAGCGGCGGATGAGCCCAGAGCGAAAGCGACAGCGGGCTCGTGCGCTGGGCGAAGTATTCCGAAAGCCAGTTCATGGTCAGTCCTCCCGTGAACGGTCATTGACGTCGGGTTGCGGAGCTTGTCTGCCGGATCGACGCGGTCGCGTCGACGGTTCGTCCAGCGTCGCACGCCCCGCCGCGCGACGCTTGATGCCGATCAAGCACGCGCCCGACATGCGGCCCGAGCGGTCAGCGGCCGAACGTGCGGGTATGGTCGTCGTAGTCGAACAGTCCCGCGTAGCGCCCCCAGTCGATCACGACCCTCAGCGCCTGGTCGGCGCTGCGCGGATCGAGATGATCCTCGAGTTCGAGCTCGAAACGCTCGCGCGGCGCGCGGTGCCCCTCGCGTTCGCCCAGCACTTCGTCGATATGCCCGGCGAGCGGCACGAACCGGACGACATGCTCCCGAAACAGACGCCGCCGGGCGTTGTCGTCGCTTTGCGCGAACACGTGACCCGCGGCACTCAGCCGGATGCTCCGGTCGTGCCATTCGGCAAACGCGAGCAGATGGAGCGCGGCCGCCGTCGAATACAGCGCGTCGACCCGGAGCGCGAGCGCCGATGCGATCGTGCCGAGCTCTGCATGCCCCTCGTACGGCGCGGCAGCGAGCGTGTCGACGAATCCGGCGAGATGGTGGCTCGACACGTCGGGCAGCTTCATGGCCAGCGCGCTGCCCGCCGCTTCCCGGCCTGCCGTCGCGTCGGTGATGCGTGCCGTCAGCGTCGCATAGATCTTGCCGGCGATCGCCTGAACGGCCGGATCGTGCCGACTGCGCGGACGCGGCAGCGGCACGTTCAGCGTTGCCTCGATGCGCGCCGGACCGGCGCCGAGCACCAGGATGCGATCGCACATGAGCACGGCTTCCTCGATGTTGTGCGTCACCATCAGCACCGACCGGGTCGACAGCTGGTGCGCGTCCCACAGGTCGAGAAAATCCGTGCGCAGCGTTTCCGCGGTCAGCACGTCGAGCGCCGAGAACGGTTCGTCCATCAACATCAGCGCGGGCTCGCTGACGAGCGCGCGGGCGAAACCGACCCGCTGGCGCATGCCGCCCGACAGTTCGCGGGGAAACGCCGATTCGAACCCGTCGAGCCCGATCAGCTCGATCGCGGCGGCCGCGCGTGCGCGCGCGTCGCCCGGCGCGAGGCCCAGCGCGTCGAGGCCGAGCTCGACGTTTTCGATGACGGTCAGCCACGGGTACAGCGCAAAGGTCTGGAACACCACCGCGATGCCGTCGGTCGGACCGGCGAGCGGCGCACCGCGATACGCCACCGTGCCGGACGAGGGCTTGACGAGCCCGCCGGCGATCCTCAGCAGCGTGGACTTGCCCGAGCCGGAGCGGCCCAGCAGCCCCAGGATCTCGCCTTCGTGCAGCGCGAGGTCGATATCGGCCAGCACGTGCAGCGGTTCGCCGGACGGCTTCGTGAACGATTTGCATACGGCCCGCATCTCGAGCACGACCGCCGCCGGGTCCGAAGGCGGCGCAGCCGCGCCGGCGACGTTCCCTTCCGTGTATTCGCTGAGGTTCGGCACACGGGTCTCCCGTGAGTAAAGGATCGGTCGAGGGCTCAATCGAGCCGCGTGCGGCGCTCCGCGAACGCGTACATCGGGCGCCACACGAGCCGATTGGTCGCGATCACGAGCAACGACATCGCGGCCACGCCGAGCGCGATGCGCGGATAGTCGCCGGCGTCGGTCATCCGCGCGATATAGGCGCCGAGTCCGCCGGCATCCAGGCGTGTGCCGCCCCAGCTCACCGCTTCGGCGACGATGCTCGCGTTCCATGCGCCGCCCGACGCGGTAATCGCGCCGGTCACGAAGTACGGCAGGACGCCCGGCAGCATGACGTGACGCCACCAGGTCGGCGGCCGCACCCGGAAGCAGGCGGCCGCTTCGCGCAGGTCGGCCGGGAACGCGCTCGCACCGGCGATCACGTTGAACAGGACGTACCATTGCGCGCCCAATATCATCAGCGGGCACAGCCAGATGTCGGGTTCGAGCCGCAGGCGCACGATCGCGAACACCGCGACCGGAAACAGCAGGTTGGCCGGAAACGCGGCGAGGAACTGCGTGACCGGCTGGATGCGGGCGGCCACGCCCGGCCGGAGGCCGATCGCGATGCCGATCGGCACCCAGATCGCCGACGCGAGGGTGACCAGCACGGTCACGCGGACGAACGTGAGCCCGCCTTCGCTTGCGACGACGCGCAGGTCCGTCCAGGTCAGCGTCGCGCGTCCGAGCCGGAACAGTTCGTACACCGCATACGCGCATCCCGCGCCGCACGCCGCGAACCAGAGCACGTCGCCCGTGTGTCGCGGCAGCGCGATCCGGCCGCGCCATGCCGGCATGAACCCGCGCAGCCGCGCGCGCGCCGCCCGACGCAGCACCGCCCGGACCGGGCCGACCGCACGGCCGATCCATCGCGATCGGTGGAACAGGTCGAGCATCCAGCTGCGCGACCCGACCGTGGGCGCGGCATCGCCATAGCGGAACCGTTCCGACCATGCGACCAGCGGCCTGAACAGCAACTGGTCGTACAGGACGATCGCGACGCTCATCGCGACGATCGCCCAGCCCACGGCGGCGAGGTCGCGGCTCGCGATCGCCTGCGCGACGTAGGCGCCGACGCCCGGCAGGTCGACGTGCAGGTTGCCGACCGCGATCGCCTCGGACGCGACCACGAAAAACCAGCCGCCCGACATCGACATCATCGCGTTCCAGACGAGTCCCGGCATCGCGAACGGCACGTCGAGGCGCCAGAAACGCTGCCATGCGGACAGCCGGAAGCTGCGGCTCGCCTCGTCGAGATCGAGCGGCACCGTGCGCAGCGCCTGATAGAAGCTGAACGTCATGTTCCAGGCCTGGCTGGTGAAGATCGCGAAGATCGCCGCGCACTCGGCGCCGAGGATCCGCCCCGGAAACAGCGACAGGAAGAACAGCACCGTAAACGACAGGTAGCCGAGGATCGGCACCGACTGCAGCACGTCGAGCAGCGGGATCAACACGCGCTCGGCGCGACGGCTGCGCGCGGCCGCGGTCGCGTAGACGAACGTGAAGACGATCGACGCGAGCAGTGCCGCGAACATGCGCGCGACCGTGCGCAGCGTGTAGCCGGGCAGCGCCGCGGGCGACAGCGAAATCGCCGGGGGCTGCGCCACCGCCAGCGGGCCGGCCATCTGGTGCGCCGCGATGCCGGCCAGCAACAGGAAACCCACCACGATCAGCGTCGCGACGATGTCCCGCCAGCCCGGCACGGGCAGCGTCCAGCGCCCGCCCCGCAATACCTCAGCATGGTGCTCCACGACGCCTCTCCCGCCGATGATGGCGGTTCATCTTCCCGGGTGGGGCGGCCGGCGGGCTTGACCTGCGTCAACCGCCCTGCATTGCCCGGCGCCACGATCGCAGCGAGTCCTGCCGCGCAACGGCCACCGGTCAGGAGCATCCCGATGACACCCGTTCCGGCCACGCCGTACCACACCGACGAGCGCGCCTGCGTCGGCTCACGCAGCGGAGTATGCGTTCGCGAGCGCCTCGACGAACGCGTCGAGGCGCTCCGGCGCGAGCCGGTTGATGCCGGCCGCCCCTTCCCGGCCGCCGCCCTCCGGAAATGCGCGACAAAGACGATCTGCGCCGTACGGTGCGGCGACCGGCGCGCGAACGCTGACGGTGTACCCACCCGAGGCCGACGACGTCAGCACCGCGTGAGCGCGTGCCGCGTCACCACGCGCGAGCCGATTGGCGAAAACGCCGCGCACGCGACGCGCCCAGCGCGTGTCGGGGAGGATATAGACGTCCGCCCCCGGCAGCGCGATGTTCGCGCGCTGTCGCTCCGCAAGCGCGATATCGCGTCGCCGGTTGGCGTCGAGCCGCCGCGCGAGGGGCGACCTCGCGAACTCGAGCGGGTTCGCATATTGCCGCACCGCCGCATACACGGCCGGCGGCGGCATGAAGAGGTCGTCCGGGCAATCGCCGTAGCCGTTGTAGTTGACGGATTCGCCGAGCACCTGCAGACGGTAGGCATCGGCATCCGTCAGGCCGCAGGCGGCGGCGAGCCTGCCGGCCACGCCGACGAGATTGTCGCCATAGGCACCGACCACCGCCCAGAGTCGCTGCCGGCCCGCCAGGTATCGGTCGACGATGACGCTCGTACAGGTGTCCGGCGCCGTGTCGATATGCGTGCGAAGGTGCGGATGAGCGGGCACGGCGGCGGCCATGTGGTGATCGAAATAGTCGATGTCGACCCCGCGCGCCAGCAGCGCGTCGAGTGCCGCGCGGTTCACGTCGAGAGAAATGTCCAGGACGGTGACGATGTCGCCTCGGGCGGCCGGCACGCGCGCGAGCAGCGCGATGTCGCGCTTGGGACCCGTCACGAGCACCGACTCGGCCGGCATCTCGAGCCGCAGCTGCTGAAGCGAACAGATGCCGTCCGCATCACCGTTGAACACGTCAAAGCGCGTCATGATTCGCGACGCGCGATAACTGCATGAATCGAGGTAGCCATGCCATGGAACGACTCCCTTTCAGCCTGTTTGCCTTCGCCTCGTGTCGCGCCTTCGGCGAACGGATCGCGGCCCGTCTCGGCGTCACGCTCGCCGCGCACGAGGAACGTCCGTTCGAGGACGGCGAACACGAGACGCGCGCGCACTTCCTCGCAACAGAAGCGATGGCGCGCGGCCGGCCGGGATGCGTGCACCGTTCATGCCGCTTGCTGCCCCGCGTGCGTGTCCGGCCGGGCATTCTCCTGCGCGACCAGTGCCGCCAGCGCCGGAGAAATCGCCGGCTGCAGCGGCATGACGGGCGCCAGTGCACGCATCGGATCGGGCAGCGTGGACAGTTCGCGCATTGCGTGCATGCGGCTCTCGCCGAGCGTGGGGGCCGCGAGTCGCGCCCCTCCGATCATGACGGGCCGCAACAGCGGCGTTCCGTCGATGCGCTCGCCGTCGAGTCCGAGGCTGTCGGCGGCGATTCGCCCATCCGGGCCGTATTGCCGGAACACCTGCTTGCGGCCGGGCAGCGTGGCCTTGCCCTCCGAACGTTTGCAGCGCGCCCGGCCCGCATACTCGACGAGCTTGTACGCGCAGTCGAGACACGGTGCGTCCGCCGACGTACTCATCCGCGTGCCGATTCCGAAACCGTCGATCGGCGCGTGCTGCCGGACGAGCTCCCGCAGCCGGATTTCATCGAGATTGCCGCTCGCGAAGATCGTCGCGTCCGTCAGGCCGCCATGGTCGAAAATCGCGCGCACGTTGCGCGCGTGCGCCGCCAGATCGCCGCTGTCGATCCGGACGCCCTTGATGCGCACGTTGTCGAGCGCAAGCCGCCGCGCCAGTTCGACGACCTTGTGCGCCGCGTGCTCCGTATCGTACGTATCGATCAGCAGCACCGCGTTATCCGGCTGCGATCTGGCGAAATGCTCGAACGCGAGCGCTTCGTCGTCGTGCGCCTGGACGTATGAATGCGCCATCGTGCCGTACACGGGAATGTCGTAGCGCACGCCGGCGAGCAGGGTCGCCGTGCCGGAGAATCCTGCCAGGTAGCTGGCCCGCGCGGACAGCATCGCCGCCTCCGCGCCATGCGCGCGCCGCAGGCCGAAATCGACCAGCAACCTGCCATGCGCGACGAGCGTGGCGCGTGCGGCCTTGCTTGCAACCAGCGTCGCGTAATGGAGCAGGTTCATCACGCGGCTCTCGACGAACTGCGCCTCGCGAAGCGGCGCCGTGATCCGCAGGATCGGTTCGTCGGCGAAAAACACCGTGCCTTCCGGCATCGCGTCGACCGTACCGGTAAAGCGCAAGCCGGCGAGCGACGCGAGGAAATCGGCTCGCAAGCGCCCGGTCGCGGCCAGTCGCTCAAGGCCGGCGGCCGTAAAGCGCAGGCCCTCCAGATAGTCGAGGACGAGCTCCAGTCCCGCCGCCATCAGGAATGCCCGCTGCTCGGGCAGCGCCCGTACGAAGAACTCGAAGCTGGCCATGTCGTTCATTCCGGCATCGAACGCGGCCTGCATCATCGTCAGTTCATACCAATCCGTCAGCAGCGCGTCGTCGATGCCAGCGTCCGGCCAGGATCCGTTCATCATGCGCCCTCCCGCGTCGCTCGCGCGCAATCGTGCAACCGGTACCCGGCCGCTGCGATCTGGAGCAGCGTCGCTTCCGTCATTGCGGCGCGGGTCCCGGACTCGCCGGGACCGCGGTCCACACGCCATTGCACGACGCGACATACGGATAGTATCCGCGCGGGTCCTCGACCGCGCTGTCACCGCGTACGCTCCCTCGGCGCGAAATGGCGAAAGTCCCGCCCGTGGAAATCCTGGCGGGGAACATGGCGTGCATGCTGCGCATGTGCCGGCTGCGTCGGCACGCAACATGCGGCCGCGCACGGCACAAGCACGCGGCTTGCGCGTCTGAGCCTGTTCATGGTCGTCATTCTTCGCGGAGATGCGATCCATCGTATTGAGGCCGTGCCCCGCGGCCTTGACCGGGATCAACGCATGCCCGCGGCCCGGCGGGACGCCGGCGACGCGGCATTCGCAGGCGCCAGGTCATGCCGCGCGCGCAGGGTTCGTGTCGCCGTGCTTGCCGATGCGCATGCGGTGCAGACGACGGTGAGCAACACCGTCCGTCAGTACGTGAACGTGTCCGATTTCTTCATTTCGACCCATGTCATTCCGCTTCGCAGTCCCTCCAGCGCTGCCTCGCGCTCGGTCGCGAATACGCGGTGATGCGGGAAGACATGCTCGCACTTGCAGTCGGGTGAGCGAACCGTCACGTGGACACGGCAGCGGTACCCGCCGGACTCGACGCCAACCGTTTCGATCTCCACAGTCCAGTCCGCTTCGTTCAATTCACCGGAAATCGTCATGATTACCCCCTTTCCTTGCCGTGCGAGCGCAAGCTGCTTCCCTCATCGGTCGCGCCACGCCGCGAGCCGCGATGGCGTTCGCGCGCGCCCGAAGGGCGCATCGCACCGGCATCGAGACCGCCGCTGCGCCATGCGCGGCGCGACGGAAGCTGGATCCGGCCGGATCAGCCACGCTGCTTCTCCTCGAAATACGGCTGGCGGGCCGCCACGAGCCGCAACTCGTCGAGCAGCGCCGCGGCCGCGCGCAGCAGATCGTCGAGCGAGACAATGCCGACCAGTTCGCCGTCGCCGCCGACGACCGGCAATCGACGGACGCCATGCTGGCGCATCCGCTTCGCGAGCAGCCAGATGTCGTCGTCGACGTTCGCGGTCGCGACGGGCGCCGACATGATGTCACCGACGAACAGCGAGCCGGCCTGCGCATCGGGGCTGACGACCGTCAGCACGATGTCGCGATCGGTCACGACACCGACCGGCACGCATCGCCCCTCCTGTTCGCGCACGACGATCAGATCGCCGGCGTGCGCGCCGCGCATCATTTCCGCCGCCTCGACGACGGTTGCTCGTGCCGAACACATGGCAACATCGCGGGTACAGAGCATCGCGGCATTCATGTTCGTTCTCCCGGCCGGGGCGAGGCGGACCATCGATCGATGTCCGCCGCCGCCCGAACCATCATGCAACCGTAAGTTGATCGACCACGTTGCGCACGCCCGGCGCCGACCACGCGGCATGGAAGGCAAGCCGCCGTTCGCCCAGCGAGCCCACCTGGCCCGTCAACGTCACGCAACCGTCCTGGACGGTAATGCCGACGTGTGCGGCCTCTTCCGTTGCATGCCGAATCAAGGCCGCCTGGATCTTGCCCGCGATGTCGGATTGCGTCGGATGCGGCCGGACGTGGATCTCGTTGATGATCCGGGTGACGCCGCGCAGCCGCTCGACGGCCCGCTCCGCCTCCTGCATCTGGTAGCTCCACATCACCTCGCCCGACAGCGTCACGCACCCGTTCTCGACCGTCACGTGCACGGCCTGCTCGCCAAGCCCCGCATCCCACATCAGGAGCGAGCGCGCTGCAATGGCGACGTCCTCGTCCGAGCGATGCTTGCCGTCGTCCGTTTGCACCTCGAGTTCCAGCACGATGCCGCGCACGCCTTCGATACGCTCGACGGCCTTGCGCACCGCGACCTTTTCCAGATAGCTGGCGACGTGCCCAGTCAACGTCACGATGCGTTCGTGCACTTCGACGCCGATGCGCACCGCATCGATCGACGGGTCCCACTCGAGTTCCTGCTCGACGTCCTTCTTCAGCGCGCTGTCGCTTTTCATGGCCATCGACTCCTGTTCGCAATCGATGAAAACAACGGTAATTCCCGCTGCACCGCGTGGAATTGATACAGGTCAGCGCGCGGCGTGGTGAGCGATCGCGACCGATGTCTCCGCTGCGATCGCGCGAAACCCGGTCGTTACGTCGACATTGCGCCCCTGCCAGGCGCGATCGCGCCTGGCGAGTCGCGATACCATCCGGCGCCCGTCGGGCGACAGGCGGGCGGGCGCCTCGGCAAGCGATGCCGCATCCAGTCGAACGAGACCGCGATCGGCGAGGCAGCGCAGGTCGGCGGGGTCGCCCTGCTGGCGCCGCGGCTCGCTGGCGAGCACCATCAGGATCGCGATTTCGTGGGGACTCAGCAGCCAGTCGCCGCCGGCGTCGATCGGGTGATGCTGGCGATGCGCGGCAGCCGACACGCGCAGCGCCGATGCTTCGGAACGGGAAATGATCTGGCGATTCGACGTGTTCGTAAACAAGGCGGGCATGATGGTGTCCGGATCATGAACGTGAAGACGCAGAAGGCACGGGACATGTCGATCGCGGTCGACATGCGAGAACGTCAATATCCGCTCCTGCCGGGCAAGCGTTCTTGATGCAGGTCATCCGGAAGACGCGAGCGATCGAAACGTTCCCCGCCGTGGAGTGGGAAGCGTTCAAGGCGTTGGTGGCCTCGCTCGACCAGGCCGGCCGGCTGCGCCCCCGAGCGGTTCCGCCGCGTTGGACGCGAGCACTGCGAGCGCCGCGCGGCGGCCGAGTTCGAACAGCGCTGCAATCGATGTATCGGAAAAATCGAAGTCGCGCGCGAAAGTGTCCGTGGCTCCGGCGAGGCCATTCAGCGCGATCCTGAAGACCCGTACGGGCGCACGACTCCCCATGAGTCGGATGTATTCCGGGAGTTGTCGCATGCGGGCCGCCGTTTCGGGATCAAGCTGGCAGGTTATACGTTCGACGAGATCGCGAAAGTCGTTCTCGTTTTCCTCGAACCGCAGGTCGTTACGAACCCGATCGGCATAGACGATCTCGTCGCGCCGCAGCATGACCTCGATCAGGTTCGATGGCAACGGGCGCGACCCTGAAAACAAATCGACAACAAACACGCGCCCTGCTATCCGCCCGCACCGTTCGATCACGAGATCGAGCGGCGAGTTGCTGATGATGCCGCCGTCCCAGTAAGCGCGGCCGTCGATACGCGTCCACGGCATCGCGGGCGGCAGGCTACCGCTGGCGAGCAGGTGCTCGGGCGTGATGCGATCGACATAGCTGTCGAAGATGCGCCGCTCCCCGCTTTCCACGTCCACGGCTCCAAGCAGCAGGCGCGTCGCGCTGCCCGCCAGGGCGTCGAAATCGACATGGCGGCGCAGTAGCGCGAGCATCGGCTGCGTGTCGTAGCAGCTCGTCCACCACGTAGCAAAGCCGGACGGCGGAATCCCGTCAGGCCACCAGTGCGGCCGAAGGAAATTCGGAACGCCGAACAGCGCGATATGCCACGCGAGCAACGCATGTCCCGCATAGGCGGACGACGGCACGCCCACCGGACTCCTGATCGACAGCTCGCGCCAGAATGCGTCGAGTGCTTCGGCCGCATGCCCCGGATGGCTCGCTGCGATCGCGCCGTTGAACGCGCCGATCGACACGGCCGCGATCACGTCCGGACGGACGCCCCGCGACTCGAGCGCGGCGATCGCTCCGCTTTCGAATGCGCCGAGCGCACCGCCACCCTGCAGGATCAAGACCGTTTGCGCGGGGAGTTCGCACAGCCGCGATACGTCGTGCGTCACAGCCTCGACTTGCGCGCCGAGATTGACCCGATGGCGTATCGTCTCCTCGGCGGCGGTCATTTCATCCGCGCGGACACCGATCGAGAACATCGCACGCAGGACATGATGTCTCAGATAGAGCAACGAGTACGGAGCATGCGGGAATCGGCCCTGCTCGACGACTTCGGTCGCATCAGCAGCGTTGCCGAGGAAGTTGTACGGTACGTCGAATACGCTTCCGTAGAAAATCGATACATCCCGATAGGGCAAGCGCGCACCGCGCATGTTCCTGGCGGCCAGGCGCCCCTGACGCACCGCGTTGTCCCAGTGCTCGATACGCCTCTGCACGCCGAATACCGGATCGCGAAACCGCGCGACGTCGCCGGCCGCATGGACGTCCGGATCCGACGATTGCAGGCATTCGTCGACAAGCACGCCATCCACTGTCGCGATGCCACTGCCCGCGAGAAACCCGCAGTTTGGCTCGACGCCCACGGCAATCACGACGAGGTCGCATTCGATGACGCTGCCGTCGGTGAGCACGGCCGCCTCGATCGAATGCTCTCCGATGAAGCGCTCCACCGTCGTTCCGGTTCGAACGTCGACGCCGCGCGTCGCACACAACCCGGCAAAGTGATCGGATAGCCGAACGGAATTCAGCTGCGGCAACAGCCGCTCGCAGCGCTCGACGAGCGTGACCTCCAGACCGCGCCCGCGCAGCGTGGCCGCCGCCTCGAAACCCGTGAAGCCTCCGCCCACGACGAGCAGGCGTCGTCGCCGGGCGGCGCTGTCGCGAAGCACGAGCGCGTCGTCGAGGTCGTGAAGGTGACCGATGCCCGCCAGCGTCGCCCCCGGCACCGCCAGACGGCGTGGCGACGCACCGGTCGCGATCAGCAGCTTGCCGTAGTGTATCGCGGAGCCGTCCTCCAGCCTGACGACATGCGCGCCGCAGTCGACCGACGCGCCCCTCGCCCCTAGAAGCAGATCGATCCTGCGCATCTCGTAGAACCCCGCCGGGTGTATCGCGATTGCCGCCGGGGTGAGGTTTCCTGCGAGAAATTCCTTTGTCAGCGGCTGTCTCTGATACGGCAGCACGTGTTCGCCGCACAGGATCGCGATGCGCGCGGACGGATCTTCGCGCCGCAACGTATGCGCCGCGGACACGCTGGCAATGCCGCCGCCGACCAGCACATGATCGTAGTCGCGCCTGGCCCCGGACTGCGCCGTCACGTTGCCCGCTCCGCGCGCATGTGCCGTTCGCCGGAGGCAAGCCGGCGGGCGATCGAACGCGCAAAACGGGCGAGCTTCCGAGCGGCCAGGCCGCGGCCGATATCGCGCCCGGAAATCGCGCACGTCGCGATCGGCCTTTGCCGCGCCAGCGCCTGCATCTGCCCGAATGCAGTGATGTCGCCGCGCAGGCCCATCGTGCAAAAGAATGCGGTCGCGCGCAGTTCGCTCCCGTGCCGCGCGAGCCAGGTCGAAATCGGCGTCGATGCACGGCCCGCCCAGACCGGCGTACCTAGCACGACCACATCGTATGCGGACGGCGAACAGGCTGTTGGCCGAAGGTCCGCGGCACGATCGCGGATCACGTCCGCGAGCGAACGCAGGAAGCCGACGGCCCCCGTCCGCCGCCGATCGTCGGCTTCCCGCAGCCGTTCGCAATCCGCGCCAAGCTCGGCGGCAAGCCGGTGCGCAACCGCCGCCGTCGTTTCACTGCGCGAGTAGAAGACGACGAGCATGCGTCGAGACGTGTCCATGGCCCACTCCGTGCATCCGTCCGGGATCCATGGACCAGCTTATGCACCGGCGATCGGGGCGACACTGATGCAGGTCAACCCGTCGCGGCACAATCCGGCGACAGTAGGCTTGTCCAACTTTCCCGCGATTTTCCGCCCATCCGCCATGTGGTATGACCTGATCGAACGGCAACGGCAATGGTTGCGAACGTGGGGCGCGGCGGCGCGGTTCACGTGCGGTCTTTGGCCCGATGCCGCGGCGGCGTGCTACGCCGACCTTTTCGAACCCCTGCTCGACCTGCATGCCGAGGCACCACGGTTCGCCATCGATTCGATCGACGTGGACGGCCGTCGCATCGACGTCGACGAAACGATCGTCTCGCACACGCCGTTTTGCACGCTGCGCCGCTTCTCGCACGCCGGTGCACAACGCGTGATCCTGCTCTGCGTGCCGCTGGCCGGCCATGCGGCCGTGATGATGCGCGAGACGGTCGAGACCCTGCTGGCCGACGGCGACGTCTGCATCACCGACTGGACCGATGCGCGCGACGTGCCGTGCGACGCGGGCCGATTCGGCCTCGACGAATACGTGTCGATGCTCGACCGCTTCGTCGATACCCTGCTTGCGGACACCCGGCCGGTGCACGTCGTCGCCGTCTGTCAGGCGACGTTTCCGTCGCTCGGTGCCATCGCGCTGCGCGCGCAACGCGACGCCGCGCTGCCGGCGAGCCTGACGTTGATCGGCGGCCCGCTCGATGCCCGCATCAATCCGAGTGCGCTCGGCACCGCGGCCCGGTCGCATTCTCTCGACTGGTGTCGCGCCACGCTGATCGATACGGTGCCGCACGGCTTCGCCGGATACGGGCGGCAGGTATTTCCGGCCTATCTGCAGCGCGCCGAGATCGCGGTCACCTACCCGCAACGCTACATGGCGCTGGTCGATCGCTATCGACGAGCGGTGTCGAGCGACGACGCCGACGCACTCGCAACCGCACGCCGCGCACTGCGCGAGTACCTGACGCTCCTCGACATGCCCGCCGAGTATTTCCTCGATACAGTCGACATCGTGTTCCAGCGGGCTTGCCTGGCAAACCGGACGTGGCACGTTCACGGCCAGCGGGTCGAGCCCGCCGCGCTGCGCTCGATCGTGTTGCTGACCGTCGAAGGCAAGTGCGATGCCGTCACCGGTGCCGGCCAGACCCATGCCGCGCTGGCCATGTGCAGCGGCCTCGCGGCGGATGCCCGGCAACGCGTCGACATCGACGATTGCGACCACTACGGGCTCTTTACCGGCGATCACTGGCACGCCGACGTGCATCCGGTACTGCAAGCGGCGTTCGTCCGGGCCGAACGCGGCTGGCCGCGCTCGTGCGCGGCGTGATGCGCCTTCAACCCGGTGCGGGACCGTCGTGTGCCCATCCGACCCCGTTCATTCCGGCGCCGCACGCTCGCCGGGCGCAGCGCGCTCCGCAGCGGCCACGCGACGCTTGACCGCGATGAAGCTGTCGGGGCTGACGGAAACCGAGTCGATGCCGCACGCCACGAGAAAATCGGCGAACGCCGGATGATCGCTCGGCGCCTGGCCGCACAGGCCGACCTTCGCTCCCGCGTTGCGGGCCGACTCGATGACGCGGGCGATCATCCACTTCACGGCGGCGTTCTGTTCGTCGAACAACCCGGCCAGTTCCGCCGAATCGCGGTCCACGCCAAGCGTCAGTTGGGTCAGATCGTTGCTTCCGATCGAGAAGCCGTCGAAGCGCTGCGCAAACTGGCTCGCGAGGATGACGTTCGACGGGATTTCGCACATCACATAGATCTGCAATCCGTCATCGCCGCGCTTCAGGCCGTTGGCGGCCATCACCTCGAGCACGCGGTCCGCCTCGTCGAGCGTCCGGCAGAACGGGATCATCACGACCACGTTCCTGAATCCCATGTCGTTTCGCAGCCGCGCGATGGCCCGGCATTCGAGCGCGAATCCGGCACGATAGCGCGGCGAATAGTAGCGCGACGCACCGCGAAAGCCGAGCATCGGGTTTTCTTCCCGCGGTTCGAACTGCGCGCCGCCGACCAGATGAGCGTACTCATTCGTCTTGAAGTCGCTCATGCGGACGATCACCGGCGCGGGATGACAGACCGCCGCGATACGCGCAAGGCCATGCGCCAGCCGGTCGACGAAATAGTTCGACGGGTCGTCATAGCCCGTCGTCAGGGCAGCGATCGCGCGCTTCGCATGCGCGTCCGTCAGCGCATCGTAGTGGGCCAGCGCCATCGGGTGAACCTTGATATGGTTGCTGATCACGAACTCCATGCGCGCGAGCCCGACGCCGTCGGCAGGCAGTCGCCACCACCTGAACGCCGCGGCCGGATTCGCGAGGTTCAGCATGACCTGCGTACGGGTAGCCGGCAGGTCGGTCAGGTCGATCGCCTCCACGTCGTATTGCGCGATGCCTTCGTACACGAACCCGGCCTCGCCCTCCGCGCACGATACCGTCACTTCCTGCTGATCGTGCAGCATGCGGGTCGCATTGCCGGTGCCGACGATGGCCGGCAATCCCAGTTCGCGGCTCACGATCGCGGCATGCGACGTGCGGCCGCCATGATCGGTGACGATCGCCGCGGCGCGGCGCATCACCGGCACCCAGTCCGGATCCGTCGTGCGCGTCACCAGTACCGCGCCATCGACGAATCGCCCCATGTCGCGCGGACTGTCGATCACACATACGCTGCCGACCGCGATCGCCTCGCCGACACTGACGCCGGTGAGCAGCTTGCGGCCGGCCCGACCAAGTCGATAGGTCTTGATGGCGCTGGCCTCGCGCCGGGACTGCACCGTTTCGGGACGTGCCTGCACGACGAACAGTTCTCCGCTTACGCCGTCCTTTGCCCACTCGATGTCCATCGGCTGACCATAGTGCGCCTCGATCGCGCAGGCCCAGTTCGCAAGCGCCAGGATGTCGCGGTCCGCCAGCACGAAGGTGGCACGCTCGGCTTTCGAGGTCGGCACGTTGCGGGTCGGTGCATGCTCGTCGCGCGCATAGATCAGCTTGCGTGCCTTGCCGCCGAGCGTCTTGCCGATGACGGGCGTGCACGCCGGATCGCCGAGCAACGGCTTGAACACCTCATATTCGTCGGGATCCACGGTGCCCTGCACGACATTCTCGCCAAGCCCCCACGCCGCGTTGATCAGCACCACCTTGTCGAATCCTGTTTCCGTGTCGAGCGAAAACATCACGCCGGCCGCGCCGAGGTCCGAACGCACCATCCGCTGCACGCCGATCGACAGCGCGACGCGCAAATGATCGAAACCCTTTTCTTCGCGGTAGGCGATCGCCCGGTCGGTAAACAGCGACGCATAGCACCGTCGGCAAGCCGCGAGCAACGCATGCTCGCCGCGCACGTTCAGGTAGGTTTCCTGCTGACCCGCGAAGCTCGCGTCGGGAAGATCCTCGGCGGTCGCGCTCGAGCGGACGGCGACATCGACGTCGTCGCTGCCGGCCTCGCGGCACAGTTGCCGATACGCGTCCCGGATCGCGTCGGCGATGTCGTCGGGCCAGTCTCCGTGGAGGATCGCCTGCCGGATCGACGCACCGGCCTCGGCAAGCGACATCTTGCGTGCGCCGAACGCTTCGAGCGTGCTGCCGATGGCCTGCCTCAACCCGTTCGCATCGATGAAGCGCCAGTACGCATCCGCGGTCAAAGCGAACCCGGGTGGCACGCTCACGCCCCGTGCGGACAGGTTGGCGATCAGTTCGCCCAACGACGCATTCTTGCCGCCGACGCGCGCCACGTCGCCGCGTCGCAGATCGTCGAACCAGACGATGTGTGATTTTCCGTGATCCATGACGAGCCCTCCGATGGTCGCGGCCGAGCCGCGAGCGACAGGCGCGGGCCGGCAGTGGCCGGCGCGGTCGGCCGAACACGTTCATCGTGGCTCGGCGCGTCGGCGTCTCCCGTGACCTGCATCAAGAACGGCGCTGCATCGCCCCCAACTTCGCCCGGGGCGGCTTCCCCCCGCTGCGGTTCGTTCGCTTGCTGCAAGAAATCGACGGGTTTCCGATCGATCGCCCGTCGCACTGATCTGCAACACACTTTCAACCAATCGAACAAGAATCGACGAAAAAATGGGCGAGCAAAATCTCCGGTTCGCCATTAAAATGCACCGCTTGGTTAATTTCTACAGCTAACCAGGCTGCACGATCAGGACCTGCGAAGCCCGCGCATGCATGCCGTGCGGCGCCTTCTCCACGTGTTCGAACGGGGCCACCCACGGCGCCCTCTTCCCGCCTGTCGATGCAGCCCGGCGCAAACGGATAAGAAGACACTCATGTCCAAGCAATCCCCTGCAGAGCCGATTCGTGCTTCCGCCCGCATCGGCCTGACCGCCGCGGGCGCGGTCTCGCTGCTCCTCGGCCTTTATTTCGTCATCGGCGGCGGCATGCTCGTCGCCCGTGGCGGGAGCGCGTACTATCTGCTGGCCGGGCTCGCCCTGTGCGCGACCGGCGTCCAGCTCGCCCGGCGCCGCGCCAGTGCGGTCGCGATCTACCTCGTGATGCTGATCGCCACGGCGCTGTGGGCCGTGTGGGAAGTCGGCTTCGCGTTCTGGCCGCTCAACGCGCGGATCTTCATGTTCTCGATGATCGGCATGCTGCTCGCGCCGGCCTGGCCGCTGCTGCGCCGTGCCGAAGGCAAGGCACCCGCACGCGGCATGGCATGGGGCATTGCCGCACTCCTGCTCGCCTGCAACGGCGCATTCGTCTACGGCATGTTCGTGCCGCACGGCACGTTCGGCACCGAGACGCCCGTGCCGGCGGCCGGCAATGCAGGCGCCGACGACTGGACGGCCTACGGTCACTCGGACGGCGGCGACCGCTTCACGCGCTACGCGCAGATCGATCGCGACACGGTGAAGCACCTGCAGGTCGCGTGGACGTTCCGCACCGGCGACACGCCGCTCAGCCCGGACGGCGGCGGCTCGGAAGATCAGCAAACCCCGCTGCAGGTCGGCAAGACGCTGTTCCTGTGCTCGCCGCACAACACCGTGATCGCCGTGGATGCCGCGACGGGCGCGGAGAAATGGCGCCATGCGTTCCCGACCAAGACGACGGTCTGGGTCCGCTGCCGCGGCCTCGCGTACTTCGATGCGGACAAGCCGCTCGTGCAGCCGACCGTCGCCGGATCGACGCCGGTCCTGCCGGTCGCCGCGTCCGGGGATCCGGCCGTGTGCCGCCGCCGCATTTTCATGAACACGATCGACGCGAAGCTCGTCGCGCTCGATGCGGACACCGGCAAGCTGTGCGACGGCTTCGGCGATCACGGCATCGTCGACCTGAAGGCCGGCCTCGGTAACGCGAAGAGCCCGTTGTACCAACTCACGTCCCCGCCGACGGTCGCGGGCACGACGGTGGTCACGGGCGGCCGTGTCGCCGACAACGTGTCGCTCGACATGCCCGGCGGCGTGATCCGCGGCTTCGACGTGATGACCGGCAAGATGAAGTGGGCGTTCGATCCGGGCAATCCGGACGATCACGCGCAGCCGGCGCAAGGCAAGACCTTCGTGCGCTCGACGCCGAACGTATGGGCGCCGATGACCTACGACGCGACGTCGAACACGGTCTACATGCCGGTGGGCAACGCGGCGATCGACCTGTGGGGCGTGAAGCGCACCGCGCTCGACGAGAAGTACGGCGCTTCCCTCCTCGCGCTCGACGCCACGACGGGCGCGGAAAAGTGGCACTTCCAGACGGTCCACCACGACCTCTGGGACTACGACGTGCCGATGCAGCCGACGCTGATCGAGTTCCCCGCGGAAGGCGGCAAGCGCGTGCCGGCGCTGATCGTCGGCACCAAGATGGGCCAGCTGTTCGTGCTCGACCGCGTGACCGGCAAGCCGCTGACGCAGGTCGTCGAACATCCGGTCAAGACCGCGTCGATTCCGAACGAGCCGTATTCGAAGACCCAGCCGCTGTCCGTCGGCATGCCGCAGATCGGCGCCGACGTGCTCGAGGATTCGGACATGTGGGGCGTCACGCCGATCGACCAGCTGATGTGCCGCGTGATCTTCCGCGGCATGCGCTACGACGGCCTCTTCACCGCGCCGGACACCGATCGCTCGCTCAGCTTCCCGGGTTCGCTCGGCGGCATGAACTGGGGCGGCCTGTCGTACGATCCGAACGCGGACATGATCTACGTGAACGACATGCGGCTGGGCCTCTGGGTCCACCTGGAGCAGGAGAAGAACCGCGGCGGCGCCTCCGACGGCAACGAATCGGTGAACGCGGGCATGGGTGCCGTGCCGCTCGGCGGCACGCCGTACTCGGTGCTGAAGGACCGCTTCCTCTCGCCGATCGGCATCCCGTGCCAGAAGCCGCCGTTCGGCAGCCTCACCGCGGTCGACCTGAAAACCCGCCGCATCGCATGGCAAGTCCCGCTCGGTACCGTGAAGGACACGCGCCTTCACGGCGTGCAGATGAACATGCCGTCACCGATCGGCATGCCCACCATCGGCGGCTCGCTGACGACCGGCGGCGGTCTCGTGTTCTTCGCCGCAACGCAGGACTACTACCTGCGCGCGTTCGACAGCTCGACGGGCAAGGAACTGTGGAAGGCACGGTTGCCGGTGGGGAGCCAGGGCACGCCGATGAGCTATACAATCGGCGGCAAGCAGTACATCGTCATCTCGGCAGGCGGTGCGCGCCAGTCGCCCGATCGGGGCGACTACGTGGTGGCTTACGCCCTGCCCGACAACAAGTAAGCGCCGGAATCGACCGGATCGCGTGCGGGATGGTGCGGCGAGGGTTGCCGCACCGTCCCGCATCCAGCGCGTCACCTCACTGTCTTGACTGCATGCTACCGTTGTCCATGACTCGTTCCTTTCCCGCCTCCCGCACCCGAAATCACGACCTCACGCCGGGACGCCGCCGATCGCGCCGGCCGGCGGCCGTCACGCGTTTCGCACTGCGCATCGGTGCGGCCGCAACGGCCATTGCCGCACACGCGTCGGCGGCCCATGCGCAAAGCAGCGTGACGCTGTACGGCACGATCGACACGAGCATCGAGATCACGAATCCCGGCGCGGGTTACGTCGCCCGGATGGATTCCGGCGCGTATCGCGGCTCGCGCATCGGCGTGCGCGGCGCGGAGGATATCGGCAACGGCGTGAAGATCCTGTTCGATCTCGAGAACGGCTTCGGCTCGGCGGACGGCACCCTGGCCACCGCCAACACGTTGTTCAACCGCCAGGCCTGGATCGGCGTGAGCTCACGCTACGGCACGGTGCGGGTCGGCCGTCAGTATTCGCCGATCTACATCCCGTTCAAGGGGCAGCTCGATGCGTTCGGGGCCGGCACGATCGCGTCGGGGCTGAACAATCTGTCGAAAATCACGCCGTACGAAAGCAATGCGATCACGTACCTGTCCCCCGAGGTGCACGGCTTTTCGACCACGATCATGGCGTCGTTGCGCGACGCGAAGGACGGCGACGGCAACGGGCTGGCAGGCCACATCGAGACGTTCGCCTGGCATGACGGCCCGCTGCGCATTTCGTACGCACACCAGCAAACCCACGGCAGCGGCGCACTGCGCGCCAACCTCGGCGGCGTGTCCTATGCGTTCGGCCCGGTGACGGCCTTCCTGTCGTACTTCAATGGCGACGGCGGAACGCCGCGATATCACAGCGACGGCGTGTCGGCTTCCGCACGCTACGCGGTGAACGCGCGTTTTCGCGCGTCGCTGGGTTATACATGGCTGCGCGACCGGTCGGGCCGCGACAACGATGCCGACCAGTTCAGCGCGGCGTGTGAATACGATGTGTCGAAGCGGGTGCTGGTCTATGCGAGTGCCGCGTGGCTTCACAACCGCGGCCAGGCCACCTACACGCTGAGAGGCGTGAACGTGACCGGCCTCACGCCTTCGTGGCCGGGTGCGTCGGTGCGCGGTGTCCAGTTCGGCGTGATCGATCGCTTCTAGAAGAAGCGCACGTCCGCGGCCGATGTCGCGATCGACGCGACGCGCCCCTTTCACTAAAAGAATTTCGCAAGCCACCCCGGCGCCGCCGCGCGATCGAACACCACGTGCAGCTCCGGGCTGAACGAGCCGAATTCAAGCCCGTGCCGCGTCGCCAGCAGCGTCAGCGCCTGGCTCGTATAGAACGAAATATGCCCGTTGCGCGGCACGCAGTACCACCATTGCTCGATCCCGCGCGCGAGGATCTCCGGCGTGATCAGGGACGTCTGGAACAGCAGTGCGCCGGCAGGCGCCCGGTAGCGGATGATGTCGGCGAACAGGCTTCGAGGATCCGGATGATGCTCGAAGACCTCGAACGACAGGATCGAATCGAACTGCCCCTGCGGCGCGACGGGATGGCTGAACGGATCATACGAAGTCACGTCCGCGAAGCCGCGCGCGGACAACTTCTTTTCCAGCAGCCCGAGCCCCGAGCCGAAATCGAGAATGCGGGTCTCGCGCATCGACGGAAAGCTCGTGCAGATCAGGTCGGCGTGCTGCTGCGGACGATGCTCGAGATACTCCGGATCGTGGCGCGCGTAGTCGTCGTTGTACACGTGACGCGCAAAGTCGTCGTGCGTCCAGCGGTCGAAGGCCGGCGTACACGTGAATCCGCATTGCCGGCACGCGTAGTAGTAGATCGGCACGCCCACGAACGGATCGACCTTTTTCCCGGCGATCATGTCGGCGCCGCAGCGCGAAAAATCGACCACGCCGCAGATGTCCGCGTCGGCACCGCACACCTTGCAGGCGATCGTCGCCGGATGGTTGGCCGGAATGTCAATCATGTTGCAGTCCCCTGGTTGGCTTCAGGCGTACGCACCACCCGCTCGGTCACGTCGCCCCGGCGCCCCGGCGCCGTCTGCCGGAACGGCGTGGCCGACGGCTACCGCGGCGAATCGTTCCGATCCGCGCACGATACCCGGTTTCCGGCGAACATTTGTTAAATAGCTTGAATAGCCGACAACCGGTCGACAATTTGCCTTAACATCCGGCCACACGATCGACCACGGGCTTCAGCAAGGACCGCGGTCACCATTTTCAAAGGCTCGAAAGCGGCAGCGGCTTTCATTCGAACGGACGGACCGACCATGTTCCAATCACCAGGAGACTCCTTCGTCGGCGGCTCGCTGCTCGGCCTGTGCGTCGAGGTGCCGCTCGCCGTGCTCGTTTCGCTGATGATGCATGGCGTCGACTGGACCGGGCCGCGCATCGCGATGCTCGTCGCGACGCCGGTACTGATCGCGTGCACCGTGCTGCTGACCCGCCCGGTGGCATTCAGCACCGTATGGAAGCACAAGCGCTCGCCGTTCGAGCTGGACGACAATGTGCGCGCGTCGATCTACGGCCGGCTGACCGGCATCGCGCTCGGCCTGGTGTTCGGCATCATGGTCGCGACGACGTTCGCCTGAGCGACGTTCGCCCGATCGACGTTCTCCTGATTCGGTCCGCGCGACTGAATTCGCGCCGGGCGCGCCCGCTCCGGCGCCTGCGCGTCCCCGTCGCGGCACGAGCGTCGGGATCCGCCAGCCGCGCAACCGCACGCACGACGACTGGCCGTTCGCCGCGCAGGCGGCCGACCATGCGATCTCACGCCACGGCGGATTCGCCCTTGCCGCGCCCGCGCATCACCTACCGGCGTTTGAAGCGCCGCTCGCGCATCACGCCGACGCCACCAGCGCGTTGAACGACGTATCCCAGAACGGCGCGACGTTCGCCGGCCCATCCAGCACGCCGATTCGCGCGAATACGTCCGCGACTCGTTGATGCTGCGCGATCACGTCGGGCGTGACGGGCAGCAGTGCGTAGTCGTCGCTGCGCTGCGCGAACATCGCCTCGAGATCGGCAACCGGCACGCGCGTTTCGCCGTTCTGCGCGCGCGCATACGCGCCGAAATGCCCGTTCGCCCACGCGTACGCGCGCTGGAACCGCAGGAGCAGATCGCCGGTAGCCGCGCGCCGGCGCGGGTCGTCCAGCGTGCGCGGGTTCGCATAGATCGGGAAATTGCCGGACAGATAGCCCTTGCCCGTCTTCAGCACGCGCGCCCCGTAACGGTTGCGCGCGAGCTGGCCGTTGTAGCCGTAGATCGCCCACGCGTCGAGGTCGCCGCGGTCGTACGCGGACAACCCGTCGGTCGGCGACAGGTTGATCGGATGGATGTCGTCGAAACCGAGGCCGGCCTCCGCGAGCTGCCGGTACAGGAAATAGTGCGACGTCGTCGCGCGCACGTAGCCGACGCGCTTGCCCTTCAGGTCCGCGATGCCGAGGATCGGCGTGTCCTTGCGCGCGAGCGTGACCTGGTTGTTCAGATCCTCCCGCGTACGCGAGATGAACCGGACGCTGGCCTTCTGGCGTGCGGCGAACACCGCGGGAATCTCGCTGCCCGAGCCGATGTCGAGCGCATCCGCGTTCAGCGCCTCGATGTGCAGCACGCCGTTGTTGAGCTCGCGCCACTCGATCCGGTACGGCGTGTCGCTCAGGCCGGCCGCCTGCAGCAGCGCGCGCCAGCCGCCCTTGTAGGTCGCGACGCGCAGCGTGGTGCCGGCAAGATCGGCGTTGACGGTCGGCGCGGCGAACGCGACCCGCGCGACCACGGGGCCCGCCGCGATCGCGGCGCCGGCGAGCAGCAGGCGGCGGCGTGCCGCCGAAGTTGACGCCATCGGATACTCCTGTCGATTGAACGGTAAAGGGAAAAAGGAAGCCGCCGTGCGCGACGGCCGACGTGCGTCAATGCAGCGAAGGAAAACCGTGGCGCTCGGCCAGCAGATCGAGGATGCGGCGCGGGTCGGTGACGAAGCGCGTCGTGCCGAGCGCTTGCGCGTCGTCCGGCGCCGGTTGCGCGCTACCGAGCACGAGCACCGGCAGGCCCTGATGCGCGTCGTCGAGCACGTCGATCACCGCGTGCCGCGGCCGTTCGAAACCGACCCGGCGCACGTCGAGGCGGCCGGCCCGCTCGGGCGCGCTCGCAAGCAGGCCTTCGATCGCCAGTCCGTGAGGACAGACGAAGTGTCGGCCCGGATACTTCGGATCGGCAAAGCCCGGTTCCAGCAGAAACAACACATCCCGACTCATTTCACACGGCTCCCATATTCGTGGTTCGACCGGGCTGCACGCTGCGTGCGCTGCGCCCGGCGCTGGCCGGCTCGCGGCCGGATGCCCGACTCTACTGCCTTGCATCGCGCGGCCCTACCAACGTTTTGCGGAATCGATATGCAGGTGTGCCTACCGCATCGGCCGCGCGTCTCACAGAGCCGCGTTGCATAAAAACATCGTCATCCGAACGGATCTCGTCGCGATATCCAACGATTTCATCGATCGATATGCGCACGACCGCGCATGGCCGTCGCGCGATGTTCGCCATCCATGCCGATACGTCCGCTGCAGCACCCGCGCCGGACGCGATCACGGCGCACGCGTCGAGCGTGCAGCGGCACGCATTGCAATTCGCTCGCGCAGCGAATTGCAAACCACGGATCGAACGTTCGTCGACCGGACCGACGTCAATAGCATCGTGATCCTCGCAGATTCACCCATAAAAAAGAGGTTATTCATGATCAAGAAGTCGGTAGTCCTGGGTTTGGTTTCGATCGGTTCCATCGGCGCGCATGCGCAGAGTTCCGTCACGCTGTACGGCGTCGTCGACGCCGGCTTTGCCTATACGAACAGCCAGGGCGGCGCGAGCAACATCCAGCAGACGAGCGGCAAGCTGAGCGGCAGCCGCTGGGGCCTGAAAGGCAACGAGGATCTCGGCGGCGGCCTGGCGGCCGTGTTCACGCTCGAAAGCGGGTTCCGGCCGAGCGACGGCGGGCTCGGCCAGGGCGGCCGCCTGTTCGGCCGCTCCGCGTACGTGGGCCTGAGCAAGGCCGACCTCGGCACGCTGACGTTCGGCCGCCAGTACGAGCCGATCACCGATCTCGTCGCGCAGTACGCGGGGTCCGGTTTCTGGTCGCCGGCCACCCATGTCGGCGACAACGACAACCTGAACCAGAGCTTCCGGATCAACAACGCGGTGAAGTTCCGCAGCGCGACGATCGCCGGTTTCACCGCCGACGCGCTGTACGCGTTCAGCAACCAGGCCAACGGCGGCGCGGGCACCGGCTTCTCGAACAACAACGCATGGGGCGTGTCGGCGAACTACGTGAACGGCCCGCTGTCGGCGGGCGCCGGCTACGTGCGGCTCAACCACCCGAACGCGACGTCGAACACGAGCGGTGCGGTGGGCGGCGCGACCACGACGACCGGCAACGACTACAGCGGCGCGTTCTTCTACGGGCTGAACGGCGGCGTGCGCAAGCAGCAGATCGGCGTCGCGGGCGCGAACTACGCGCTCGGCCGCGCGACCCTCGGCTTCGCGTGGAGCCACACGCAGCTCGACTATGTCGACGGCTCGTCGCGCAAGTTCAACAACTACGACGTGAACGGGCGCTACCAGATCACGCCGGCGGCGACGCTGATCGGCGTCTACACGTTCACCGACGGACGCGCGAGCGGCTTGCCGGGCACCGGCGGCCAGACGCTGAAGCCGCGCTGGCACCAGTTCACGCTCGGGTTCGACTATGCGTTGTCGAAACGCACCGACATTTACCTGTCCGGCATCTACCAGCTGGCCGCAGGCGATGCGAGCACCGCGACATCCGGTGGCTATCGCCGGATCGCGGCGATCTCGAACATCGGCAGCGCATCGTCGACGAATCGGCAGCTCGCGTTCGTCAGCGGGCTGCGCGTGAAGTTCTGAGCGTTCGCGCAGCCGGCGCGGCGCGATAAGCAAAGCGGGAATCGTTGTTTGCCGCGTCGCGCCCGGTTGCCGAGAATGTCCGTTTTTCCGGATGCTGCCGCGCCCGCGCGCGGCACGGCTTCTCTCATGACCGACTCTCCTTCCCGCCCACGCCGCGCCGGCCGACGCGCGGCGCTGCGCCAGCTCGCCGGCGGCTGGGCCGCCGCGATGCTGCCGGCCGGCGGCGCGCTCGCGGGCCAGCCGCTCGCACCGCTGGACGTGCCGCCGTGGACGCGTACGCCGGGCGCACCGCTGCTGTCGCCACCGTATGGCCTGCCGGGCGCGCACGAACGCGACGTCATCCGTCGCAGCGCGCGCACGCCGGCGCTGCCCGGCTCCGGCTCGTCGATGACGCCGCTCGCCGACCTGTTCGGCGACATCACGCCGAACGGCCTCGTCTACGAGCGCCATCACGCGGGCGTGCCCGAGATCGATGCACAACGCCACCGCGTCGTCGTGCACGGCCTCGTGCGCGAGCCGCGCAGCTTCACGCTCGACGACCTGCTGCGCTTTCCGTCCGAATCGCGGATCCACTTCCTCGAATGCTCGGGCAATACCGGCAGCGAATGGAACGGCCCGAGCGGCCTGCCCGTCCAGTTCACGCACGGATTGCTGTCGTGCTGCGAATGGACGGGCGTGCGGCTGTCGACACTGCTCGACGAAACGGGCGTCGATCCGGCCGCGCAGTGGCTGCTCGCCGAAGGCGCGGACGGCGCGGCGATGACGCGCAGCCTGCCGCTCGACCGGATTCTCGAACGCGCGCTCGTCGTCTATGCGCAGAACGGCGAGCGGCTGCGCCCCGAGAACGGCTACCCGGTGCGGCTGATCGTGCCGGGCTTCGAAGGCAACACGAACATCAAGTGGCTGCGGCGGCTGAAGCTCGTGCGCGCGCCGGAGATGACGCGCGAGGAAACGTCGAAATACACGAGCCTGCTGCCGAACGGCTGCGCCCGCCAGTTCGTGTTCGAGATGGACGCGAAATCGGTGATCACGCGCCCGTCGGCCGGCCACCGGCTCGCCTCGCGCGGCTACTACCCGATCAGCGGCTATGCGTGGTCGGGGCGCGGCCGGGTGCGCGCGGTCGACGTCTCGACCGACGGCGGCCGCACCTGGCGCGCCGCGCGGCTCGCGGGCGACGTGCGCGATCGCGCGCTGACGCGCTTCGAAGCCGACTGGGTCTGGAACGGCGAGCCCGCCGACCTGCAAAGCCGCGCGACCGACGAAACGGGCTACGTGCAGCCGACCCGCGACGCGCTCGTCGCCGCACGCGGCGTCAATTCGCAATACCACTACAACGGCATCCAGAACTGGCGCGTCGGCGCGGACGGGGAGGTGCGCAATGCGTAACACGATCGTGCGTCGGCTCGCGTCGTGTGCGGCCGTGTGGGCCACGTTCGGCGCGCTCGCGTTGTCTGCGCTACCCGCGTTCGGTGCAGGCTTCGGCCTCGGTCAGCCGGTCGACCGCGCGGCGCTCGCCGCATGGGACATCGACGTCGCGCCCGACGGCAGCGGCCTGCCGCCCGGCGCGGGCACGGTCGCGCGCGGCGCGCACGTGTTCGCCGACAAGTGCGCGATGTGCCACGGCGCCGGCGGCCAGGGCGGCGTCGGCGATCCGCTCGTCGGCGGCCTCGGCTCGCTGGCCGGCGCGAAGCCGAAAAAAACGGTCGGCAGCTACTGGCCGTATGCGACGACGCTGTTCGACTACATCCGCCGCGCGATGCCGTACAACGCGCCGCAGTCGCTGAGCGCGGACGAAGTCTATGCGGTCACGGCCTACGTGCTGCACCTGAACGGCATCGTGCCGGATGACACGACGCTCGACGCGCACACGCTGCCGCGAGTCAGGATGCCGAACCGCGACGGCTTCGTGCCCGACCCGCGGCCGGGACGACTGTGACGCGACGCGATCCACCGGCCGGCACGACGCAGAACGGTCCGGCAAGACTGCCGGCATCGCGTGCCGGATTTTTTCGTTCGGCGCCAGCGCGCCGCGCAAGGAGCCTACCTTGACCGACACATCCGCCGCGGCCCGGGCCGACGCGCCGCTCGTGGCGTCGCCGTTCGTCGACGTCCGTTCGCCGGCCGATTTCCCCGACAGCCCCGCGTCGCGCGTGCTCGCGCAGCCGCTGATGCTCGGGCTGTTCCTGCCGATCCAGGCCGGCGGCTGGAGCGCCTCGACGCTGCCGCGCTCGACCGACTGGACGTTCGACTACAACGCCGACCTGGTCGCGCGCGCCGAGGCGCTCGGCTTCGATCTCGTGTTCGCGCTGTCGCAGTGGTTGCCGAAAGGCGGCTACGGCGGCGTGTTCGACGGCCAGGCGCTCGACTCGTTCATGACGCTCGCGGCGCTCACCGCGCGCACCGAACGGATCATCCTCGTCGCGACGAGCCACGTGCTCTACGGGCCGTGGCATCCGCTGCATTTCGCGAAGTTCACGGCGACGCTCGATCACATCTCGCGCGGACGCTGGGGCATCAACGTCGTGACCGGCCACCGCGCGATCGAACACGAGATGTTCGGCTGGAACCGGATCGAGCACGACCGTCGTTACGAGATGGCCGCCGAGTTCGTCGACGCGGTCAGCCAGCTGTGGGCCCAGCCGGACAACTTCAGCTATGCGCCCGCGCTGTCGAGCTGGCGGCTCTCCGGCGCGTTCGTCACGCCGAAGCCGCGCTACGGCCGCCCGCTGCTGATCAACGCGACCGGCTCCGACGCCGGCATCGATTTCGCGGCCCGCTATTCGGACATCGTGTTCGTCACGAGCCCGGCCGGCCCGGACGTCGATCTCGCGCTGGACGCGCTGCCCGCGCATACGGCCCGCGTGAAGGCGGCCGCCGCCGCGCGCGGCAGGACGATCCGCACGCTGCTCAATCCGCTCGTGATCTGCCGCGAGACGGCGGCCGAGGCTCGCGCGTACCGCGACGCGATCGTCGCGCATGCGGACGAAGGCAGCTTCCACCGCTTCGACAGCGACGCCCATGCGTGGCGCGGCGGCTTCGAACAACGCGCGCAGGCGGCCGCGCGTGCGATCGGCGGCAACATCTCGATCACGGGCTCGCCCGAGGAAGTCGCCGACTACATCGTGCGGCTGCATCGCGCGGGCATCGACGGCATCCAGTTGAGCTTCTACGACTTCAGGCCGGATCTCGACTTCTTCGGCGCACGCGTGCTGCCGCTGCTGCGCGACGCCGGCCTGCGGCGCTGAACTCAGGCCGCCGCGGCGCCGGGCACGGCCGACGCGCGCCGCGCCGCGGGGCGCCGCAACCCGAGGTGATCGCGCAGCGTGCTGCCGGCGTAGTCGCTGCGGAACAGCCCGCGACGACGCAATTCGGGCAGCACGAGCGCGATGAAATCGTCGAGGCCGCCGGGCAAGGTCGGCGCCATCACGTTGTAGCCGTCCGCGCCGTAATGCACGAACCGTTCCTCGAGCGCATCGACGATCTGCTCCGGCGTGCCGACGAGCTGCCAGTGACCGCGCGCGCCCGCGATGCGCAGGTACAGCTCGCGGATCGTCAGGTTCTCGCGGCGCGCGAGCTCGAGCGTCAGCGTCTGCCGGCTCTTGCTCGCATTCGTTTCCGGCAGCGGCGGGATCGGGCCGTCGAGCGGATAGGCGGACAGGTCGACGCCGCCGGTCAGGCCCGACACGAGCGCGAGCCCGACCTTCGGGTCGATCAGCGCCTGCAGCGCGTCGAACTTCTCCTTCGCCTCGCTCTCGGTGCGACCGACCACCGGAAAGACGCCGGGCATGATCTTCAGCGTGTCGGGGTCGCGGCCGAACGCGGCAAGCTGCCCCTTCACGTCCGCGTAGAACGCGACCGCGTCGTCGAGCGTCTGCTGCGCGGTGAAGATCACCTCGGCCGTGCGCGCGGCCAGCCGCGTGCCGGCCGCCGACGAGCCGGCCTGCACGATCACCGGCTGCCCCTGCGGCGCGCGCGGCACGTTCAGCGGCCCGTCCACCCGGAAGAAGCGGCCGCGATGAGCGAGCACGTGGCGCTTGTCCGGGTCGAAGAAGCGGCCGCTGGCACGGTCGCGCACGAACGCATCGTCGTCCCAGCTGTCCCACAGTCCGCGCACGACGTCGGCGAATTCCTCCGCGCGCGCATAGCGTTCGCCGTGATCGAAATGCGCATCGCGGTTGAAGTTGCGCGCTTCGTGCGCGCTCGACGACGTGACGAGATTCCATCCGGCGCGGCCGCCGCTGATGTGGTCGAGCGACGCGAACTTGCGCGCGATGTGGAACGGCTCGTTGAAGCTCGTCGACGCGGTGCCGACGAGGCCGATGCGTTCGGTGACGGCCGCGAGCGCCGACAGCAGCGTCAGCGGCTCGAACTGCGCGACGTAGCTGTGCGCGGTGCGGCTCAGGAATTCGACGTCGTCGCCGCGCGTGCCGACGCCGTCCGCGAGGAACACGAGGTCGAACTTCGCGGCCTCGGCCGCCTGCGCGAGCCGCACGTAATGACGAAAGTCGACACCGGCGTCCGCCTGCGAGCCGGGATGGCGCCACGCGGCGATGTGATGGCCGGTCGGATACAGGAACGCGCCGAGGTGCAGGTGGCCGGTGCGGGTCGTCATCGGGGAGCTCCCGGAAAGTGGGCTGCGGGCGCAGCGGAATCAGAACACGCGTCCTTCGGTCAGGTGCGTGGTCACGCCGTTCAGGTCGTAGTCGCCGATCACCCGCGCCTTGTGCAGCAGCGGGTTGTGGCTGAAGATCGTGCGCAGGTTGCGCCAGTGCCGGTCGAGGTTGTGCACGCGCGCGGTCGCCGACGCGCCGCCCACTTCGAACAGCCGTTCGGCCGCGTACAGCGCGAGCTTGCCGACGATCAGCTGCGTGCGCGCGGTCGCGAGCGCGCTGTCGAGCACGCGTTCGTGCGCGTCCGCCGCGCCGGCCTCGATCGCGTCCGCGGAGCGGTCGAGCGCACGCGCGTTGTCGCGCACGAGCGCGTCGATCGCGTGGCTGTGCGCCGACAGCTCGCCGACGATCTGCTGGATGAAATGATCGTCGCGCGCGCTCGCCGCCGGGCTGTGCAGCACCGGCCGGCCATGCTCGAGCACGTAGCGGCGCGCGTCGGCCGCCACGTTGCGCACGATGCCCGCGCCCGTCGCGACGAGATGAAGCTGCCGCAGCGCGCCGCAATGGCGGCCGACGAGCGTCGAGCCGTCGCGGGCCGCGACTTCGTCCGCGAATACCTGCACGTCGTGCAGCAACAGGCTGCCGCTCGCGGTCATGCGCTGGCCCATGCCGTCCCAGTCGTCGAGCACCTGCACGCCGTCGCGCGCGACCGGGATGATCACGGCGAGCGCGTCGCCCTGCTCGTTCTCCACGTTGATGCGCGCGAAATCGGCAAACGCGGTGCCGGTCGAATAGTATTTGCGGCCCGTCACGCGATGGTGCGCGCCGTCGCGGCGCAGCACGGTCGTGTTCTCGCCCG
Organism: Burkholderia sp. Bp8986; assembly: GCF_003854225.1. Taxonomy (NCBI): domain Bacteria; kingdom Pseudomonadati; phylum Pseudomonadota; class Betaproteobacteria; order Burkholderiales; family Burkholderiaceae; genus Burkholderia; species Burkholderia sp. Bp8986. Next base: position 201,701 of record NZ_QTQM01000003.1, on the reverse strand, counting down.
GCCGCGACGTGCCGCGCTCGGTCGACGCGCCGCCGAAGATCGCGCCGGCCAGCGCGCGCTCGAGCTGCACGTCGTTGAACGGCGTGCGCGGCGACAGCCGCAGCGTCTCGGTCAGGTCGTAGTGGATGCGCAGCGCGTGCGCGAGATTCGAATCGGCGGCCGCGAGCGTCGCGATCGTCTCGAACAGGTCGACCAGCGTGCCGCCCAGGCCGCCGCGTTCGACCGGAATCCTCAGTACGCCGAGCGCGGAACGGCGAAAGAGCGCGAAGCCTTCGAACGGCAGTTCGCGACGCGCCTCGCGTTGCGCGGCGTCGCGCCCGATCGCCGTCGCGAGTTCGGGCAGTGCGGCGAGCGCGGCGCACAACGCGTCGTGCGGTTCGGCACCATGACGGGCATTCATGCAGCGGTTCCTCATCGTCGAAAAGCGACGGCCCGCCGCACGATTGCGCAGGCCGTCGCCGCAGCCCGCAGGCAGCACCGAAAAGTATAGGGACGCATCCGGTGCGCGTGAAAAACCGATTTCAGCTTTGGTTATGCGTGCGCCGGGAATGCGGCGCGCACGCGCATCGATACGGTCAGTGCGGGATGCCCCAGCGGCGCACCGTCACGCGTTCGAGCGTATCGAACACGAGATGCTCGACGAGCAGGCCGATCACGATGACGGCCGCGAGGCCCGCGAACACGCGGTCGGTATACAGCTCGTTGCGGTTCTGGAAGATGTACCAGCCGAGCCCGCCCTGCCCCGCGCTCGCGCCGAACACGAGTTCGGCCGCGATCAGCGTGCGCCACGCGAACGCCCAGCCGACGCGCAGCCCCGACAGGATCGACGGCAGCGCGGCCGGCACGAGAATCAGCGCGATCTGGCGCAGGCCGGTGAGGCCGTAGTTGCGCCCGGCCATCTTCAGCGTGGCCGGCACGCCGGCGAACCCCGTGTACATGCTGAGCGCGAGCGGCCAGAGCACCGCGTGCACGAGCACGAACAGCAGGCTGCCGGTGCCGAGCCCGAACCACAGGAGCGCGATCGGCAGCAACGCGATCGACGGCAGCGGATTGAACATCGACGTGAGCATCGACAGCACGTCGCGGCCGATGCGCGTCGACACCGCGAGCGAAGTCAGCACGAACGCGAGCAATACGCCGAGCGCATAGCCGCGCAGCAGCACCGACATCGAGATGCCCGTCTTCACCAGCAGTTCGCCCGACGCGATGCCCTGCACGAACGCGGCCAGCGTCGCGCCGAAGGTCGGCACGAGCAGGTCGTTCGCGACGATGCGCGCGATGATTTCCCATGCGGCGATCAGCACGAGCGCGATGACGGCGCGGCGAAACCCGCTCGCGCCGACGATGCGGCGCCACAGCGGTGCGGGCGCCGCACGTTCGGCGTCGGGCGGCGGGTCGAGCGCGCGCACGTATTCGGCGCGCACGGGCGGCAGCGGCGGCAGGACCGGATCGATCGTGCTCATGATGCGATGCCCTCCGTGGCCGGTGCGGCCCGCGTTTCGTCCGCGACGTCGGTATCGAACAGCAGATGATGAATGCGCGCGACGCGCTCGCGGAAGTCGCCGCTGCCGACGCTGTCGAGCGAATGGTCGTGACTGTTGAGCTCCGCGCGCACGCGGCCCGGATGCGGCGACAGCAGCAGGATCCGGTTGCCGACGACGAGCGCCTCCTCGATCGAATGCGTGACGAACAGCAGCGTGAAGCGGAACTCGTCCCACAGGCGCAGCAGTTCCTCCTGCATCTTGCGGCGCGTGAGCGCGTCGAGCGCGGCGAACGGTTCGTCCATCAGCAGCACGCGCGGCTGCATCGCCAGCGCACGCGCGATCGCGACGCGCTGCTTCATGCCGCCGGACAGCGTGTGCGGATAGGCATCGGCGAACGCACCGAGGCCGACCTTGTCGAGATAGTGCAGCGCGCGCTCGCGTGCTTCGGCGCGCGACAGCTTCGCGGCCGCGCGCAACGGAAACGCGACGTTCTCGACGACCGTCTTCCACGGCGGCAACTGGTCGAATTCCTGGAACACGACGATGCGGTCGGGGCCCGGCCCTTGCACGGGCCGGCCGTCGAGCGCGATCGAGCCCGACACCGGCTCGATGAAGCCGGCGATCGCCTTCAGCAACGTGGACTTGCCGCACCCCGACGGGCCGAGCAGCACGAAACGGTCGCTGCCATACACGTCGAAGCTGACCTGATGGGTCGCGCGCACGATCCGCGCGCCGCTCCGGTATTCGAGGCTCACGCGATCGATCGCCAGCAGGCGCTCGCTGTGCGCGCCGGCCGGCGCGGACGCGGATGCCGGCCTGCTCGCCGCGTCGGTGTCGGTGACGGGTTGGGCGGGCGGTGCGGCGGCGCCGCGCGCCGCGTACGGCGGCAGCCCGATTCGGGGAGAAGTGGCGTTCACGATCGAAACTCTTGCGGGTAAAGCATCAACATACGGCGGCACCGCGCGCGGCCCAACCAACGATTGCACATATCGAAACCGCGTCGACGCATAAGCGTCGATCGCGGCGCCGCAGCGCCACGCCCGCTCAGCTGCCGCCGGCCGTCGCCGGATCGTCGAAGAAGTAGTCGCGCCACGACTTCGGCTCGTTGCGGATTGCGCCGGTGCGATACATGAACTGCGCGAGCTTCAGCGTGTTCTCCGGGGCCGTCTTGAACTGCACCTGCGGATTGCGCAGGATCTTCAGCAGCAACGCGCGATCGATCTTCGAGCCGTTCACGCGGATATAGGTATCGACCGCGCGCTCGGGATCTGCCGCGATCTGGTGCGCGGCGTCGGCGAGCGCGGCGACGAACGCGCGGTACGTCTTCGGGTTCTCGTCGCGGAATTTCTCCGTCGCGTACAGCACCGTCGCGGAACTCGGGCCGCCGAGCACGTCGTAGGAATTCAGCACGATGTGTGCGTTCGGATTGCCCGCGAGTTCCTGCTCCTGGAACGGCGGATTGCCGAAGTGGCCCGTGATCACGTTGCTGTTCGCGAGAATCGCGGCCGTCGCGTCGGGATGCGGGATCGCCTGCGTGAGCGGATCGAGCTTGTCGAACTGCTTGTCGCCCCACTGCTTCGCGGCCGCGTACTGCAGCACGCGCGACTGCACCGACACGCCGACGGCCGGCACCGCGATGCGGTCCTTCGCGCCCAGGTCGGCGATCGTCTTCACGTTCGGGTTGCTGCTGACGAGGTAGTACGGAAAATTGCCGAGCGACGCGACGCCCTTCACGTTCTGCCGGCCGCGCGTGCGATCCCACACGGTCAGCAGCGGCCCGACGCCCGCGCCGGCGACGTCGACCGCGCCCGACAGCAGCGCGTCGTTCACGGCCGCGCCGCCCGACAGGCGCACCCAGTCGACCTTGATGTCGAGGCCGGCCTTGCGCCCTTCCTTCTCGATCAGTTGCTGGTCGCGCGCGACGTTCAGCATCAGGTAGACCACGCCGAACTGCTCGGCGATGCGGATGCGGCCTTCCGCGTGCGCGGCTTGCGGCGTGCCGGCGGCGGCCAGTGCGAGCGCCGCGGTGAGCGTGGCGGCCAGTGCGCGGCGCGCGGCCAGGGTCGTGCGGCGCAGGGCCGGCGAAAGCGGAAACGACATCGGAACTCCAGTGAGAATGAGGCGGCGAACCGGGACGTGCCGTTCAGAACGGCGCGTCACCTTCGATCGTGGTGCGGTACAGCTTGCGGCGCAGATGGTCGGGCGTGCCGGCCGCGAGATGCATCAGCGAGCGGTTGTCCCAGAACACGAGGTCGTGCTCGCGCCAGTGGTGCCGATACAGATGCTCGGCACGCACGCTGTGCGCGAACAGTTCGTCGAGCAGCGCGCGGCTTTCGTCTTCGGGCAGATCGACGATGCGCGTCGTGAAATGCTCGCTGACGAACAACGCCTTGCGGCCCGTTTCAGGATGCGTGCGCACGACCGGATGCACCACCGCCTCGACCTGCGCGATCTGCTCGGCCGACAGGTTCGGCCGCCACGGGCTGCGCGCCTGCAGCTCCGCATAGCGGGCGAGATACGTGTGCTCGGCACGCCGCCCTTCGACCGCGCGGCGCAGGTGCGCGGGCAGCGTGTCCCACGCGAGATGCATGTTCGCGAACAACGTGTCGCCGCCCTCGGCCGGCAGCTCCTGCGCATGCAGCAGCGAGCCGAGGCTCGGCTTTTCCTTGTACGACAGGTCGGAGTGCCAGAAATGGCCGGCGTCGCCGAGCCCGATCGGCTTGCCGTTCTCGACGATGTTCGACACGATCAGCACTTCCGGATGCGCGGGCAGCGCGAACTGGTGCAGCACGTGGATCTGCAGCGGGCCGAAACGGCGGCTGAACGCGATGTGCTCGTCCGGCGTGATGCGCTGGTCGCGAAACACCAGCACGTGATGGTCGAGATGCGCGCGATGGATGCGTGCGAAATCGGCGGCGCCGAGCGGTTGCGACAGGTCGATGCCGACGACTTCGGCGCCGAGCGGCGCATCGAACGGGACGATGTCGAATCGCTGCGCGCCGGCCTCCGGCGGCAAGGCGGGCGTCGATATTGCGGCGCGGATGGCGGAAGTCGTCACGGTACAGCCCTTGATTCGGTAAAGATGCGAATCTACGAGCGCGTGCCGCACTGCGTCAACGAAGCGATTCGGATACGTTTATCTGCTGCAGCGATAAAGATCGCTGCTCGGACGGCGGGGCCGGCAGGCGGGCGTCCGCCAACCGACGCGGGCTTTCTGCAGTATTTACAAATGCAGCGCCGTCCGGCACCGCCCGCGTGGGCCGGGCCGATGCCGCGGCGTCGCCGGGCATCGGCGCCGCTCCGGCACGCAGCTTGCGCGCGCCGGACCGGATATGGCCGCGGCACGGAATCGCCGGCCGCCAACGGCATTGCCTGGTCGTGAGCGATGAAAACAGTCCCTCCCCTGCTGGAATCGGCGCCAATGCGGGCCGATCACTTCGTCCAGTTCTACGAGTCCGACGCGCAGCTCATGTCGGAAGTCGCCGTGTTCGCGGCCCAGGCGCTGAGCGCCGGCGGCAGCGCGATCGTGATCGCGCGGCCCGCCTGCCTCGCGGCGGTGCACGAACGCCTGCACACGCTCGGTGCATCGGCCGGCGGCGCGGCTCGCGGCCGCATCTTCATGTCGAGCGCGCATGCGCTCCTCGACAGCTTCATGAATGGCGACCTGCCCGACCCCGCGCGCTTTCGCCGCTCGATCGGCACGATCGTCGAAGCGGCGATCCGCGCCGGCCGGCCCGTGCATGCGTTCGGCGAAATGGTCGCGCTGCTGTGCGCGCGCAACCGGTACGCCGCGGCGCTGCGGGTGGAAGCGCTATGGAACGCGCTGATCGAGCGGTACCGCTTCTCGCTCTACTGCGGCTATCCGCACGATGCGTTTGCGAGCGCCGAGCAGTCGGAGACGTTCCGCCACGTATGCGCGCTGCACCGCCGCATCCTGCCCGTCGCATCGCTGCGCGACGACGAAGGCGGGCTGCACCCGACGCTGGCGCTGGCGCAGCAGCGCTCGCGCGCGCTGAGCGACGAGATCCGCCGCCGCGAGGATGCCGAACAGCAACGCAACGGCGTCCTGATGCACGCGCCATTGCCGATCGCGCTGCTGTCGGGCCCCGCGCACCGGATCGTGCTCGCGAATCACCGCTTCTCGGCCTTGTGCGGCCGGACCGACATCGTCGACCAGCCGCTGACGGCGGTGCTGCCCGGCGGCGATGCGCCCGAGATCGTGCGTGCACTGGAAGCCGCCCGCGCGCAGGGCTGCTCGACGACGATCGGCGAGCACCGCGACCGGCCCGAGCCGGACGGCGCCCGCGTGTATCGGCTGCATTTCAATCCGCAGCCGCTCGCGGACGGGCTGGGCGTGATCGTCAGTGCGGTCGAGGTGACCGAGCACGTCGCCGCGCGCGAGAAGCTCGTCGCCGCGAACGCGGAGCGCGACCGGCTGCTGGGCGAGCTGCGCGACGCGAATCAGGCCAAGGACCAGTTTCTCGCGGTGCTCGGCCATGAGCTGCGCAATCCGCTGACGCCGATCTCGCTCGCGCTGGAGCTGATCCGCAACCGCGACGGCCACGCGACGCCGAACGAGATCGCGATCATCCAGCGCCAGCTCGATCACATGGTCCGGCTGATCGACGACCTGCTCGACGTGTCGCGCATCACGCGCGGCAAGATCACGCTGAAGAAGGAAGCCGTGCGGCTCGCCGACATCGCCGACCGCGCGGTCGAGATCGCGAGCCCGCTGCTCGAGCAGCGCCGCCACCGCCTGCAGGTCGACGCCGATCCGGACGCGCGCTGCCACGGCGACCCGGTGCGGCTGTCGCAGGCCGTCGCGAACCTGCTGACCAACGCGGCGAAATACACGCTGCCGGGCGGCGACATCACGCTGCGCGCTGCGCGCGGCGCGGACGGCACCGCGATCGTCGAGGTATGCGACAACGGCGCCGGCATTCCGCGCGATCGTCTCGACAGCATCTTCGAGCCGTTCTACCGGCTCGACGGCGAAGCGAAACAGGCGCATGGCGGCCTCGGCATCGGCCTTGCGCTCGTGCGCAGCCTCGTGACGCTGCACGGCGGCACGGTGCGCGCGGACAGCGCCGGCCCCGGCTGCGGCAGCACGTTTACGATCACGCTGCCCGAATACCGGCCGAAAACGGTGGCGGTCACCGTGCCACAGCCGCCGCCCGGCATCCGCGACCTGGCGCCGGGCCGCACCGGCCGGCGCGTGATGCTGGTCGACGACAACGAGGATGCCGCGTCGACGCTCGCGCAATGGCTGCGCGAGGCCGGTCACGAGGTCGCCGTCGTGCACGACCCGGTCACCGCACTGGCCGCGTACCGCGCCTACCGTCCCGACGTCGCGATCCTCGACATCGGGCTGCCGGTGATGGACGGCTACGAGCTGCTGCGGCGGCTGAAGGCGATCACCGAGGTCACGCCGTGCATCTTTCTCGCGCTGACCGGTTATGGCCGCAACGCGGATCGCGAACGCTGTCTCGCGACCGGGTTTCTGCAGCATTTCGTGAAACCGGTCGACCCGGCCGCACTTCATCTCGCGATGAGCCGGCCGGGGACGGACGGCGATGCGCACGACGGCGCCGGTGCGGAAGCCGGACGCTGAACGCTGCCGGATCCTGAATGCCGAATGCGGCACGAGGCATGCAACCAGCCGACGTTCCGGCAAGCGCCGTGCGGCTCAGTTCTCCTCGGAACAGCGGATCGACGTCAGGCCGGCCGATTCGACGATCCGGATCAGTTGACGCAGCATCGCATCGGCGTCGGCCGGTTCGCGCCACTTCACGAGCAGTTCTTCCTCGCGCGACGCACGCGCGGCCGTTTCGCGAAAACCGCGCGTGCGGCACGCGAAGCCCGCATTGTGCAGCCCGGTCGTCAGGCGCTCGCGCGCCGCCGAGCCCAGTTCGTACTCGACCGTGACCAGCGCAGTCCTGACGCTGCGCACGCGCTGCTCGACCAACCGCAGCGGCCACACGACCAGGAGGGCGAGCGCGAGCCCGAGCGCGCCGAGCGACAGCTGGCCGCCGCCGATGCACAGTCCGACGACGGTGACGAACCACAGCGTCGCGGCCGTGGTCACGCCGGATACGAGGCCATCGCGATGCAGGATCGCGCCGCCGCCGATGAAGCCCATCCCGGTCAGGATGCCGAGCGGCAGGCGCATCGGGTCGAGCACCGAGAACCCGTCCTGCGGCTTGCCGGCCTGCAGCAGCAGCGCATTGACCTGCAGCATCGCCAGGCACGCGGCGAGACAGACGAAGATCGTCGTGCGCAGCCCTGCCGTCTTGCCGGATTCGCTGCGATCGAGGCCGATCAGCCCGCCCGCGACGAGCGCCAGGACGATCCTGACGAGGACCGCATCCCACTGAAGTACGACTGGCATCGGCTCCATGCGCGCCTCCCTGCAAATTTTCTTGCGCGATGCGTCGCGGCGTGGCCGCGGACGACGCTTGCGGCGCGCAAGGTTCGGGCCCGGCTCGCGCGCGTGTCACAGTGTCGGCGTGTCGCCGCGCGCACGGCTAGCGCCCTGACCGCTCAGTCGTCGCACGCGCATGCGACCGGGCCGCCGTCACGGTCCCGCCCTTCTCCGCATCCGTTCGGATACGAAAATCGCCTGCGTCACGCTTCCGCGCCTCCCGGTATCCGATCGGGTACGAAACGGCGCACCGGCTCCCCGGTTCGCCGCTCCGTTCCTGTACGGATACGAAATGATGCCCCGGCCGGCGAGTTGTGCAATACTGTTCCCGATCAGATACGAAGCACGGAGAACGTCATGTCGGAGTCCCAGTCCGTCGACACGATCGGCGCGCTCGCCCACCTCATCCGCGCGGCGCGGCTCCAGCAGGGGTTCACGCGCGACGAACTCGCGAACGCGACCGGGCTGTCGCCGAAATTCATCAGCCAGGTGGAAGGCGGAAAGCCGACCGCGCAAATCGGCAAGGTCATGCTGCTGCTCGGCGAACTGGGCGTGCGCCTGTACGCCGAGTCGTCGGTCGAGATTTCGGAAGCCACCGCGCTGAAGGCCGCGCAACGCCGCAGGAGCAGCCATGGCGGCTAGAACGCTGATCGCGTCCGCCAACGGCGTGCGCATGGGCACGCTGACCGACGACAAGGGCATCTGGTCGTTCGCGTACGACCCGCAATGGCTCGCGTCCCCGGCTGCCTATCCGCTGTCCCCGGCGTTCGCGCTGCGCGCCGGCCCCTACACCGACACGTCGACCGATCGCCCGGTCCAGTGGTTCTTCGACAACCTGCTGCCCGAGGAAGGCATGCGCACCTCGCTCGCGCGCGAGGCGAAGGTCGACGCCGCCGACGCGTGGGGCCTGCTCGCGTACTTCGGGCGCGAATCGGCCGGCGCGCTGACGCTGCTGGCCGACGGCGAACGGGAAGCGCCCGGCAGCCTGCAGCCGCTGCCGCTCGACGAGCTCGAGCGCCGGATCCGGGCGATGCCCGAGCGCGCGCTGACGGCCACCGCGCCCAAGCGCATGTCGGCGGCCGGCGCGCAGCAGAAGCTGCTGCTGGTGCTGCGCGGCGATGCACCCGACTACGCGCTGTACGAGCCGGTCGGCAGCGAGCCGTCGATGCACCTGCTCAAGCCGGACATGCGCGCGGCCGGCTACCCGCACTCGGCGATCAACGAATTCTTCTGCATGAAGCTCGCGCAGAAGATGGGGCTCGACGTGCCCGACGTGCACTTCCTGCGCGCGCCGTCCGCGTGTTACGTGATCGACCGGTTCGACCGCGACGTCGCGTCGGCGCCGGCCGCACGCGTGCATACGATCGACGCGATGCAGTTGCTCAACTACGACCGCGGCTTCAAGTACCAGCGCGCGAATGCGCAGGAGCTCGCCCGCGCGATCGAGCGCACCAGCACGCGCGCGCTGGCGCGCCTGTCGGTGTTCCGCTGGACCGTGTTCAACGTGGTGGTCGGCAATGCCGACGCGCACCTGAAGAACCTGTCGTTCTTCGTCGACGCGCGCGGCTACCGGCTCGCGCCGTTCTACGACATCGTCAGCACGGTCGTGTATCACACGCCGACGCACCGCCCCGACCATCGCGGCGATCACTGGCCGCACTGCGAATTGACGATGCCGCTCGGCAACGCGACGCGCTTTGTCGAGATCGATGCGGCCGCGCTGATCGCGTTCGGTCAGGCGCTCGGGCTCAGGGAGAAAGCGGCGGCAAGCGAACTGCAGCGCTTTCTCGAACCGCTCGATCGCCATGTCGCGCAGACGCTCGAGGAAGTTCGGGCAATCGCGCGCCCGGACGCCGGCGAGACGCGGCTGCTGAACTCGATCGCGGCGATGCCGATCGCGGAGATGGGGCGCGCGCTTCGGCCGACGCACGGTTGAGGACGGGCATGAAGCATGCACCTGGGCGCGCCGGTCCAGGTGGATCGCCAATCCGACGTCCGGCGTCGGTCGGGTGCCCCCATTCCGCGATCGTTGCCGCCGTGCCCGCCCCGCGCCGGCATGTCGGCAGACGCGAACCTGCGCCCGCCGTACGGCCGGGCGCCGAACCGATCGGTCAGCGGATCGGCGGCGTCGAACTCAGCTTCTCCGACAGCATCCGCTCGTACACGCCGAAGTGCAGATCGACCTCCTTTTGCGTGACCGGGGTGACCGTGATGTTGATCTGCTCGGGCAACAGGCCCAGCACGACCGCGACCGCGGCTTCAAGTTGCGGTGCACAAGCCTTGTCCTCCGCCATCGTCGTGCCGACCAGCACGTCGTAGGTCTTTTCCTGCCGGCAGACGATCTCGACGAGTCGCGCCCGCGCGCTCATGTTGTTGTCGATCGCGAGCCTGACGACCTCGGTCACGGTGCGCATCGTCTCGGTCGGAAAGCCCTTCGTCGAGCGCAGCCGGATACGATGCCTGCCCAGCGTAAGCCAGTCCGTATCGAATTCCATGGCGTCCTCCGCATGCAGTTCCAAGCCGCTGCGATGATAGGTTCCAGCACCGAAATTTCAAGTGCAAAAATCTGCCGCCGCCCCTTGAAATTTTCCGCAGAGTGCCTATCTTGAGTTTCGCTCAGGCAGACGCGCGAACCGTTTCATCCCGCGCGCTGCGTGTTTCGATTTGTTTGCCGGCAGTCCGGCAGGCGAACTGGAGCGCGTAGGCCCGTTCGCCTCCCGATTGCCATCCAGGAGGATACGATCATGAGCGATCTTTACTTCGGAACCGATCTCTTCAGCGAGTTCGACCGCCTGCAGCAGCAGATGGCGCAACTCTTCGGCGGCTTCCCGTCCAGCATCCGCGCGAGCCGGCTCGGCGCATTTCCTCAGATCAACATCGGCGCGACGGACGAGTCGATCGAGATCGTCGCCTTCGCCCCGGGCGTCAGCGCCGCCGAACTCGACGTATCGATCGACAAGGGCTTGCTGACCCTCAGCGGCGAACGCAAATCGACGCAACCCGACACTGAAAGCGAGACGCGTACGTACGCGCAGGAGCGCTTCGTCGGCGCCTTCCGGCGCGTCATCGAGCTGCCCGACACCGCCGATCCCGACAAGGTCCAGGCGCGCTACGAAAATGGCTGCCTGTCGATCAGTATCGGCAAGCGCGAGTCGTCCAAGCCACGCGCCATCACTGTCCAGTAACTCGAGGAGCCGATCATGAACGACATGACCAAACTGGCTGAACGCGCCCCGTCCGCAGTCACGCGTCGCGACGCGGAACAGGCCACGCGCCGGATCACCCTCACCCCGGCCGTCGACATCTACGAGAGCAACCAGGGCGTCACACTGTGGGCAGATCTGCCCGGCGTGACGAAGGACAAGCTGGACGTCAAGGTTCACGACAGCAGCCTCTCGATCGAGGCCGAGGCGGTGGTGCCGACGCCGGCAAATCTGCGCCTGCAGCATGCCGAGGTCCGGGAGCCGCACTTCGCGAGGACGTTCACGCTGTCACCGGACTTCGATACGTCGAAGATCGAGGCGAGCCTCCAGGACGGGGTGTTGAAGCTGACGATCCCGCGTCGCGACGAGGCTCGCCCACGGCGCATCGAAGTCAGGACCGGCTGACCCTGCGGCAACGGCGGGTCGGGAGCATGGGCGGCGGGGAAAACGCCGCCGCCCGTCGCGAACCAGGCGCGGGAGGCACCGGTTTCCGATGTCGCTCAGGAGTCCTGGAGAGGGCATGCGGTCCTTGTCCGCACCGTGCCCATGCGACGATCGCGACACGCACGTCCGCACCGGATGACTACATCGCCATCGTCCGGATCGAACGGAACGATGAGGTGTCGGCCGACCGGCATCCGCCGCGTTTCGGCGAGCGCTGGACAAGCGCGGCCGAAACGCAGCGCGATGCGCTCGAGTACGCGGTGCAACTGATCGATCGCGACATGCCCGGCGCAGCCGAGGCTCGGGGCACGCATGCTGCCCGAGGGGCCGGCCGCCACGCTCGAAACGGATTGAAGCTGAATCGGAGGATGCCATGAATACCGATCCGAAAAAGTGGAACCCCTTCAAGTTCCTTCGCGGAACTGCCCGCAAGTCCGACGCGGAAGGCCCGGAAAACCCGCCGTCAAGCGAACAGTGGCGGGCCGCGTGGCCCGACATTCCGCGACTGTTCTCACGTGAGCCGTGGCGTGCGGTGGAGGAATTCCTTCATGACCCGCTCGCAGGCCGTGGCGCGCTCGAACGATGGTTCGGCGACTTCAGTTCATCGCGCTTCCAGCCGCGCATCGACGTCGTCGATGAAGGACCGGTGCTGCGCGTGACCGCCGAACTGCCCGGAATGGCGCGCGAAGATCTGAAGGTGAGCGTCGAGGACGGGGCAATCGTGCTGCGCGGAGAGAAAAAGCAGGACGTACGCAGCGAGGAAAACGGCTGTTACCGGCTGGAGCGCGCCCACGGAAGCTTCATCCGCACGATCCCGATGCCGGACTACGCCGACCCCGATCGCACGTTGGCAAAGTTCGATAACGGTGTACTCACGTTGACCGTGCCAAAGTCGGAGCCGACGCAGACCGTGAGTCGCACGATCGAAATCCGCTAGGGCAAACACGAAAAGTGCCGTGGTGGCGGGCGGATATCGGACGAACCGGGCCGTTGGCTCAGTTGGTGGAGCGGCCGACTTTTTTGTCCGTTGGTCACTGGTTCGAATCCGGTACGGCCCGCATGAAACCGAACATCCGCTGCCACCCGACAAACGCGGCTTGCGATGGGCAACGAACGCACCGAAGCCATGGATGACGGTCAGCCAGCCGCTGTGGAAGTGTCGTGGCAGACATGCCCGAAGCGGGACACTCGCGACGCATATCGCACGGCGTCGTCCTTTGGACCCGGCTCGATCTCGCACCAGAATTCCTGATGACGGGCACCGAGACGGCGGGCCGCCTCGTAGCGATGAAAGTGACTGGCGAGCCAGAACCGGCACCCGTCGAAGAAGACCTTCATGGCCGGCCGCGCCGCGCGCATCGAACCACGGCGGATAGCGGTCATGGCTTCCTCCAGCGCTTCGTCGGCGAATGTTTGCGCGCCGCGCAGTGCATCATCGACCGAGAGTTGCAAGAACTTGAGGTAGTCCCTCCCGAGCACGCCGGCAGGAAGCCCCATCGACGAGCGGACAGGCGAACGCGGTTCATTGGCCATGACAATGTCCGATTCAGCGGGTTGGCAAGACGATCGGGACGCGGGTTGATGTCGCCGCATCCGGAGCCGGCCGGTCGGGCAAGTTCATTCGTCGGCCATGAGATGGCGGATGACCAGCGCCGGATCGGCGATATCCAGAATCAGCCGGCGCAGTATGCGCCTGCGCATGTGCTCTTCGTCGAGACTCCAGGGCGCGCCCTTGGCGCTGAGATAACGCGCGAGCGCGTCCCGGTTGTCTGCGCCTGCGGGCAAGTCGAGCCGGACGGCCAGCAGTCCCGCCACCACGTCGTCGAGCTCGATGTCGAGCGGCTTCGAGTCGATGCAAAGTTCGAGTTTCATGTCGGTCACCCGCAAAAAGCGGCGCCGCTTCAGCGGGGCAGCGCGCGGCGCCGAACGTGTTGCGCCGGCCGCGACTGTTGGCCGGCGCGTACGAGACCCGCTGCCCGGGTCAGTACTCGAGCGCCGGTTCGGCGGACTGCGCCGGCTTTTCGTCCTTCGGCGCGTCCGCAACCGTCGCGTCGGTCGTCAGGATCAGCCCGGCGATCGATGCGGCGTTCTGCAGCGCCGTACGCGTAACCTTGGTGGGATCGACCACACCCGCCTCGACCAGATCGCCATATTCTCCGGTGGCCGCGTTGTAGCCGAAGTTGCCCTTGCCTTCGAGCACCTTCGCGATGACCACCGAAGGCTCGTCCCCCGCGTTCGCGGCGATTACGCGCAGCGGCGCTTCGAGCGCGCGCAGCACGATCTGGACACCGGCGTCCTGGTCGCCGTTGGCGCCTGTCAGGCTCGCCACCATCGAACGGGCGCGCAGGAGCGCTACGCCACCACCCGGCACGATGCCTTCCTCGACCGCCGCGCGCGTGGCATGCAGCGCGTCGTCCACCCGGTCCTTCTTCTCCTTCATCTCGAGTTCGGTCGCCGCCCCGACCTTGATGACGGCCACCCCGCCCGCGAGTTTCGCGACGCGCTCCTGCAGTTTCTCGCGATCGTAGTCGCTCGTGGCTTCCTCGATTTGCGTGCGAATGGACTTCACGCGCGCTTCGATGCGCTTCTCGTCGCCCGCGCCGTCGATGATGATCGTGTCGTCCTTGCGCACCTCGACGCGCTTGGCACGGCCGAGATCCTCGAGTGCCGCCTTCTGCAGCTGCTTGCCGGTTTCTTCCGAGATGACGGTCGCACCAGTCAGGATGGCGATGTCCTCGAGCATGGCCTTGCGCCGGTCACCGAAACCGGGCGCCTTGACCGCCACCACCTTCAGGATGCCTCGCATCGCGTTGACCACGAGCGTGGCCAGCGCTTCGCCGTCGACGTCTTCCGCAACGATCAGCAGCGGCTTGCCTGCCTTGGAGGCCGCTTCGAGGATCGGCAGCAGATCCCGGATGTTCGAGATCTTCTTGTCGTGCAACAGGATCAGCGCGTCGTCCAGGTACGCGGCCTGCCGTTCCGGATCGTTGATGAAGTAGGGGCTGACGTAGCCGCGGTCGAACTGCATCCCTTCAACCACGTCCAGCTCGTTCTCGAGCGACTTGCCATCCTCGACCGTGATGACGCCTTCCTTGCCGACCTTCTCCATGGCGTCGGCGATGATCTTGCCGATGGTCTCGTCGGCGTTCGCCGAGACCGCCGCCACCTGTGCGATCTCCCTGTTGGTGGAAATCGGCTTCGACAGCTTGCGCAGTTCGTCGAGCACGGCGGCCACGGCCTTGTCGATGCCGCGCTTGAGATCCATCGGATTCATGCCGGCGGCGACGTGCTTCATGCCTTCCTGCACGATCGCCTGGGCGAGCACGGTTGCCGTGGTGGTACCGTCGCCGGCCACATCGGCGGTCTTCGAGGCGACTTGCTTGACGATCTGCGCCCCCATGTTTTCGAAGCGGTCCTTCAGTTCGATTTCCTTCGCGACCGACACGCCGTCCTTCGTGAGGGCAGGCGCGCCGAAGCCGCGCTCGATCAGCACATTTCGGCCTTTCGGCCCCAGCGTGACCTTCACGGCATCGGCGAGGACGTTCACGCCCTTGACGATACGGGCACGGGCGCTGTCGTGGAATTGGACGTCTTTTGCACTCATGTTGCTGCTCCGGATAGTAGTCGTTGACTCGACCCGTCGCGAACCGCCAGTCGGGTGTTCGCGACCGGCTCGGGATGTCAGGCGGCCTCACGCGAGGCGCCGACGTCGGCCTCGAGGAGGCCCATGACGTCTTCCTCGCGCATGACGAGAAGTTCCTCGCCATCGACCTTGACGGTCTGGCCCGCGTATTTGCCGAAGAGAACCTGGTCACCGACTTTCAACTGGAGCGCGCGCAGCGTTCCATCCTGCAGCAGCCGGCCGCTGCCGACTGCGACGACTTCGCCTTGTTCTGGTTTTTCTGCCGCGGAATCGGGTATCACGATGCCCGAAGCCGTCGTCCGCTGCGTCTCGATTCGCTTGACGATAACCCGGTCGTAGAGGGGACGAATCTGCATTTCCATCTCCTGAGCGATTAAAGGATCACCAATAAGGGAATCCGGCTGCGGGCACCGAGGCGCGTGGAACGCCGCCGTGCAGCCGAGCCAATGTCTGGCGGATTGCGAAATAGAGGCGGCCGTCGCGCGCTTCAAGGGGTGTGAAAACGGCTATTTGTAACAAATTGTGTCGGAGCGGCAGCGGAATGGGATTGCCCTGCCGAGGCGACGTACGGTGCGGCCGCGTCCCTCGCAGCGCCCGGAGCGAGCCCGGCAATGTGCAAGCGGGGGAATGGGCGATGCTGAATGGATAAGACAGGATAAGTATTCTTATCACAACGCATCTGTTTTTATTAAAAACTCGAACACGAACAAATACGCCGGGTCAATCGATCCCCTGCCCGCTCGCCCGTGTTTGCCTCACACGGCATGACGAAACGCGAAGGCACGCGAAGACACAAGAACACGGCAGACGTACGCGGCAAATCACGCGAGCGAAGCGCCGCTGCGGCGCGTCGCCCGCGCGCATGCCGCAATCGATTGGCCGTCGATATTCCGCGGCGGCCTCATCCGGTCGAAGCTCGGGCAGACCGCGCCGAACGCCCGATGCAACGCACGCGAGATTCAGCCGTGAAAGGCACCCCGCCTCACCCGGCAGTCGACTGAAGCGGCAATTCAGGGCCTTTGCAGGATGTCTGTCGCCTGCTCGGCGTCGGCCAGCGAGTCGAGCGCGAGATAGGCAATGAACTGCGAGCCGAGCACGGCGGCGGATACGCCGCGGAGATTGATCCCGCCGTCCGACAGTTTCTGGGTCAGCTCCGCGATGATCCCCATCTGGTCCAGCCCCATCACACGGATCGAGTGCAGGCTCGAGCTAGGACTGAACCCCGCCTGCGTGGCAGCACGGGTCTCCCGATCTCCCTGCAGCGGCGCGACGAATACCACCCCTTTGCCGGGTGCTTCCTGGGTGCGCCGGGCGACGATGAATTGCAAATCCGCGCCGGCATCCCGCAACGCGTTCAGCACGCGTGCAAGACCGCCCGGCTTGTCCTCGATGGTGGCCGCCCAGACGTCAACGCGTTCCACGAGCAGTTCCATGGCCCCTCCAGAAAGTCGGACCTCGATGAAGACAATCTATGTCGCGCATGACCGGCGAGCAAGGCCGCTTGTGCGAACGGCGGCATGCAGGTTCGCCTAGGAATCCGATGATTTCGCCGACGGGGGACGCAAGCCGAGCATGACCGCCTGCCGATGCCGCCATTGAAGCAGCGCGTCGCGGAACTCGTCGGATGATTGCCCGGACGTAACCCGCCATGCTCCGGATTGAAAGGATCTCGCGGCGCGCCAGAACGATCGGGCCTCGGGCCCGTCGTCGATGGGAGTAATGGGCAACTGGTACGTTCGATGCAGATACGACAGGAAGGCGAGACCGTAGCCGCGGCGCCTCATCGTCGGGAGAATTTCCAGTCGATGAACATATACCCGATCGGTTCGCGGCGCCAGGCTGTATGTCGCCGCGCCGACGATACCGCCGGATGCCGCGAGGATCGCGACTTCCCAACCCGAATGCGGCACACCGTCGATGCCCAGATCGATCGGCGTCGATTGAAAACGAATCACGGGAAGCCGGCGAAATTTGCGTCGCGCAAAAAGTAACCGCAGGTAGGAAAGCACGTTCAGCCTTTCGTCATGTCCGCAGCGGCACGCTTGCTCATCTTCGCGCGCCACCGCAATTCGCAGCCGCACCCTGGCGCGTTGACGCTTCCCCTGTCGAACGCAACCGCCCATGACATGAACGACCCGGCATGGATGTCCGGATCGACGCGACCGTGCGATTCGCGAGCGACGCCGGCCAGAACTATTTCCGGTTCTTCAGGAACGTCTGTCCGGCTGCCGTGATCGAGACGCTTCCGCGGCCGTTCGTCGGATAGCGCACGAACCCTGCGCCGATGAGCTCGCGGGTGATGGACCAGCCAAGTGCGGGTGTATCGCGACCGTAACGAATATCGGCAAGGCGCTCCAGCGCCCAGATCGCGGATGCCGAGATGGTCGGAACGGTCGAAGCTTGGTTATCGCTCATGGCGTCTCCAGGTGTTTGATCATGATCAAGGGTGCCGCATGTATCGGACTCAATCGGCAAGGCAGCACGCACTCAGGCGCGTCCAGTCGTAACGGGCGCCGACCTCGATGCGTACGGCGGCATCGACGAGGTCGATGCCGTGGTGGCCGCAGTGCCGATCCGCACGTTCGATGAGTGCCTCGAGCGACGGCAGCGGTGCGTCGCTCTTCCAGGCGAAGGCGATCACGTTGCCCGCACCGTCTTCCGCCGGTGCGATTGCGACGGAAGGGCCGAACGTCTCACGCAGCCTCGCGAGACACTCACCGAGTCGCGGATCGTCGCCGAGCAGATTGACGACGAGCACGCCGTCGTCGTTCAGTCGCGCGCGACAGGTATCGTAGAAGGCTGCGCTGCAGAGCTCGGACGGCGCACCATCCGCATTGAAACCATCCTGCAACAGCGCATCGAATGTGTGCGCGGTCGTCGACAGGTGCCGCGCCGCGTCCGCGCAGATGATCGCCAGTCGCGCGTCGTCGGGTGGAACGTGGAACCGGTCGCGAAGCGCGATCACTTCCGGATTGATTTCGATTGCCGTGAGACGGGTGTTCGGCAGGTTCCGATAGCAATACTTCACGAGCGAACCGCCGCCGAGCCCGATCAAGCCAACATGCGCGGGTTCCGGCTGAAACAGCAGGAACCCCATCATCGTGCGCGTATAGCCGAGTGCGAGCGCGTCCGGGGCCTCCCGCAGCATCGTGCTTTGCATGCCACGGCCGTCGAAGCACAGCGAGACGAGGTGCTCGTTTTCCACGACGATCGGCTTGTCGGCGATCTCGGCCGGGGAAGCCGCGCGCAGGCCCAGGAACGGAAAATCGACAGGCGGCACGTCGGTCAGCCCTCTTGAAGCAAGGGCAGGAGCGCACGTAGCGCCGCCTCTTCGTCCGGACCGCTTGCAAGGACTTGCGCGGATGCGCCGCGACGCACCTGCAGCGATGACATGGCCATGCCGTCCTTGGCATTCCCGCGCCGCCCATTGGCGATCAGCAGGATGTCGCTGTCGAAACGGCGCGCCGTGACCACGAGCGCATCGCGCACGGCGGTCGCACCGTTCCGGCTCCAGGCGGGACCTGCTTCGAAATAGACGACGGTTGCCATGTTCCTCGCGTGTGGCGTGAGATGAAGCTGGTATTCAGTGGGACGGGCCGATCCGGCAGGCCATCAGGAACGCCTGGAACTCGGTTTCCCATGCCGCGTCGCGCATGTCGATTTCGAAACCGACGAGACGCTGCATTGCGCCGCTCAGATACACGACACGGAGCACTCGAGGCGGCACGCCCTGCGCGAAACAGCAGCCATCCGCATCGAGCAGCAGGCGCGGATGGTGGCGCAAGCGCGCACTGGCCACCGAGATGGGATCCATCACATGCCGAGCCGATTCCCGCGGATAGACGAACGCCAGATGAATACCGGCTGCCGCGAGCCGCTCGCCCACATCATGGAAGCGGTGGACCATCTGGAAGCCGCGCTCGCCGCCGCGCCCGACGCCCACCACGACAAGCCCCCGGCTCCCCGCGACCTCCGGCAGGGATATGGGCCGCCGATCGGGCAACAGCAGCATCCCATCTAGATCGAACATGTCGGCTACCTCCGCGAATCCGCCCTCAATTCCGGCGATCGGCGGCAAGACTGGATTATAAGACAGCATTCATTGAATGTGTATTTCATTATAATGTTGTGTGCGCCCACCCCGTGGTCGGCCCGCCTGCGAGCCGACGGCACGGCGCCCGTTCCGGCGAGGCAGGCATCAGCCCGCTTTTGCCGCCGACCGGCTCGAATCCGTCCGATGGAAGCCGCGAACGGTGCCCCCGCCTGCCCGCGATGCGCAATGGAATACACCTGCCCGAACGGCACACTGCATCCGTGCGCGGACTGAGGTCATGAATGGTCAGGGGCGCCGGCATCGAATCCGCTGACGAATCGGCCAGGCGAGTCGTCAAGGACGCGAACGGCAATGCTGTCGGACGGCGGCGTGGTCGCGCGGATCAAGGATCTGCGCGTGAGGGGTCCATCGATCACGCTGAGAATGGGCGCCAAGGTAAAAAGCATCCGGATCGTCGGCGGCGATTACGAGATCGACGGCAAGACCGACGCGGGCAGCTTCGTGCTCGCGGCGTGCTTTCGCCGGGAAGCGTGACGCCGCACGCTTACCTACGGCGAACCCGCTTGTCGTTGCAGTTCGCTGCACGCGCTCCCCACCGACAACATATCTACCCGGATCGATCGGGCATGGAGCGCGGTTATCGGAATCTGCGCGGCGTGACCATCGACGCGATCGAAACCGATCCGGACGCGATCGCGCTACGCGATGTATTCAGGATTCCTGCAGACGATGCCCGATTCAAGGTGATCCGTGCGGATGGCACGAAGTACGTGACACGGAAGGATGCCCATACCGACCCTGGCATGCGCACGGCATGCGCACCGGGAAATCGACGTCCAGGCGGCTCGCGAACTCAGTCCGCGCTTCGCTTCACCCGTTTGCCGAGCGCGCTTTTCGTCTTGTAGCTCACGCCGTGTTGTTCGAGATACTCGCGAATCAGCTGCCGCACGACTTGCGACGGCGTCAGGTCCTGCTCCGCGCAGAGCATGTCGAACGCCTCTTTCTTGGCGGGATCGATCAGGATGGTCAAGCGTGCGGTTTTCGTTTCCATTGCAGGGCAGAGTCGGCGATATGCTAATTTAATTATAATGCATCGGCCCTTGCGTACCGCGCCCGAAAGCATTCGGCACGCGCGTGTGGCCCACGCTCGGCGAAAGCGCCCCAAGCAGGATCCGCCGCCGGCAACGCGCAGTCGGGTTTCGTTTCACCTTGTGCAGGCTCACGACCGGCGGTCAAGCCGATAGAGATAGTCGAGCACGTCGTCGACGACGGGCACGATCGCCAGCGTGACGAGTGCCGCGGCCAGCGGCACGGTCGACACGTAGCCGACATGCTTGAAGCCGATGGCGCCGGCCAGCCCCCCGACGAAGAACGACGCCAGCATCGTCGCGTGAATCCTGAGCTTCGCGCGGTTCGCGATCACCGTCTGCGCGTGCACGTCGGCACTTGAACGATTCCAGTAAAAGAGCTTGCCGAGTTCGATGCCGAGGTCCGTCACGATGCCCGTCATGTGCGTCGTGCGGATTTCCGCCCCCGACAGCTTGGTGATCATCGCGTTTTGCAGCCCCATGATGAAGCACAGCAGGATCACCGTGACCGGCATGAAGAACGCTTCCCACAGCGCGAGATGGCTGCCGAGCAGCCCGAACAGGAGCAGCAGCGCCGCTTCGACCAGCAGCGGCAGCACATACTGACTCTGCAGGCCGCGGCGGCGCCCCCAGTTGACGAGCACGGCCGAGCAGCCGGCACCCACCAGAAACGACGCGAGCGAACCCACCCCGGCCAGCACGAGCCGGATGTCGCCGAGCGCGGTCTGATCCGCGATCGCCGACACGATCCCGCTCATGTGCGACGTGTATTGCTTGACCGCGAGGAAACCGCCGGCATTGGTTGCGCCGGCGACGAAGGCAAGCGAAAACCCGAGCTGGCGGTTCGCGGCCGCGCTGCGGTGTTTTCCCGTCAGGCTTCGGAAGTACTGCGCTGGCATAGGATCTTCCCTCATTCGCCCGGATCGGGAGACAACGACGCCCCGGGCGGAGCCCGGCGCGCCGCGGCACACCGCCACGGTCGCCCGTTCCAGCCAGGGAGTCATGAGACTTTCATGATAACGGCATTATCATACCTTGTTATCCTGATTCGTCTTTCGGTGTCATAATGCGGGCAGGAACAGGCTGCGGAAGAAGCGGCCTTTCCATCACCTCGTCCAACCCGAGCGTACTGGAGACATTCCGGATGGCACCCGTGCCGGTCGTCCATTTCGTCCTGCTGGCCGTGGCCGCGTGGCTCGCGGTCGGCACGCTGGGGCTCGGGGCGCTGCGCCGCACGCGACTGGTTGCCCACGGCCTCTTTCCGCTCGGCGCACTGGTCGGGCTGCTCGTCGGCGCGGCGGGCCTCGCCGGCATCCTTGCCGAACCGTCTGCCGCGGTGCTGCCGATCGGGCTTCCCGGCCTGCCCTTTCATCTGCGTCTCGATCGCCTGTCCGGCTATTTCCTGTTCGTGCTCGGCCTCGTCAGCACGGGGATCGGCGCCTTTTCAGCCGGATATTTCCGCAAGGGCGAAGGATCCGCGCCCGGGCTGATCTGCTTCGAATACCACGTCTGCGTCGCAAGCATCGCGCTGGTGTTGATCGCCGACGACGCCTATGTATTCATGGTCGCCTGGGAGACGCTGACGCTGTCCGCGACGTTTCTCGTCATGACCAACCACCGGATCGGCGAGATCCGCCGGGCCGGTTACCTGTATTTCCTGATCTCGCACGTCGGCGCGCTGGCGCTGCTGCTCTGCTTCGGCATTCTGCAGGCGCGCACCGGCGACTACACCTTCGCCAACCTGCGCGCGCAGTCGCTGGATGCCTTGCCCGCGTCGTTCGCCTTCCTGTTCGCGCTCGTCGGGTTCGGCGCAAAGGCGGGGATCTTCCCGCTGCATGTGTGGCTGCCGGAGGCGCACCCCGCGGCGCCGTCGCCGGTCTCGGCGCTCCTCAGCGGATTCGTGCTGAAAGTCGGCCTGTACGGCCTGCTGCGCGTGCTGTTCGACCTGTTGCACGTGCAGATTGCGTGGTGGGGCGTGCTGCTGCTCATGCTGGGGCTCGGCACCGCGCTGCTCGGCGTGGTGTTCAGCACCATCCAGGTCGACATGAAGCGCCTGCTCGCCTATTCGTCGATCGACAACGTCGGCCTGATGCTCGTCGCGCTCGGTCTCGCGGTGCTGTTTCGCGCGTACGGGATGACGAGCCTGTCGGCGCTCGCGCTGACCGCGATGCTCTACCAGATCGTTGCGCATGCGGCGTTCAAGAGCCTGCTGTTCCTGGGCACGGGCGCCGTGCTCCACGCCACCGGCGAGCGCAACCTCGGCAGGCTCGGCGGACTGATCCGCTTCATGCCGTGGACCGCGTGGGCCGTGCTCGCGGGCGTCGCGGCCAGCGCGGGCCTGCCGCCGCTCAGCGGTTTCGTGGCCGAGTGGCTGCTGCTGCAGGGCTTTCTGTTCGCGCCGCGGTTGCCGGATTCGGTGCTCGCGATGACGGTGCCGATCGCCGCCGCGCTGATCGCGATGTCGGCCGCGCTGGCCGGCTACACGATGGTCAAGTTCTTCGGCATCGTGTTCCTCGGGCAACCGAGAGAAGCGAAGCTGAACCGCGCCCGCGACGCGAACGCGTGGGAACGGCTCGCGTTCTGCTGGTTCGCGGCCGCCAGCGTGCTGCTCGGGCTGATGCCCGCCCAGTTCGTCAAGCTGCTGGATCGCGTCACGCACACGCTGGTCGGCGCCGGCGTCGGCGCGGACAATCATGGCTGGCTGCTGTTCGCGCCCGTGTCGGCCGCTCGCGCGAGCTACATGCCGGCGGCGTTCATGCTGTTCTTCATCGCCTGCTGCGGGCTCGCGTGGGTGCTGGTGCGGCGTTTCTATCACGGCCGGCTGCGCCGCGCGGCCCCGTGGGGCTGCGGCTTCCCGTTCACGACCGCGCGCATGCAGGATACGGCGGAAGGATTCGGGCAGCCGATCCGCGAAATCTTCGCACCGCTGCTGCACATCGAGCGGCAATTGCCGTCGCCGTTCGACACCCAGCCGGCCTACCGGGTGTCGGTGACCGATCGCACCTGGTCCGCGCTCTACGCGCGCATCGCGGCGCTCACGCAACGCGCCGCCGACTGGGCGGGCCGCCTGCAGACGGGCAAGATCGCGGTTTACCTGACCTACAGTTTCGTCGTGCTGATCGTGCTGCTGATGTTGGTGAGACGATGGTAACCCTGTCCGGCGTCATCTCGCAGACTCTCGAAATCGTGATAGCGATCGCGGCCGCGCCATTGCTCACGGGGTGGGTCAACCAATGCCGCGCCTGGCTTCAGAACCGGCGCGCGCCGTCCATCTGGCAGCCGTACCGGATGCTCCACAAGCTGTTCAACAAGGAATCGGTCATCGCGCACGGCGCGAGCCCCGTGTTCCGTGGCGCGCCCTATGTCGTCTGGGCCGCCATGACGCTAGCGTGCGCAATCGTGCCGACCCTGTCGACCGAGTTGCCGCTGTCGCCCGCCGCCGATGCGATCGCGCTTGTCGGCCTGTTCGCGCTCGCGCGCGTCGCGCTGTCGCTCGCGGCGATGGACGTCGGCACGGCGTTCGGCACGCTCGGCGCGCGCCGCGAAATGCTGATCGGCTTCCTCGCGGAGCCGGCATTGCTGATGGTGCTCCTGTCGGCCTCGCTGATTACGCAGTCGACGCTGCTGACGAGCATCGTCGCGACGCTCGGCCGCGGCGAGCTCACGATCTATCCGAGCCTGGCGTTCGCCGGCATCGCGTTCACGCTGGTCGCGCTGGCCGAAAATGCGCGGCTGCCGGTCGACAATCCGACCACCCACCTCGAGCTCACGATGATCCACGAGGCGCTGATCCTCGAATATTCGGGGCGGCACCTTGCGTTGATGGAATGGGCGGCAAGCCTCAAGCTGTTCGCGTATTCGTGCATCGGTCTCGCGTTGTTCGTGCCCTGGGGCATCGCGAATGCGGGCGATCCGGTCGCGCTGCTGCTGGCGGTGCCGGTGCTCTTCATCAAGCTGACGGCAGGCGGTGTCGCGCTCGCCGTGGTCGAAACGGCCAACGCGAAGATGCGCATCTTCCGGGTACCGGAATTCCTGGCCACGGCCTTCCTGCTGGCCGTGATCGGCATGCTCGTCCACCTGCTGCTGGGGGCATGAATGCACGCCTACGCGACACAACTGATCAATTTCCTCGCGGCCGTGCTGCTGATGCTGTCGTTCGCGATGCTGAGCCAGCGCCGGATCCTGTCACTGATCCATCTCTATACGCTGCAGGGCGTCGCGCTCGTGTCGGCGAACCTGATCCTCGGCTTCGTCACGGCCGACGTGCACCTGTATGTGTCCGCCGGGCTGACGCTCGTGCTGAAGGTCGGCGTGATTCCGTGGTTCCTGTATCGGCTCGTGCGCAGGCTCGACGTCAAGACCGACGTCGAACCGCTCATCAACATCCCGACCACGCTGCTGATCGGCATCGTCCTCGTGATCGTCGCGTTCAACGTCGCCGCGCCGATCAGCCAGCTCGCGACCTCGGTCGCGCGCGGCACGCTCGGCATTGCGCTCGCGTGCGTGCTGCTGTCGTTCATGGCGATGATCACGCGCGCCAAGGCCATTCCACAGGTGATCGGCTTCCTGTCGATGGAAAACGGGCTGTTCTTCGCGGCGGCGGCCGCGACCAACGGCATGCCGATGATCGTCGAGCTCGGCATCGGGCTCGACGTGCTGATCGGCATCCTGATTCTTGGCGTCTTCATGTTCCAGATTCGCGAGCAGTTCGACAGCCTGGACATCCATCACCTCGAGAAACTCAAAGATGAATGACGCCCACGTCGTGCTCGCCGTGCTCGGGCTGCCGCTCGCGGGCGCCGCGTGCCTCGCCTGCGTGCGGCCGAGCCGGGTCGCGCGCCATCTGAACGTCGGCTTCAGCCTCCTGACGTTCGCGGCGACGCTGGTGCTTGCCGCGCGCACCGTCGAGCACGGCCCGTCGTTCGCATTCGGACGCGCGTTTTTCGTCGATCCGCTCAATGTCTATCTCGTTGCGCTCACGGCGTTCGTCGGCTGGACGACGTCGCTGTTTTCCCGGCCCTACATGCAGATCGAGGAAGCCCGCGGCCGGATGACGGCCGCGCGGATGCGGCTCTATCACAGCATGTATCAGCTCTTCATGTTCGCGATGCTGCTCGCGCTGCTGACCGACAACGTCGGCGTGCTCTGGGTCGCCATGGAAGCCGCCACGCTCGCCACCGTGTTGCTCGTCAGCGTCTACCGAACCGCCGCGAGCCTCGAAGCCGCATGGAAGTACTTCATCCTGTGCGGCGTGGGCATCGCCCAGGCGCTGTTCGGCACGATCCTGCTGTACCTCGCCGCGAGCCGGCAGCTCACCGACGGCGACGCGCTGCTGTGGACGAGCCTGGCCGCCGTCAGGACGCAGCTCGACCCGACGATCGTGTCGATCGCCTTCGTGTTTCTGCTGGTCGGCTACGGGACCAAGGTCGGCCTCGTGCCGATGCACAGCTGGCTGCCGGACGCGCACGCCGAAGGTCCGACGCCGATTTCGGCGGTGCTGTCCGGCCTGCTGCTGAACGTCGCGCTGTACGCGGTGCTGCGCTGCAAGGTGCTGGCCGACGGCGCGCTCGGCAATGGCCTGCCGGGGCGGCTGCTGGTCGGGTTCGGGCTCGTGTCGGTCCTGATCGCGTCGTTCTCGCTGTTCCGGCAGAAGGACGTGAAGCGCCTGTTCTCGTACTCGTCGATCGAGCATATGGGCTTGATGACGTTCGCATTCGGGCTCGGCGGCCCGATCGCGACGTTCGCCGGGCTGCTGCACATGACGGTCCATTCCCTCGTCAAGTCGGCGATCTTCTTCGCGGTCGGCCATGCCGCGCAGAAGGCCGGCACGCAGGCGATCGACGGCATTCGCGGGCTGCTGCAGGTCAGCCCGACGGTCGGCTGGGCCATGATGCTCGGCACGCTTGCGATTCTCGGCCTGCCGCCGTTCGGCGTGTTCGCGAGCGAATTCCTGATCCTGACGACGGCCATGAACACGCTCCCGTGGACCGCGCCGTTGCTGCTGCTCGGGCTCGCCGTCGCGTTCGCGGCGATCTTCGCGCGCGTGCAGCGGATGGTGTTCGGCGAAACGACGACGGCGACGCCGCTCGAACACCGGCCGGCGCTGCTGCCGGTGTTCGTGCATCTGGGACTCGGCCTGATGCTGGGCCTGTACGTACCGCCTTACCTGGCCATGTGGTACCGCCAGGCGGCGACGATGCTGGCGGGGTGAACGATGCGACTCGACTTGATTCAGGCGGACGGCTCGACGCGCCTGCGGCACGCGGCAGGCCAGGTTCCGGCTGCCGTGGTTGACGTGGACGAACCGCGCTGGCTCGACATCGCGCATGCCGCGCGGAGCGAACGAAGCCGGCTCGTCGCGATGTGGGGCGGCGAAACGCGCGCGCGCGTATTTTCGGTCAATGCGGCGTACGAATGCGACGACGGCGTCCTGTGGGTGCGTCTCGCGACCGGGCCGGAACCGCGGGCCGACGGCGACTATCCCGATCTCGCGGGCGTGTTTCCCGCCGCGACGCGGATGCAGCGCGCCATTTTCGACCTGACCGGCCTGCGCGCGCGCGATGCGCGCGACACGCGCCCGTGGCTCAATCACGGCAACTGGCCCGACGACTACTTTCCGCTGCAGAAGCAGGCAACCGGCATCGAGCGATTCGAATCGAACGAAGCGGATTACCCGTTCGTGCAGGTTGCCGGCGACGGCGTGCATGAAATCGCGGTCGGGCCGATTCACGCCGGCATCATCGAGCCGGGCCATTTCCGGTTTTCCGTCGTCGGCGAGAAGGTGCTGCGGCTCGAGGAACGGCTCGGCTATGTACATCGCGGCGTCGAGCGGCTGTTCGAACGGACGGCCGCATCGAACGGCCATCGCGTTGCGGGCCGGATCGCCGGCGACTCGACCGTCGCGTTCTCGTGGGCCTATTGCATGGCGCTCGAACAGGCATGCGGCACGGCCGTGCCGGCGCGTGCGCTGGTGCTGCGCGCCCTCCTGCTCGAGCGCGAGCGCATCGCCAATCACCTCGGCGACCTCGGCGCGCTCGGCAACGATGCCGGATTCGCGTTCGGTCTCGCGCAGTTCTCGCGGCTCAAGGAGAACTGGATCCGGACCAACGGCGGCGTCTTCGGGCATCGCTACCTGATGGACCGGATCGTGCCGGGCGGGCTGGCCGTCGACATCGATCCGGAAGACGCGGCGATCCTCACCGAACAGTGCGAACGCATTGCACGCGACGTGCACGTGATGCGCAAGATCTACGAGGACCAGTCCGGGCTGCAGGACCGGTTTCTCGGCACCGGCCGCCTGAATGCCGACGTCGTCGCGCATTTCGGCGTGCGCGGCATGGCCGCCCGCGCCAGCGGCCAGACCTTCGACGTGCGCGCGAACCTGCGGCCGGCCCCGTACCACGACCTGGCCGTCCAGGCGGCCAGCGATGCGCGCGGCGACGTTGCGGCGCGGGTCGCCGTGCGGTTTGCCGAAATCGACGAATCACTGCGCCTGATGACCGACCTGCTCGCGAATCTTCCGGAGGGGCCGATCGCCGCCGCCGTCATGCCCGCGGCGGCGCCATCCGCGGGCATCGGCTGGGTGGAGGGCTGGCGCGGCGACGTGTTCGTCGCGCTCGAGACGGCATCGGGCGATGCCATCGCGCGCTGCCATTGCCACGATCCGTCCTGGCAGAACTGGCCGGCGCTCGAGCACGCGATCATCGGCAACATCGTTCCCGATTTCCCGCTGATCAACAAGTCGTTCAACCTGAACTACGCGGGGCACGATCTCTGATGTGGCAACTCATCCGTCAATTCGCGCGCACCGACTTTCCCGACGAACCCGTGCCGACCACCGAAGCCGCGTGGCGACACGAGGCGCAGCAGATTCGTCAGGACATACTCGACCTCCTCGGCCGCGCCTTGTGCATCCGGCAGATCGACGCGGGTTCGTGCAATGGTTGCGAGCTGGAGATCCACGCGCTGAACAACCCGTACTACAACATCGAAGGGCTCGGGATCAAATTCGTCGCCAGCCCGCGCCATGCGGACCTGCTGCTCGTGACCGGCCCCGTCACGCTGAACATGAAGGCCGCCGTGCTTGCCGCGTACGACGCCACGCCGGCGCCGAAACTCGTCGTCGCGGCCGGCGAGTGCGCATGCACGGGCGGCATCTTTGCCGACAGCTATGCGGTGTGCGGCCCCGTTTCGTCGGTCCTGCCCGTCGACGTGACCATCCCCGGATGCCCGCCCCCTCCGGTCGATTTGCTGCGCGGCATCCTGACCGCCTGCCGATCACGCGGAGCCTGAAGCGGATGCCCGCGGCAATCCTTCAGGCGGCCGATGAGGCGCGGATATCCGGATCCATGACGTCGTCTCGTTCGAACGCAAGCCGGCCCCGGCGCACAGCCACCGAACGATCCGCGTGCAAACGGAAACGCGATGCTCACGCGCGTCGCGACGCGCGGTATCGGTATCCCTGCAACTTTTATTGAGACGAAGGAAAACTGTATGACTGAAAAAGGTAAAGACCAGATCGTTCGTGCGTTCCGCGCGGTCTTCCTGGCGTTTCTCGGCGTCAACAAACGAAAGAATCTCGAAGCGGATGCCACGCAACTCAACCCGTTCGCGGTAGTCATTGCCGCGTTCGTTGCGCTTGGCGCATTCATTGCGCTGCTGCTGATCGTCGTTCATCTGGTCGTGGGTTGACGGTTCGCCGCCACGAATGCGCGGGTTCGCCACGGCAACGCACCGGCCAGGTCGCGCGCATGCCCGATCGCTACGGCGTGAAGATCGGCAGGCCCGGTGCGATCGGGTCGCCCGGGTCGCCCGGGTCGATCGGCCGGTTCTCCCGTATCGCATCGACGATCCAGGTCATCGGCGCCGACCGCGCCGGTCGACGCGCGACCGGATGCC
Source organism: Burkholderia sp. Bp8986 (assembly GCF_003854225.1). Classification (NCBI taxonomy): domain Bacteria; kingdom Pseudomonadati; phylum Pseudomonadota; class Betaproteobacteria; order Burkholderiales; family Burkholderiaceae; genus Burkholderia; species Burkholderia sp. Bp8986. Next base: position 172,466 of record NZ_QTQM01000003.1, on the reverse strand, counting down.
GCACATCACCGCCCGATCGGCAGCCCAGTCGGTTCGATCCACCCGAGCCGGTATGCGATCAGCAGCGACAGGAACAGCGTGATCGACAACCCGACGCGCGCCGCCAGCGACCACGCCATCCGCTTGCTTCCGCCGCGGTCGTGATTCATGAAATACAACGCGAAAACCAGGCTTCCGATAATCATCACGAAAGCCGCCGAAACCAGCGCAATCTTCATTGTTTGTGTTCCTCCAGACCCGAATCGGTCTTCAGCAGTTCGGCCAGCCTTTGCCGCTCGGCAGCGACGTCGGCGACGCCCGACGCCGGCCAGTCCAGCGCCACGCCATTACCCAGCGAATCGCGCACGAGCGTCTGGTAATGGCGGTCGCTGATCCGGCCCTGCTCCATCGCTTCCGATATCTCATGCCGAAACGGTAGCGGAAAGCTCGCGTATCCGCGCGACAGCGCGGCATATTGCCGCGCGTCGATCTCTTTCGACGACGGCACGACGGCCCACACCACGACGGCCACGATGGCTGCAAACGGAATCGCCGTATAGCGGAGAACGAACTTGATCGGGGTCATGAGGCGGATATCGGAGTGGCGTGTAGCGGAGTGGCGTGTAGTAATGGCGAAGCAACGGCCAGGCAGCGCCGCGGTGACGGCCCGCACGGGCCGCATGGAAACGGAAGCGGCCGGCGCCCATCGCGCAAACGCCGGCGCCGCTTGGGCAGCCCGGCGCCGGCAGCCACGTCCGACATTGTACTTAAAGCCCCATACGGCCAACAGAGCATGATAATCCGGTTATCATGTTTGCTGCGTGATCGACGATCCGTTCTCATCGCGCGAATGCCGGCGTCGCGAGTTCGCTCGCACACCACAATCGCGCATTCGGACAGAGCAGCGAAAACGGATGGATTATAATTTGATTAACATATCGACCGCGCCCGCCTCACGATGGAAACGAAAACCGCCCGCCTGACCGTCCTGATCGACCCCGCGAAGAAAGAAGCGTTCGACCTGCTCTGCGCGGAGCAGGATCTCACGCCGTCGCAAGTCGTGCGTCAGTTGATCCGCGAGTATCTCGACAAACACGGCGTCACGTACAAGACGAAGAGCACGCTCGGCAAGCGGGTGAAGTAAGCCCGGCCGAACCCGGCGCCGTCACGCGCAGATCTCCCACCGTGCATGTTCACGCGCGCGCCACACGAGCCGCGCGGGATCGATGCCCTCCCCGGCCTTCATGCGCCGGGCGGTGGACGACAGCTTGAGCGCGCCAGCCGAGCCGAACCCGAGCGCGCGTTCGAGCAGGATCCGCAGCGACGGCAACGGGTTGCCGTTCTTCCACGCGAACGCGATGAAGTTGTTGTCGTCGCCGCACGGCACCAGCGCATACGAATCGTCGAACACCGCGCGCAGTTGCTCGAGATGCCGCGGCAACGCCGGATCGTCGTCCATGAAGTTGATCGCGAGCACGCCCGTTTCGCTCAGCCGCGCACGGCACGCGTCGAGAAAGGCCACGCCCGTGCAACTGCCCGGCATGCCGTCGGCAACGAACGCGTCGTGCAGGATCACGTCCGCCCGGACCTCGGGCCTTGCCACGTAGTCGGCGCCGTCCGCGCAGACCACCGCGAAGCGCGCGTCGTCCTGCGGAATCCTGAACACGTCGCGCAGCGCGATCACGTCCGGGTTGATCTCGACCGCGTCGATCGCCGTGTCGGGCAGGTGCCGATAGCAGTATTTCGCGAGCGATCCGCCGCCGAGCCCGATCATGCAGATGCGCGCCGGCACCGGCTGCAGCAGCAGGAAACCCATCATCACGCGCGTATAACCGAGTTCGAGCCTGACCGGATCCTGCAGCGACATGAAGCTCTGCGTGCCGAAGTGGTCGAAGTGCAGCGACACCGCGTGCTTCGTCTCGAGCACGAACGGCCGGCCGTCGTTCAACGGCATCGCCAGGAACTGCAGGAATGCGTCATAGGACGCTCGATCCTCGCTCATGCTCGGCAGGCCCGGTTGATCGGAGCGTCGGTCGCGCCGCGTGCGGTCATACCTTCTTCAGGTAGCAGGCCTTCAGCATGAAGCCGCCCATGTCGGTCTTGCAATCGACTTCGTGATCGCCGCCGACGAGACGGATGCTCTTCACCTTGGTGCCCATCTTCAGCGTGATCGACGAGCCCTTCACGCGCAAATCCTTGATCAGCACGACGGAATCGCCGTCCGACAGCACGTTGCCGTTCGCGTCCTTGACGACGTCGCCCGCCGGTTCGTCGCCCGCTTCGGCGCCGGCGCCGGCCGACCATTCATGGCCGCAGTCCGCGCACACGTAAAGCGTGCCGTCCGGGTAGGTGTTTTCCATCGCGCATTGCGGGCAGGCGGGGGCGGCGTTCATTGCAGCTTCCATTCGGTGGGGGTTCAGGTCAATCGAAAAAAAATACCGGGCACGCAAGCACGTGGCCCGGACCGCGCGCGCACCGCTGCGATCCACGGATCGGCAGGGCAGCGCAACGCGCACACGACATTATAATGCAATACACATAATCCAGTTGTCGTATTATAATCGTCAGCTTTCGATCATTCGCCGGACTTGATGGCGGTTTCGCTGAGGATGTCGACATGTTCGAGATGAATGCCGCACCGGCACCCGATGCACGGCGCGCGGCGCCCCGTCGGGAAGCCGCGCGCCGCGCGTTCCCGCCGCGCTGCCGGCCGGCCATTGCACGCCGTTCCGGCGATTTTCCCCGAGGCTGATCCGCACGTGGCAACCGTCGTCTACGTTGAAATCGGCCCCGCATGGAACCGCGGCCGTGCGGCCGCGTCCCGCGACGCGATCGTCGCGGCGGCGCACCGCTTCCAAAGCGAGATACTGCTGCTCGCCAACGGGCTCAGCGGCAGCGCGAAGGACGCAACGGCCATCGCGGCGCTGCAGATGCATGGCGGCACGTCGGCGCAGATGCTTGCCACCGGCCCCGACGAGGAAGCCGCGCTCCAGGCGCTGCTGCCGTTGCTGCAGGCGGGCTGACGCCGCCGCGCGCCGCGTCGCCCGATCCCACGGCCTCGTGCCGTTCACCCTGAATCACCCGTCCCCTGAGGAAGCGATGAACGACAACGTCACGTCCAATACCCCCAACCTGTCCGCGTCCGCGCTCTGGGCGCTCGAGCGCCTCGCCGACGTGCGCTACGGCCGCGACGCGCCGGCGCTCGGCTGGTCGGTCGAGCAGGAACTCGTCGGCGCGGGCTTCGTCAGCCATGCCGCGCATGGCCGTTCCGGAGCATCGATCACCGCGCACGGCCGCAACTTCCTGAAAAGCCGGAAGTAGGAAACAGGAAACGGCCGGCACAGGCGCGCCGCCGCCACGCGGCCGCCATCCCGTGCCGGCCCCGTCGGGCGACGGCTATCCCGGCGATGCGATTCGCATGCCCCGCTGCCGGCGGGGATTTGCGGCCGCGCCGCGGTTTCCGCGGTATCGTACGGGACCCAAGCGCGGCGCACCGTGCCGCCTTCGCCTTCCTTTCCTCATGGAACGCCCGATGACCTCCCGCGCCCTGCCGCCCGTCACGTCCCCGCCGGTTCTCGACACGCCCCGCCTGATCCTCGAAGGCCATCCGCTCGGCGACTTCGACGCGCTCGCCGCGATGTGGACCGAGCCGACCGTCGTCGAGCACATCTTCAACGGCAAGCCGTCGGCGCCGCGCGACTCGTGGATGCGGCTGCTCGCGTATCGCGGGCTGTGGCCGCTGCTCGGCTACGGCTACTGGGCGATCCGCGAGAAGGCGTCGGGCCGCTATGTCGGCGATCTCGGCTTCGCCGACTTCCACCGCGCGGTCGAGCCGCCGATTCGCGGCGTGCCGGAAGCCGGCTGGGCGCTCGCGAGCTGGGCGCACGGCAAGGGCTATGCGACCGAGGCGCTGGCGCATGCGCTCGGCTGGCTCGATGCGCAGAACCGGTTCGAACGCAGCGTGTGCCTGATCGCACCGACCAACGTCGCGTCGATCCGCGTCGCGCAGAAGGCCGGGTATGCCGATCCGGTGCGGATCCGCTTCAACGACGCCGATTCGCTGCTGTTTTCGCGCGCGTGCCGCTAGGCACGATGCCGCCGTCGCTGCCGACGACGGAACGCGCAGCGATCGCGAGCCAGCACAACCCTTGCATGCCGCGGGTCGGTGCGCCCGCCGCCGTCACGTGTCCGCCGGCTTGTCGCTGAGCGCGGATGACGCCGGATTCTCCGGCTCGCGCGCGAGGCCTTGCGCGAACACCTTCAACCCTTCGAGCAGCGGCGTCAGCGCATCCCACAGCGCTTCGTCGTGCAACAGCCGGTACGCGCCGCGCACGCCGGGCGCGACGTGCTCGTGCTCGGCCGGCTGCCACGCGCCGATGTGATGCAGCGCGTCGGCTGCCGCGAACACGGCCTTGCCGAACTGCTCCGGCGGAATCCGCGACAGCGCCGTCACGAGTGCCGCGAGGTTCTGCATGCCGCTTTGCATGCCGGGCTTGTCGAACGCGCCGACGAACGTCTCGGCCATCTGCGCATTCGCACTGACGACCTCGTTCGCGAAGCGCAGGAAGCCATGGCGGTGGAGGCTGCCGAGCAGGCTTTCGAGCGCGTGGTGCGCGTCGGGCTCCGGTGCCGGGGGCGTCGTGGCGGGATAGGGACGATCGGTCATCAGCGGTTCTCCGGATGAGGCGCGGCGTGACGGACGTTGCGGCCGCCACGCGTGCGCCGGATTCGTGTCGTGCTTCGTTCACCGCGCCCGCCGGCGCGCGGCCGATGCCGCCGTCAGTGCGTCGGGCCGCCGGGCGGCGCCTTGTATTCGCTGCGTGCGCCCATCGCGTCCTCGACGGTCTGCACGCCGCGCAGCGCGGCCACGCCGTCGACGACGGCATGCCGTTCCGCTTCTTCCACCTGCCCGCTCAGGCGCACGTGCCCGTGCTCGACGGTCACGTCGACGTCGCGCGGACGCCCGACCAGATGGCCCAGCGCGGCACGCACGCGTTCGGTGACCAGTGCGTCGTCCGCGTCGCCGGCGAGCCAGTCGGCGCGCAGCCCCGCGATCGCGCCGCGCGCATGATCGGCCGCGCGCTTCGCCTGCGTATTCGCGTAGTCGACCACGCCGTGGCGGCCCGCGGCGGCCTTGTCGCGCACGTACGCGCGCCGCCGCCGGCCCGACGCCGGATCGAGGAAATACATCGCCGCCGCGCCGCACGCGACGGCTACCGCGAGATTCAACAACGGGTTGTTCGAGCGTGTTCTGGAAGTCATGGGAGCACCGTGGTCGATACCCGGGACAGCCGGGCTTCGCCGACACGTGCAGCATGAGCCGTTCCTCGCCGCAACGCCGCCGCTGCGGCGGCGTTGCGCGCACGCCGGTGCGGCATCCGGGCCGCGTGGCTTACTCTGCGACGGGGCGATCGAAATGACAAGCGCTTGAAAATTCCGCGACCGGCGAGCACCGCCGGCCATGGACGGTGCCGGGCACGAAAACCGCGGCATGCGTCGTTGACGCGCGTCGAATGGCGCGGTACACGAGCCGGCCGCGGCCTGCGAGCCGGTTCATGCGTGAGCGTCCGGCGACGTGCGTTGCCGTCGCGCGCGCGTATCCGTGCCGCGGGCGGGCATGCGACTGACCGTTAGTTGCAATTGCAGGATCACCCGCCTGGGTGCTGGCCGCGGGCATGCGGCATCCGCCGTGGGTCATGCCCCCGCCCCCTGCTCGGATGCGGCCCGCCGCGACACGACCGACCGCACCCGCTCAACCGCGTGATGGCCGCCGCTCACGGCGTCGCGCCGTGCATCTTCTGCCAGCGCTCCATCAACGCGATCTCGTCGCGCTGCGCCGCGACGATGCGGCTCGCGAGCTGCCGCAGCGTCGGGTCCTTGCCGTACTTCAGCTCGACCCGTGCCATGTCGATCGCACCCTGGTGATGCGGCGCCATCTGCGACACGAAATCGCGATCGGCGTCGCCGGAATAACGCGCGCCCTCCATCGCATCCATCATCCTGCGGTCGGCGCGCTTGTACGCCTGGGTCGAGGTGTCGGGAACGGTCACGGTGTCGGGCGGGCGCAATTGGCCCCCGGCCGGCGATACGGCTGCCGCGGCGGCGACCAGCAGTGCGCAGGCGGCGCAGTGCCGGGCCGCGCGCACCGGGCGGCGGGTGAATGCATCCATGTCACGGCTCCTCGGGAATTGAACGGTCGGTTGCCTGCTCTTCGCGTGCAACGCTTGCCTGCAACGCCCGTACCCGACGCAGCCGGCACGCCCGCACGGCACGCGCATTGCGCGACGCACCGGCAACGCCGCGCACGGCGATCGCCCGCGCCCGGCGCATCGGCTCATCCCGAACCAAGGAGAAACGGCATGGCGACAGTGGCGGATTTCATCGTCGAACGGCTGTATGACTGGGGCGTGCGCCGCATCTACGGCTACCCGGGCGACGGCATCAACGGCTTCTTCGGCGCGCTCGGCCGGGCCGAGGACAAGATCGCCTTCGTGCAGGCGCGCCACGAGGAGATGGCCGCCTTCATGGCGTCCGCGCATGCAAAATTTACAGGCGAGCTCGGCGTGTGCGTCGCGACCTCGGGCCCCGGCGCGACGCACCTCGTGACCGGCCTGTACGACGCGCGGCTCGACCACATGCCGGTGCTCGCGATCGTCGGCCAGCAGGCGCGCGCGGCGCTCGGCGGCCACTACCAGCAGGAAGTCGACCTGCCGGCGCTGTTCAAGGACGTTGCGGGCGCATTCGTCCAGCTTGCCGTCGTGCCGGGCCAGGTGCGCCACCTGGTCGACCGCGCGGTGCGCATCGCGCTCGGTGCGCGCACGGTCACCGCGCTGGTGCTGCCGAACGACCTCCAGACGCTCGACTACGCGCCGCCGAAGCGCGCGCACGGCACCGTGCATTCGGGGATCGGCTACACGCCGCCGAAGGTGGTGCCCTATCCCGACGACCTGCAGCGCGCGGCCGACGTGCTCAATGCCGGCAAGCGGGTCGCGATGCTGGTCGGCGCGGGCGCGCTGCGTGCGACCGACGAGGTGATCGCGGTGGCCGACCGCCTCGGCGCGGGCGCGGCGAAGGCGCTGCTCGGCAAGGCGGCGCTGCCCGACGACCTGCCGTGGGTGACCGGCGCGATCGGGCTGCTCGGCACCCGGCCGAGCTACGAGCTGATGAGCGAATGCGACACGCTGCTCGTCGTGGGCTCCGGTTTCCCTTATTCGGAATTCCTGCCGAAGGAAGGCGAGGCACGCGGCGTGCAGATCGACCTGAAGGCCGACATGCTGAGCCTGCGCTACCCGATGGAGGTCAACCTCGTCGGCGACAGCGCCGAGACGTTGCGCGCGCTGCTGCCCCTGCTGAAGGAACGGGACGACACCGGCTGGCGCGACCGGATCGCGAAATGGAATGCGGACTGGCGCGACACGCTCGCGGCACGCGCGGCCGCGCAGGCGAGCCCCGGTCGCGGCGTGAATCCGCAACGCGCGTTCACCGAACTGTCGCCACGGCTGCCCGGCGACGTGATCCTGACGAGCGATTCGGGCTCCTGCGCAAACTGGTATGCGCGCGACCTGATGATGCGGCGCGGGATGATGGGCTCGCTGTCCGGCGGCCTCGCGTCGATGGGCGCCGCCGTGCCGTATGCGATCGCAGCCAAGTTCGCGCACCCGGCGCGCCCCGTGATCGCGATGGTCGGCGACGGCGCGATGCAGATGAACAACATGGCCGAGCTGATCACCGTCGCGAAGTACTGGCGGCAATGGCCCGATCCGCGCTGGATCTGCATGGTGCTGAACAACGAGGACCTGAACCAGGTCACGTGGGAGCAGCGCGTGATGGAAGGCGACCCGAAGTTCGACGCATCGCAGCAGATTCCGGATGTGCCGTACTACCGCTTCGCGACGCTGCTCGGGTTGAAGGGCATCTACGTCGACGACCCGGAGCAGCTCGGCGCCGCGTGGGACGAGGCGCTCGCGTCCGACCGTCCGGTCGTGCTCGAGGTCAAGAGCGATCCGGAAGTGCCGCCGCTGCCGCCGCACGTGACGCTGCAGCAGGCGAAGCACTTCGCGCAAACGCTGGTGAAGGGCGACGCACGCGAGGCGAACGTGATCGTCGAGACCGCGCGGCAGGTTCTGTCGGCCGTGTTGCCGGGCAACGGCGAACACGGTGGCAAGGGCGGGACAAGCCGGTCGTAGCGCATCACGGGCGGGACGGCGCGGTGCGCGTGTCGTGCCGCCCGTCGCGTGCGGCGCGGCGCAGCGCGGTGGGTCAGCCGATGTCGACGTCGCCGCCGCCGTCCTGCAGCGCGAGCGCCGCGTTGACCAGGCCGACCTGCGCGAGCGCGAACGGGAAATTCCCGCACATGCGCCGCGCCTTCACGTCGTACCCCTCGGCCAGCAGACCGACGTCGTTGCGCAGGCCCAGCAGCCGCTCGAACAGCGCGTGCGCGTCGGCGTCGCGTCCCTGCATCCGGTACACCTGCACCAGCCAGAAGCCGGCCGCGACGAACGCGCCCTCGTTGCCCTCGCAACCATCGTCGAAGCGCGGCGGGCGATAACGGAACGGCAGGCCGTCCTCGACCAGCTCGCGCTCGATCGCGGCGACCGTCGCCGCGACGCGCGGGTCGGACGCGTCGAGCATCCCCGTCAGCGGAATCAGCAGCAGGCTCACGTCGAGCCCGTCACCGTCGTAGCGGTCGACGAAGCGGCCGAGTTTCGCGTGGTAGCCGCGCGCGAGGACGTCCGCATGCACGGTATCGGCCCAGCGCCGCCACGCGTCGAGCGGCGCGTGATGATCGAACGCGTGCGCGGAGCGGCACGCGCTTTCGACGGCCGCCCATACCATCACCTTCGACGACGTGAACGGGTGCCGGCCGCTGCGCACTTCCCAGATCCCCTCGTCGGGCTCGCGCCAGATCGTCGCGAGATGCTCGAGCAGCCGCCGCTCGAGCATCCATGCGTCGTCGTCGGGCGGCAGCCCGTGCCGGCGCGCCTGGTACAGCGCGGCCAGCACTTCGCCGTACACGTCGAGCTGCAGTTGTTCGGCCGCCGCGTTGCCGAAGCGCACCGGCCGCGCGCCTTCGTAACCGGCCAGGTGCGCGGCTTCCCATTCGTCCGCCCGCCGGCCGCCGTCGGCCGCGTACAGCACCTGCAATTGCGCCGGATGATCGGCGATCGCGCGCACCAGCCAGTCGCGCCAGCGCGCCGCCTCGTCGCGGTAGCCGCAGCGCACCAGCGCGCGCAGCGTGAAGCTCGCGTCGCGCAGCCAGCAGTACCGGTAGTCCCAGTTGCGCATGCCGCCGAAGGATTCAGGCAGCGAGCTCGTCGGCGCCGCGACGATGCCGCCGGTGCGCACGCTCGACAGCAGCTTCACCGTGATCAGCGCACGCTCGATCGCGTCGCGATACGGGCCTTGCGCCGTATTGCACATCGACCAGGCGCGCCACGACGCCAGCGTGTCGCGCAGCGACGCGTACGCATCCGGCAAGGGCGGCGGCCGGTCATATGAACGCGCATAGCTGATGCAGAAATCCGCGCGCTCGCCCGCGGCGATCCGCTGCGTGCCGACGAGCCGGTCGTCCCGCACGTCGAGGTGCGCGTCGGTATCGAGCCACATCGCGTCGCCGCCCGTCATCATTCGCCAGCGCCGGCCGAGCCGCCCGCACCACGGCAACGCGTGGCCATAGTCGAAGCGCACGCCGAGATCGACGTCGAGCTCGACCGCGCCGCGCTCGCCGCGCACGCTGCGGATCAGGCACGGGTCGGGCGCCGCCCAGTTCATCCAGTCGATCACGACGACGCGGCCGGACGACGTCTCGGACGACGTCTCGAACGTCGTTTCGAGCACCGCGCTGCCGGGCAGGTAGCGGCGTGTCGCGCGGGCTCCCGGCTCGCGCGGCCCGATGCGGAAGCGGCCGTTGTCCGGCGTGCCGACGAGTGCGGCAAAGCATGGCGGCGAATCGAAGTCCGGCCAGCACAGCCAGTCGATGCTGCCGTCGAGCGCGACGAGCGCGGCACTGCGGCCGTCGCCGATCAGCGCGTAGTCCTCGATTAGCATCGCGCTCACCGGTTCAGCGTGCGCGCGGCGGCGTCGCCGACGTCGACGGCGATCGGCAGCGCCTCGACGCCATGCGCGGGCACTTCGCACGCGATGTCGTGCAGCGCGCGCGGATCGCGGGCAGGCAGCGCGACCTTGGCACCGCGTCGCGCGAACGCATGAGTGGCGGCACGGCCGCCCCGGCACTCGCACTCGTGATCGCGACGGTCCTCACGGTCGATTCCTCCTGTTTGTTCGCGGTGGCCGGCACGCCGCCGAGACATTCCCGGGGTTGCCGGCCGTAACACGATCGGCGTAGCAAACTGCGTGCCGGATATCGCACGGGCCGCGGCACCCTGCCCCCGAACGATGAACCGTCGCCCGATTTACAAGCCGGCTGTAACGCGCTGCACGTTGCGTGCACAACGCCGGGCGCCTCGCCTACGCGCCGGACGCGCACGGAACTTGCTCCGCCGCGAACGGTTTGTCGTCACGCCGCCGGATCCGGCAAGGAGTCGCCGTTGCTCGTCACGCCGTTCATGAATGCGTGCCGTATTGCCGATACCGCCGATATCGCCGGCATTGCCGGCATCGCCGCGGCCGCGTGCATCGTCGCGCCGCGGGCAGCGCGTGCGGCCGGCGCTTCTGCGTCACCCGCCGGCCCGCTGCCGCTCGCGTACGTCGCGCATGCTGCCGGCCCCGCTGCAGACCCGGTGCTCGTGCTCGGCTGGGCCTTGCTCGCGCTGTGCACGTTCGTCTGCGCGACGATCGCGGTGCTGCTGCTGATCGCGATATTTCGCCGCCGCGCTCAGGCGGGCGGCGGTCACGGCAGCGGGCTGGCGATCGTGGCGGTCGGCTCCGCGATCTCGATCGCGCTGCTGTTCGGCGCGCTGGTCTACATGCTGCGCGTGCTCGGCGCGGTCGCAGCGCCGCCGCGTCCGCCCACGCTCACGATCGTCGTGACCGCGCGCGACTGGTGGTGGGCCGTGCGCTATCCGGACGACGCGGGTGGCACCGCGTTCGTCACCGCGAACGAGATCCACATCCCGGTCGGCGAACCCGTCGCGGTCGAACTGAAGAGTGCGGACGTGATCCATGCGTTCTGGGTCCCGCAACTGGCCGGCAAGACGCAGACGATCCCGGGCCAGACGAATCACCAGTGGCTGCAGGCCGACCGGCCGGGCGTCTATCGCGGACAGTGCTCGCAATACTGCGGCGCGCAGCACGCGCACATGGCGTTCGAGGTCGTGGCCGAACCGCCCGATGCGTTTCGCGCGTGGCTCGCCGCGCAGCGGCAGCCGGCGCCCGCGCCCGCCGCCGGTGCCGAGCAGCGCGGCCGACATCTGTTCGACGCGCGCTGCGCGGGCTGCCACACGGTGCGCGGCAGCGGCGCGGCCGGCGACGCGGGCCCCGACCTGTCGCATCTCGGGTCGCGCCGGCTGCTCGCGGCCGGCACGCTGGACAACACGCCCGACAACCTGCGGCGCTGGCTCGCGCAAGCGCAGCAGATCAAGCCGCAGACGCTGATGCCGTCGTTCGCGCTCGCGCCGCGCGACGCCGACGATCTCGCCGCGTATCTCGCGACGCTGCACTGAACGGAGGATGACGATGGCCGTTGCCCGCGACCCGCCCGCCCCGCTCAGCCGCGTGCCGGATCTCGGCGAAGCGCCGCCCGGCTCCGCGCACGAGCGCGAACTGGCCGGCCTGTGGGAATCGGAACCCGGCTGGCGCGGCTGGCTCGGCACGGTCGACCACAAGCGCATCGGGCTGCGCTACATCGTCACCGCGTTCGCGTTCCTGCTGCTCGGCGGCGTCGAGGCGCTCGTGATGCGCATCCAGCTCGCGCGGCCGGATGCGACGGTGCTCACGCCCGCGCAGTACGACGCGCTGTTCACGATGCACGGCGTCACGATGATCTTCCTGTACGCGCTGCCGGTACTGTCCGGCTTCGCGAACTATCTGTGGCCGCTGATGCTCGGCTCGCGCGACATGGCGTTCCCGCGCCTGAACGCATTCTCGTACTGGGCGTTCCTGTTCGCCGGGTTGTTCCTGTATGCGAGCTTCCCGCTCGGCGCGGTGCCGGACGGCGGCTGGTTCAATTACGTGCCGCTCACGTCGCTCGACTACAGCGCCGGCGCGAACATCGACATCTATGCGCTCGGCATGATCCTGCTCGGCGTCTCGACGACCGGCGGCGCCGCGAACTTCGTCGTCACGCTGCTGCGGATGCGCGCGCACGGGATGTCGATCGACCGGCTGCCGATCATCGTGTGGGGCACGCTCACCGCATCGGTCGCGAACCTCGTCGCGGTGCCGTCCGTGAGCCTCGCGTTCCTGCTGCTGTGGCTCGACCGCAATGCCGGCACGCACTTCTTCGATGTCGCGAACGGCGGGCGGCCGCTGTTGTGGCAGCACCTGTTCTGGATGTTCGCGCACCCGTGGGTGTACGTGGTCGTGCTGCCCGCGATGGGGATCGTGTCGGACGCGCTGCCGACCTTCTGCCGCCGGCCGCTCGTCGCCTACGAGGCCGTCGCGGTATCGACGGTGGCGACGATGCTGATCGGCTTCGAGGTGTGGGTCCACCACATGTTCGCGACCGGCATCGCGCCGCTCGCGCTCGCGTTCTTCGGCGCGGCGAGCATGCTGATCTCGATCCCGAGCGCGGTCGCGGTGTTCGCATGGCTCGCGACGATCTGGACCGGCCGCCCGGTGTTCCGCACGCCGTTTCTGTATTTCGCGGGCTTCGTGCTGATGTTCGTGATCGGCGGCGTGTCCGGCGTGATGACGGCCGCGGTGCCGCTCGACTGGCAGCTGACCGACACGTATTTCGTCGTCGCGCACCTGCATTACGTGCTGCTCGGCATCAACGTGTTCCCGGTGCTCGGCGGGCTCACGTACTGGTTCCCGAAATTCACCGGGCGGATGATGAACGAGCGCTTCGGACACCTGACGTTCTGGGTCGTGCTGGCCGGCTTCAACCTCGGCTTCTTCCCGATGCACGTCTCCGGGCTGCTCGGGATGCCGCGCCGCATCTATACCTATCCGTCCGGAATGGGCTGGGACACGTCGAACCTGCTGACGACGATCGGCTCGTTCGTGTTCGGCATCGGGATCGTGATGTTCGTCGTCAACGCGCTGGTCAGCGCGCGGCGCGGCGCGCGCGCCGGCGGCAATCCGTGGGGCGCGGCCGGGCTCGAATGGTCGGTCGCGTCGCCCGCGCCCGTGTACAACTTCGCGGTGCTGCCGCTCGTGGCGTCGCGGCACCCGCTGTGGGAAACGCACGACGACGCGAAGCGCACCAGCGTGCAGGTCGGCTACCGGCTCGCGGACGGGCGCGAGGCGCTCGCCGTCACGCCGCTCGCGGCGACGCCGAGCGCGATCCTGAAGATGCCCGAGGACAGCAGCGTGCCGTTCGTGCTCGCGCTGCTCGCGACCGCGGTGTGCGCCGCGCTGCTGGCGCGCTCGCCGACGCTCGTGTGCGCGGCCGTCGCCGGCTGCGCGATCGGGACCGCCGTGTGGCTGTGGCCGCGCCGCACGCTCGGGCAGCGCGCGCGCCTGCCGGCCCGCGATACCACGCAGGCACCGTCGGCAGCGGCCGGGCTGGATCCGGAACGGCCGCCGTCGGCCGCGGTGCCGCCCGGCGCGCCGGCCGCGTGCGTCGAGCCGTTGCCGGTCGGCAGTTACGGCGAACGCGCGGGCGGCTGGTGGGGCGTCATCACGTTGATCGTGACCGAGGCCGGACTGTTCGGCTATCTGCTGTTCTGCTATTTCTACCTGCAGTCGCAAGCGGCCGCGCCGTGGCCGCCCGAAGGGATGCCGAAGCTCGGGCTCGCGGCCGGCAACACGGTCGTGCTGCTGTCGAGCAGCGGGTTCGTGTGGCTCGCCGAGCGCGCGGTGCGGGCCGGCAGGCAAACCCGAGCGGTGGCCGCGCTCGCCGTCGCGCTGGCGCTCGGCGTCGCGTTCGCGCTCGTGCAACTGCACGAGTGGCGCGACCATCCGTACGGCCCGACCGCGCATCTGTACGGCAGCCTGTACTTCACGATCACCGGCTTCCACCTCGCACACGTGGTGGCCGGCCTCGTGATCCTCGCGCTGCTCGCCGGGTGGACCGCCGCCGGCTTCTTCGGCCGCGAGCGACGCGTCGCGCTGACGGTCGGCGGGCTCTACTGGCACTTCGTCGACATCGTGTGGCTGTTCATCTTCACCGCGCTGTACGTGTCGCCGTACTGGCTCAGGAGCCCGGGATGAACGGCGCGCGACGCTCGTGGACGCCCTTGCTCGCGATCGCGGCCGGCCTGGTCGGCGCGCCCGCGCTGTGGTTCGCGCAGATGCTCGCGTCCGAAACGCTCGCGTCGACCGCCTGCTATCCGCTCGGCGTCGCGCAGGCGGTGCCGCGCTGGGCGCACGTCGGCGTGTGGCTCGCGCTGATCGCCGCGTGCGCGTTCGCGCTGGCGGCCGTCTTCGCCACGTGGCTCGTGCGCACCTGGCAACGCCGGCATGACGCCGAGGTGCAGGCCGCGACGCGCGACGACAGCACGCGATTCCTCGCGCGCTGCGGGATGCTCGCCGCGCTCGGGTTCGTGATCGGTCTCGTGTTCACGGGGATCGTCACCGCTTTCCTGGGGCCGTGCAGTCCATGGCGCTGATCTCGTTCGCTGCGCTCGCTTCGATCGTTTCGCGCCCGGCGCGTCTCGTTCCGGGGCGCGGCGTCGGCGTCGGCGTCGCGCTCGCCGCGTGCGCCGTGCTCGCCGCATGCGACATGCAGCGCGACGACCACGCGATGTCCGCCGGCGATACGGCCGATGCCGCGTCGGCGGCCGAAGCGGCCGAGCCCGCATCGGGCTGGCGGTTCGTGAAGATTCGCGCGTCGGCGGCCGATGCCGGGGCATCGATGTCGGCGCGGGTGGAAAGCGATCGCCGGCTGTCGCGGTCGCGCGATGCGACGGCGTCGGATTCGGCATCGTCGGGGGCGTCCGCCACGCCGCGCGATGCGGCGTCCGCGGCGGCCGCCGCCCGTCGCCCAGTGGTCGCCGCCGCCGCGAGCGCCGATGCCGCCACCCTCGCGCGCGGCCGCTATCTCGCGTTCGCCGGCGACTGCGCGGCCTGCCACGACGCGGCCGACCACACGCCGTACGCGGGCGGCCAGCCGGTGAATTCTCCGTTCGGACCGATCTATGCGCCGAACATCACGCCGGACACGGCGCACGGCATCGGCGACTACACGCTGCGGCAGTTCGACGACGCGTTGCGGCGCGGCGTGCGCGCGGACGGCAGCCGGCTCTATCCGGCGATGCCGTACCCGTCGTTCGCGCGCATGACCGACGATGACGTGCGCGCGCTGTATGCGTATTTCATGCGCGGCGTGGCGCCGTCCGCGAACGCTGCGAAGCTCACGCAACTGCCATTTCCGTTCAACCAGCGCTGGGCGCTCGCGCTGTGGAGCCTCGCGTTCGCGAACCACGACCGTTTCGCGCCGCAGCCGTCGCAATCGCCGGAATGGAATCGCGGCGCGTATCTCGTGCAGGGGCTCGGCCACTGCGGCGCATGCCATACGCCGCGCGGCCCGGCCTACAACGAGCGCGGCTACGACGAACGCAGTCCCGCGTTCCTGACGGGCGGCATCAACGATCACTGGTTCGCGCCGAACCTGACCGGCGCGGATGCGGACGGCCTCGGGCGCTGGACCACCGACGACCTCGCCGCGTTCCTGCGCAGCGGCCACGCGGTGCGCGGTGCCGTGTTCGGCGCGATGGCACCGGTCGTCGCAGAGAGCACCGCGCGGCTGACGGATGCGGACCGCCACGCGATCGCCGTGTACCTGAAGTCGTTGCCCGCGCAACCGACCGCCGCAACGAATCCGCTCGGCGTCGGCGTCCCGCGGCTGACGGCCGCCGGGCCGCGGCCGGAAGGCGGCCAGCAGGCGCCGGGAGCCGGCGTGTATGCAGGATTCTGTGCGCGTTGCCACGGCGCCGACGGCGCGGGCGTGCCCGGGCGCGGGCCGCCGCTCGCCGGCAATTCCGCCGTGCTCGCGGCCGACCCGACCAGCGCGATCCGGATCGTCGTCGAAGGCGCACGGCCGGCGCCCGGCACGCACGGGCCCGTGCAGCGGATGCCGGCGATGCGCGGTGCGCTGACCAGCAGCGAGATCGCCGCGGTGGTCAGCTATGTGCGAGGCGCGTGGGGCAATCGCGCCGCACCGGTGTCGGAGCAGGACGTGAGACGGTTGCGGGCGGCGATCCACCGCTGAACCCCGGTCGCGATCGACATGTATGACCAATCGAACCGTACGAACCGGACCGGCCGGTTCACGCGCTCAGTGCGGCACCGCCGGCGCCGCTTCGACGTCGGACCGGCCCGGGCGCAGGCAGAGCGTGGCAAGCGCGGCGCCCGCGAGCGGCACGGCCAGCGCGAGGAAGAATCCGGACGGCCCGCCCCACGCCAGGAACGTGCCGCCGACGGCCGAGCCGGCGATCGCGCCCGCGCGGCCCATCCCGATCGCCCAGCCGGTCGCGGTCGCGCGCAGCGCGGTCGGATACGCGCCGACGATCAGGTAGTTCAGCGCGATCTGCTGGCCGCCGATGCCGAACCCGGCCGCGCCGACGAGCGCGAACACCAGCGCCCAGTTCGTGCCGGCGTAGCCGAGGGCGAGCGCGATCGCGATGCCGGACGCGAACATCGCGCCGAGCAGGTTGCGCGTATTCACGCGCGGCAGCACGATCGACAGCGGGATCGCGCAGACGATGAACACCGCATTGACGATCACGGTGCCGACCGGCGCCTGCTGCGCGGTCAGGCCGGCCGCCTTCAGCACCGTCGGCAGCCACGACAGCAGCATGAACCATGCGATCCAGTTCAGCAGGTAGATCGCCCAGATGCCGAGCGTGTTGCCCGCGTGGCCGTCGCGGAACAGCGCGGCGACGCTCGCTTTCGTCGTCGCCTCTTCGGGCACGGACAGGCGCGCGTCGGACGGCAGCGCCTGTGCGACGATCTTCGACAGCGTCGCCCGCACCCGCTGCTGCGCGCGTGCGTCGTCACGCGACGCCAGATAAAACAGCGACTCCGGCAGCAGCAGCGCGACGAGGCCGAGCACCGCGAGCGGCGCCGCGCCGCCCACGACGAAGATCCCCGGCCAGCCGATCACCGGCAGCATGCGCGCGGCGAGCAGCCCGCCGAGCATCGCGCCGGCGGGCAGGCCGAGCAGCACGCCCGTCATCACCGCGCCGCGCAGCCGGGCCGGACAGTATTCGGCCGCGAGCGCGAGCAGCACCGGTGTGCAGCCGCCCATCCCGAGCCCCGCGACGAAGCGCAGCGCGAGGATGTGGCGCGGGTCGCCGGCCCATGCGGTCGCGAGCGTCGCGGTGCCGAACAGCGCGAGGCCGATCATGATCGCCGGCCGGCGGCCGATGCGGTCGCCGACGAGGCCGAGCGTCATCGCGCCGATCGTCATGCCGACGATCCCGGCGGTCAGGATCGGGGCGAGCGCGCCCGCCGGCAGCCGGAACGACGCGAGGATCGCCGGGCCGGTAAACGCGATCGCCTGCGTGTCGAAACCGTCGAGCAGCGCGATCAGCACGCACAGCGCGAGCACGCGAATCTGCAACGCGCCGAGCGGCGCGTCGTCGATCAGCGCGGGAATCGAGCGAACGGAAGCAGCAGTCATGAAAGCGTCTCCAGGATCGCCCCGTCGTTGCGGGGCGATCCGATTATCGTTTTTGAATTACGGCGTGAATGGGTCGCGTATCAGTCCGCCAGCACCGCGACGGCCTTGATCTCGACGATGTAACCGGGCGAGCCGCCGAGCATGTGCGCGCCGACCGCGGTCCACGCGGGCCGCGGATGCGCATGCAGATAGCGGTCGCGTACCTCCATGAACAGCGGCAGGTCGCGCATGTCGGTGTGGAAGGTCGTCAGGTCGACCACGTCGTCGAGCGATGCGCCGGCCGCCTCGAGCACCCGCTTCAGGTTCTCGAACGCCTGCACGATCTGCGCCTCGCGGCCTTCGACGAGCTGCATCGCGGCATCGCGGCCGATCTGGCCGGATACATAGACGGTATCTCCGACCTTGACCGCCGGCGCGTAGCCGATTTTCTCGTACACGGCTTCCATTCCGGCGGGGATGATCGCTTCGCGTTTGGGCATGAGTGTCTCCGGGGCCGGCGTGTCGGCGCCGGCCGGTTGTTGGATGGTTGTTGGATGGTCATTCGCGCGCACGCCGGACTGCGGGCTGCGGCGCGCACGTGTCGGAAGAAGCGCGCGGCTCGGCACGCGCGCCGCTCAACCCGTATCGCCGCCCGCGACCGGCAGCACCGTGCCGGTGATGTAGCTCGCCTCGTCCGACGCGAGGAACAGGATCGGCGCGATCTGCTCGTCGAGGCTGCCGTAGCGTTTGAAGAACGTCGAATCGGTCACCTGCCGCACCGCTTCGGCCATCCACGCCTGCTCCTGCGCGTTGTCGCCGGCCGCATTGCGCGGCACCCGGCGCGGCGGCGCCGTGGTGCCGCCCGGCGCGGTCGCGACCACGCGGACGTTGTGCTCCGCGTATTCCATCGCGAGCGCCGCTGTCAGCGCATTGACGCCGCCTTTCGCCGCCGAGTACGGCACGCGGCGAATCCCGCGCGTCGCGTTCGACGATACGTTGACGATCGTGCCGCCGCCCGCGGCCAGCAAGTGCGGCAGCACCGCGTGGCAGCTGTAGAGCGTCGGCATCAGCGAGCGGCGGATTTCGGCGTCGATCTGCTCGGGTTCGAACTCGGCGAACGGCCGCATCCGGATCGCGCCGCCGACGCCGTTGATCAGCACGTCGATCCGGCCGAACGTCGCGACCGCGCACGCCATCGCCGCGCGCGCGCCGTCGTAGGTCTCGAGATCCGCGACGAAGCCGGCCGTGTTGCCGCCCGCCGCTTCGGCGGCCACCTCGGCCACGAAGTCCGCGCGGTCGACGAACAGCACCTGGCCGCCCTCGGCCGCCGCGCGCAGCGCGACGCCGCGGCCGATGCCCTGCGCCGCGCCGGTGACGACGACGACCTTTCCGGAGAATCGTTGCATGGTCATGCCGCCTTTGCCGTCACGTTCGGGGTGAACTTCTCGTAGTGGAAGCTGTTGGGCTTCACACCTTGATCGTCGAAGTACTGGCGCACCGCGTCGACCATCGGCGGCGGGCCGCACAGATAGACGTCCACGTCGCCGTCGTTCAGCGCATCGGCCGGAATGTGCTGCGTGACCCAGCCCTTGCGTTCGTGGCTCGACGCCGCATCGGCGACGACCGTCGCAAAGCTGAAGTTCGGCAGCTTCGCCGCATACGCTTCGATCGCGTCGACCAGCACCAGGTCGAGATCGCGCGTCACGCCGTAGATCAGGTGCACCTTCTGCTGCGAACCGCTGCGCGCGAGCACCTCGAGCATCGACAGGAACGGCGCGAGACCCGTGCCGCCCGCGAGGAACAGCAGCGGCCGCGCGACGTCGCGCAGGTAGAAGCTGCCGAGCGGCCCGTTCAGTTCGAGCGTGTCGCCGGGCTTGGCCGATTCGAGCCACGTGCTCATCACGCCGCCCGGAATCTTCTTGATCAGGAATCCGACCTTCGTGTCGCCCGGCGCGGACGAGAACGAGTACGAGCGGTGCTGGCCGCTGCCCGGCACACCGATGTTCACGTACTGGCCCGGCAGGAACACCGGTGCGGCCGCGTCGACGTCGAGTTCGAGCACGATCGCCGCGTCGTTGTGCTGGTCGACCTTCGTCACGGTCGCGGCGAACGCGCTGTGGCCGGTCTTGCATGCGACCGACGAGCTCGGCACCGCGATCACGCAATCGCTTTGCGGCACCATCTGGCACGTCAGCACGAGGCCGCCGTCCTTTTCGTCCTCGGTGAGCGCGTCGTCGATGTAGTCGTCGCCGAGGTCGTAGCTGCCGCTTTCCGCGCGGCACTTGCAGGTGCCGCACACGCCGTCGGAGCAGTCCATCGGCAGGTTGATCTTCGCGCGAAACGCGGCGTCGAGCACCTTCTCGCCGGCCTTGCAGTCGATGAAACGGGTGACCCCGTCCTCGAAGTTCAGTGCAATCTTGTAGGTGGACATGACCTCGTCTCCCTGTGTTACTGGTCGAAACAATCGGCGTCAGACGTGGTACACGTCGAGCACCTGCCGGATGTAGTCGTTCTTCAGCACGATCTTCTTGTTCGAGATCAGCAGCGCGTCGCCCACCTGGCGCAACGTGACGAACGTCGTGCCGAAGAAGTGATCGGTCACGCGGTAGCGGTGGTTCAGCGTGTGGAAGTTGTAGCGCACGTCCACCTCGCCGTCGCGCTCGGCCAGCACCTCGACGTTCGTCACGTTGTGGCTCGTGCGCGGCTCGGGCGTCGACGCGCCGCTGCGCTCGGTCTTGATCCGGAACACGCGATCCTCGAGGCCGCCGCGATCCGCGTAGTACATCAGCGAGATCTGGCTGTGCGGATCGTCGGTCGGCCGGTCGTCGTCGTCCCACGCGGGCATCCAGTACGTGACGTCTTCCGTGTAGCAGGTGAGCCACGCGTCCCACTCGCGGTCGTCGAGCAGGCGCGCTTCGCGATACAGCGCCGCGCAGATGGTCCGGTAATCGATGTTCATGCTTCCACCTCCCCGCGTTCCTGCTTCAGTGCATCGCGCATCACGCGCACCCAGTGTTCGTGCTGGCACACGAACAGCCCTTCGTCCTCGCTGCGCTCGCCCGACATGCGCGGGTTCAGCCCCATCCGTTTCGCGTTCTCGTCCGGCCCGTCGATCCACAGCGGCGCGCCGCGCGACAGGTCGTTCCACATCGCCGTGATGCCCGCGTAGCCGGCCTGGCACGCGCGGAACTCCTCGAGGTCGTCGGCCGTGCCCATGCCGCTCACGTTGAAGAAGTCCTCGTACTGGCGGATCCGCGTCTCGCGGTCGGCGTCGCTCTCGCCCTTCGGCGCGAAGCAGAAGATGCTGACTTCGGTCTTGTCGACGCCGAGCGGGCGCACCACGCGGATCTGCGTGCTGAACTGGTCCATCAGGAACACGTTCGGGTACACGCACAGGTTGCGCGTCTGGTTCACGATGAAGTCGGCCTGCACTTCGCCCACGCGCGCCTTGATCTCGTCGCGGTGCTGGTACACGGGCCGCACTTCGGGGTTCATCGTCTTGGTCCACAGCAGGATGTGGCCGTGGTCGAAGCCGTACACGCCGGCGACCGACTTGCTCCAGCTGTTCGCGTCGACGGCCTTGGTGCCGTCCTCCTTGCGGCGGCCCATCGTCGCCGCGTAGTTCCAGTGCACGGTGCTCACGTGATAGCCGTCGCAGCCGTTCTCCATCTGCATCTTCCAGTTGCCTTCGTAGATGTAGGAGGAGTTGCCGCGCAGCACTTCGAGGCCGTTCGGCGCCTGGTCGACGATCTGGTCGATGATCACGCGCGCCTCGCCGAGGTAGTCCGCGAGCGGCAGCACGTCGTCGCTGAGGCTGCCGAACAGGAAGCCGCGATAGTTCTGGAAGCGCGCGACCTTCTTCAGGTCGTGCGAGCCGTGCGTGTTGAACTGCACCGGATACTCGGTCGTCTTCTCGTCCTTCACCTTCAGCAGCTTGCCGGTGTTCGAGAAGGTCCAGCCGTGGAACGGGCACGTGAAGCTGCCCTTGTTGCCGTGCTTGCGCCGGCACAGCATCGCGCCCTTGTGTGCGCAGGCATTGATCACCGCGTGCAGCTCGCCGGTCTTGTCGCGCGTGATGACAACCGGCTGGCGGCCGATCCACGTCGTGTAGTAATCGTTGTTGTTCGGGATCTGGCTTTCGTGCGCGAGGTACACCCAGTTGCGCTCGAAGATGTGCTTCATCTCGAGCTCGTACAGCGCCTCGTTCGTGAAGATGTCGCGGCGGCAGCGGAAGATGCCGGCCTCCTTGTCGTCCTGCACGGCGGTGGCGAGCAGGTGGTCCAGTTCGGTGGTGGGGTCGATCGTGGCGGACATGTTGGTTCCTCCTGTGCGCGTGCCGGGTCCTGCAAGCACGCTCGCATCGGTATCGATTGAATCTCGCGGGAGCCCGGCCGGCGGCGGCGCCTGCGCGCCGCCGGGCCGTCGGGCGGTTATGCCGTGGCGGAAGCGCGCAGGCGTTCGACGATCTGGTTGTCCTTGCCCTCGACGCGCGGCGTCAGGACGAAGTTGAACTCAATGTCCTGGTACGCGTCGGCCTTCAGCCCGAGCGCGGCGCCACCGGTCTTGCCGGTGACGGGCGGGATCAGCTCCTCGCGGGTTGCATACGCGAAGTCGTCCCAGATCAGCGGGTCGCCGTCGATGTTGAACTGCGTTGTCAGCTTGCGGTGGCCGTCGCTCGTCACGAAGAAGTGCACGTGCGCCGGTCGGTTGCCGTGGCGGCCGAGGCGGTCGAGCAGCTGCTGCGTCGCGCCCTGCGGCGGGCAGCCGTAGCCGACCGGCATCAGCGTGCGGAACTCGTACTTGCCGTCCGCGCCCGTCTTCACCGCGCCGCGCAGGTTGAACTCGCTCTGCGCGCCGGTCGGGTCGAAGTGCGAATAGAAGCCGTGCGAGTTCGCGTGCCAGCACTCGACCAGCGCGCCGGCCACCGGCTTGCCGTCGAGATCCTTCACGGTGCCGTGGATCACGAGCGGGCCCGCACCTTCGTCCGCGTCGAGGTCGATCTTCGCGACGCCGTCGCGCACCGGCGCGCCGGCGACGTACAGCGGGCCTTCGATCGTGCGCGGCGTGCCGCCGTCCAGGCCGATCGCCTCGTCCTCGGCGTCCATCCGGATGTCGAGATACTTCTCGAGGCCGAGGCCGGCCGCGAGCAGCGCCGCTTCGCCGTCCTGGCCGAGCTTGTTCAGGTAGTTCACGCCGGCCCACACTTCGTCGGGCGTGATGTCGAGGTCGTCGATCGCCTTGAACAGGTCGCCGAGCAGCCGCAGCACGATCTGCTGCGTGCGCGCGTCGCCGCCGTTAGCTCCATTGGCGCCCGCGTTCGACGCGGCCTTCAGCAGATCCTGCACTTCCTTGGTTTCGAAAACTTTGACGCTCATGATGGTGTCTCCACGTGTATTTGGGGAAAGGTGACCCGGGGTGCTCGCCGTTGCAGAAGCGGCGGCTCCGTGGCTCAAACGTCGCCGTCGTGTATCGACGACGGGTGGCGACACAACGGCGTCACCGAAATCTTCATGTACGGGAACAGCGGCAGGCCGGTCAGGATCTCGTGCAGCTCGGCGTTGCCCGACACGTCGAACACGCTGTAGTTCGCGTATTCGCCGGCGATGCGCCAGATGTGGCGCCACTTGCCGCTGCGTTGCAGCTCCTGCGAGTACGCCTTCTCGCGGGTCTTGATCTCGTCGGCCACCGCGGCCGGCAGGTCGGCCGGGAGGTTGACGTCCATGCGTACGTGGAAAAGCATCGTGATGTCCTGGTACGTGAGCGGGTTGTCGCGGGTATTAGCGGGTCAGCGGGCGACTTTCGTCAGCCCGTCGCGGGTGAAGCGCGCGACCTTCGCTTCGTCGAGTTCGATGCCGAGGCCCGGGCCGCTCGGCACGGTCAGCTCGAAATCGCTGTAGTCGAGCGGGGTCGCGAGAATCTCTTCGGTAATCAGTAGCGGTCCGAACAGTTCGGTGCCCCACTGCAGGTTCGCGAAGCTCGCGAACAGATGCGCGGACGCGACCGTGCTGAACGCGCCTTCGAGCATCGTGCCGCCGTACAGCTCGATGCCGGCCGCGTCCGCGATCGCCGCGACGCGTTGCGCCGCGAACAGGCCGCCGCTTTGCTCGATCTTGATCGCGAACACGTCCGCGCCGTGCTGCTTCGCGATCTCGAACGCGCTGTCCGGGCCCTGCAGGATTTCGTCGGCCATCAGCGCGACGGGGAAGCGGCGCATCAGCCGTGCGAGCGCCGCGGCCGACGCGACCGGCTGCTCGACCAGTTCGCAGCCGGCATCGGCGAGCGCCGGAATCGCGCGCGCGGCCTGCGTTTCGCTCCATGCCATGTTCACGTCGACGCGCACCGAGGCGCGCTCGCCCACTGCCCGCTTGATCTCGGCCACGTGCCGGATGTCCGCGTCGAGCGCCTTCGCGCCGATCTTCAGCTTGAACACGTTGTGGCGGCGCAGGTCGAGCATCCGTTCGGCTTCGGCGATATCGGTCGCGGTGTTGCCCGATGCGAGCGTCCACGCGACCGGCAGGCGATCGCGCCGGCGGCCGCCGAGCAGTTCGCTGACCGGCACGCCGAGGCGCTTGCCGTGCGCGTCGAGCAGCGCGGTTTCGAGCGCGCTCTTCGCGAAATGATTGACCTTCGCGAGCTTGCCGAGGAACGCCATCAGCGTCTGGATGCGCGTCGCGTCGCGGCCGATGATCGCCGGTGCGAGATACGCGTCGATCGCGAGCTTCATCGCCTCCGGGCTCTCCGGGCCGTAGGCCATCCCGGCGATCGTCGTGCCTTCGCCGAGGCCCGTCACGCCGTCGCTGCAGGTCACCTTCACCAGCATCAGCGTCTGGCCGTGCATCGTGGCGACCGACAGCTTGTGCGGACGGATCGTCGGCAGGTCGACGAGGCGGGTTTCAATGCGTTCGATGGTGACTGAGGACATGGGGCACGCTGCGTGTGGGGAGTTCATGGAACGGATTTATACGCGGCGGGGAAATGGAGCGTCCAATACTTTTGGTCTCGCTTTTTGATACCTGGGAGGTATCGAAAATCGCTTGGAGATGCGGGATATTGCGGTGCGCCATACCTTTTTTGGCTAGGTGTACGGGCTGGGAGGCTTGCTGGAGCGCGGTCTTGCGGGTCCGGGGTGTTGCTTGGGCGGGGGTGCGGTGCGGCTGCTCTTGGCCGGGGGAGATCGGCTGAAAACGGTGGCCTGCCCGGGTCGATCAGGGTTTTTCCTGGGGGGAAATGGTGGGGTTGGCTGACCGGTCTTCGGGTTTGGCGTCGGGTTCTGCGGACGAATGGAAAGCGGTCGGTATGCGGGTAAGGCGGTACCAGGAGTGCAACCAACGACAGCGCAAAAGTCTTCTACATCGGCGCATGCCCGCAATCGGCCATAAGGCATCGTTCACCTCTGCTCGTTGTGCTGACATTCGGGCGACCGCTTATCTTTTGACAGTGGACTTGCGCAGGTTTGTCAAATAACGGGCCATTGACGTAATTTGCGCCACGCTAACGGGCGAAGATGTTGAAGCGGGCGTTTATCGAGACCAATGTTTGACACCTATCGATGGCGTGTACTGATAGCTTGCATGGCTGTATTGGACGCCCGAGCGCATGACTGTCGTTTTGTCGGTCGTGCGAAAAGTGCTGCGGAGGTTGACGTGGAAAACCCGGGGCTTCGGAACCGCAGTCGGAAGCTTGCCCGAACGGCCGAGAACCCCGTCGCCCGCACTCTTTGCATCCCTACGCGTCACCGGATTTCGTTTGGGGCGCACTTTTGCTCCCCGTCTGGGCTGCCCATTTCGGAGAGCTCCTGCGGCAGCCTTCTAATTTTCAGCATCATGTCTTTCAGCTTCGCCGAACGAGGTCCGAAGCCTCCCGAAGTCTACAAATGCAAAGATGCCAGTGGTTCCGGACGCATCTCATCTCAATCGGTGGATAACCTTCTTTTGTGCGAAGCCCTTCGACGCGGCCGGCGATTGTCCGCTCGTGCGAAAAAAATGCCCGCACAAGCGGACGTCTCTTATAATCAATCGAGTGAACGTTGGTAAGCAGTTCCGCACCGCCTTACCTGACCACGCTGCGTCGTTCCGCATCGCTGGAGTCGCAGTAGCGCTGCTGCTGTTTCCGATGTCCTGCTAGCACAGAACGTACAACCACCAATCGTTTCGGCAGATTGTTATAGAACCCGCACAAATGGGCAAGGTCGCAAATCCATTACTCGCTTGTCAACGAGAGAAGACAGGTTCCGTAACCTTTGACAAGTTCGATTATCAGTATCATTGGGCGCTCTTCGAGATGCTGAAGAGATACGAGCGCGACGAAGTGACCATTGCTTTTGTTGAGTTGCACGAAGACGTTCTGCTTGCGGATTCTCACGACGGCGAACGCGCACGCTTCCTATACTGTCAAGTCAAGACGACGCAGCCCAAGTGGACGTCGAAAAAGCTCCTTAATCGCAAGGCCGAATCTAAGAAAGGTGAGCCGAAAGAAAATTCGGTTCTCGCCAAGATGCTGCTGGGAGTTCAATCTGAAAAGCTAAGTCAAAGTCTATCTGGGCTTGAGCTCGTGGTGACGTCCGGATTTTCCC
The DNA here is from genome assembly GCF_003854225.1 of Burkholderia sp. Bp8986. Lineage (NCBI taxonomy): Bacteria > Pseudomonadati > Pseudomonadota > Betaproteobacteria > Burkholderiales > Burkholderiaceae > Burkholderia > Burkholderia sp. Bp8986. The sequence continues at coordinate 146,250 of NZ_QTQM01000003.1, read as the reverse complement.
TCCAACTCGGCGACGAGTCAGTCGAAATTAATCCAATCCCATTTGACAAACTCCACGAGAGCGAGCGAGAACTGCTTCGAGAATCGATAGAAGCTGAACTGGGTCACTCAGTACATCTACAAAAGGTCGCTTTCAGGAAAAGCGATCTCGTCGAAAAATCTTACGACGACGTTGTTATGGGTGTTATTGCCAAGCTTGTTGAACGGAAATGGCCGGGAAGCCGCACGAATGTAAGCGGCGTCTACACGGCTTTGATTGACGAGCTTCGACGAAAAGGCAAGGTTACCTACGACTACGAATATTGGGACGACTTGGTGCGCAATAAGGGCGTGCCATCAACGCGCATCGGCGAACTACTAGGCAAACTAAGTGAGATGACTGACGTAGAGGATTTGGTCAAGTTGGCACAAGAACAACTAATGTTCTGGGGGCATTCGCCGAAACGACAACGCGACCTACGTAACCCACTTCGCGCTTACGCTCTGAAGAGTCTCACCGACCGTTCGCTGTCGCATATGCAAGTTCGAGCCGCCGTTTCGGCACATATCTCGCAAGCCTTGTCGCAAGAGGACGAACTGGAGCGAGACGAATTTGAAATTCTGGTAGCCACTAGCCCAGCTGTGGTCAAAGAGTTTGCTCAATCAAGCGATGAGCTTTTCTGTATCCATCTTATCGAGTATCTGACCTTTGAAAAATCAACCGACGGCAGCACACTTCAAGAGACTGATTCGGAATCTACGGACCAAAGCGCATGAAGCACTTGATATTAAATCGCCTTTACATTCAGTCGAATTCCCAAGAATTGGGCGGTCAATTTTGGTTCGAGAAAGGACTAAACCTCATAACGGGGGTCGATAACTCGATTGGGAAATCGACCCTTGCTCGCCTTCCATATTGGACGCTCGGGTGCGACTACGCATTCAGTGATACGTGGCGCGGGCTAGACGTTCGTACCATTTTGCATTTCACGGTCGACGGTGTCGCATGTGTCGGGACGCGATGGAGGAACAAGGTCCGCTTGAAGATTGCAGATGGCCCTTGGCAGAAATGGGATAAGGTGACTGGAGGATTCTCAGAGTTTTTCGCCGAACTGGTAGGCTTCGTCGCAAAGCTTGCGAACAAATCTCACTCCCATATCTTCGAAACTCCGCCTCCCGCTTATTACTTCTTGGCCTTTTATGTCGACCAGAAGAAAGGCTGGACGCAAGCTTGGAACAGCTTCGAAAACCTGCAGCAATATGCCGATTGGCGCGAAAAGATAATTCGGGCGCATGTTGGATATTACAGTGCTGAGTATTTCGAACTCGCAGCAGATATAGCCCGCGAAAAACACTCAATCAAGAGCGAGAGAGAGAAGGCGCAAGAGCTAGCGCGGGCCGCAGAGATAGTGGAAACGTTCATGCCTGCGGTGGAGATGCCGGCCACGACCGAAGAGCTTGATGCAGCCATGTCAGAGATTAATCAAACGCTCGTAGGCATCCGAGCGCGCGAATCGCACGCTCTGACGAAACTGCATGAACGACGCGAAGAGCTCATGTTTTACAAGGTCCAGCGAGAAATCGCAGCCGAGGCTATCCGAGAACTACAAAGTGACTATGCGTTCGCAGTCGAAAACGTTCCTGAGGACGTTCTCACTTGTCCGCTGTGTGGCACACTTCACGACAATTCTCTGCTAAATCGTGCCGAGCTTCTTCAAGATAAAGGGCAGGCAGAAACGCAGCTAGAAATCCTGACGAAGCAGTATGAAGACTGCGAGAAATCGATTGCATTCCAGGAGTCGAGGCTAGCAAACATTCGGAAGAAACTAGAAGAACTCGAGGCTAAGGTGCGCCGCGTCTCGCGGGACGTTGGGGTGCGCGATATTCTTGCCGGGTTTGCGGCTCACACAGTTCGGTTGAGGGCGGACGAAGCGAATGCAGTCGCTCGAAAGAACGCTCTAGCGCGCAACAGGACCGTTCGGCAATTCGAAAAGGCGCAACGGGATACGAAAGATGCCGACAAGTGGGCAAAGATTGACAAGGACTTCCAAGACGAGCTCTTGAGTCTGTGTACCTTGCTTCGAGTCAATCTCACTGAGAGCATCGGTGATAAGACAGTGGTCGACTATCGTCGTATTGTTGATAGCGGCGGTGCCGCTGAGGGAGCGCGGCTGCATCTTGCCTATCAGTTGGCTCTTTATCACGTCATCGAACTTCACGGTACCGAAGTGGTCAGCGCACTGATACTGGATACACCGAATCAACAGGACCAAGCGCCGATGAATTATGAGGTCATTCACAAGGCTATCATGAAGTACGTTCGGAAGGACGCTCAGTTGATTCTCTGCGCGACGCGCTCTCCCGCGCTCAAGGCATACGAAGCGGGTGCGCACGTAATCGAACTGGATGGCGAAAAGCTGCTCACAGAGAAAGCCTATGGTGAAGTGCGGTCGTTTTTTGATGACGCATTCGCGTGAACGAAGTAGCAGAGGGCTCATCGCCATCGGATCGAAATGCGTGTCTCTCGCGGGTAAGATTGGGAGGAAATGACCTAACGAACGGCATGCCGGTGGCGCTTAGCGCTCACGTCTCACACATCCGGCTCATGCATACACTGCTTTGCTGATATTTGAGCGCAATTGCGAGAGACGCGGAGATGCCCATCGGCTTGTTCTGAGCTCTGAGCAAGAAACTATGCTGCAAAAGGCCGCGAGTCTGGCGGCCGACACGGCTGCTCGAATGGCTGTTCTTCTTTGCCGATTCAACCCGTCGCATTTCCTTGCCCCTTCGGCGAACGTTCTGATCATGGGGACGGGACGATGAGCATCTTTTGATGTCCCTCGCCCATCCCAAACAACGTCTAGGCGTGTGCGTTGAAAGGCGTGCTACTTGATACCAAGACGGCTTGCGCGAGGAACTGTATCAGCTCAATGTCGTCAGAAAGCTGCTCCGATTCATGCGTAAATGGAAGAAGCAAGTCTATGTTTTCGTCTCTCGAGTCAGCCTTTGTGTGGACAATCTTGCAACGAATGTCATATATCCTGTCAGCAACGTCGTTCCTGAGGTCTGCAGATACGTTCGCTAGCGGAATCTTGTGATAGGGAAGCGACTTTGACCTTGTGAGAAAAAAATTCTTCGTTATCTCATCTTCCTCGAAATACCGACGCAATGCGTCCGGGTCAATGCACTCGTTCAGAGTTGCACGAAGCTGCGATCTTTCATCGCCGTATGCCCCGCTTCGACTAACGTAAATCGCCGCGAGCAGCTTGGCAACGTCAGCATCACGATCAGATCGAAACGTTGGATCCTTAAGTATCCCTTTTAATTTGCGTTGCGCTTCGGATCTAGAATAAATAGGAAAATAAAATTCGATTACTTGATAAAACGCCAAAAATTGCAATAAAGGCATACTACCGGCACTTCGCGCATACCAGTAAAGCGACATCGGCGCACTATCGAACTGCGTTTTAGGGTATTGAAGCTCGACCTGGTCCGTATTTCGTGGAATGACTCTTTGCCGCGAACGTATGCGCTTTCTCTCTCGCTCCAGTACTAAGGGGGTGTCGGTGAGCAAATCCAGTTGAAACAAAATTGCCCCCGCCACCTTATTCAGCAGTGACAACGCGTCGTCGTGATTTGACAGATGACAACCAGAAAGTTTCAACGTCAATTTGAAACGACTAGGTACTCGGCAAAGCTCTTGATATACATCCGAAGCCGGACTAATCTCGATGTAGGGCATGCCGGGCCTGTCAGGCGACACGATTATTGCCTTAGAGCTTTCTGAGCCAGTTGTAGGGTTCCAATCGCCACCAAAGATTCGACGATATGTGTAAGACGAAGGTAGAAAATTCTGCACTGCGGGCTTAACGCCTGCCTCGACGGTCCCATCAGCATAGGAGCAAATAGCCTCCAAGCCAGACAGAAAAACGTATTTTTCAAAAGGAATCGAAATCAGATTAGAGATATTGTCAATCGTCGCGACGACGGATCGCTTTCCTCGCGCACAATTTATTTCCATCTTTAATCTCGGCAACCCATTGAACGGTTCGATCAATTCAATTGGTATATTTGCAGTTTTGCACCGCTCTTCTAGTTTGGATTTAGCTTCTTCGAAATCTTCAGGCGTCGGATTCGACTCGACCTGCTCGTCATCGAACTCCCCGTCTACATCAGACATTACCGCACTCCCCGAAAGTCCTACTAAAAATTCGTGAATTGCCCGCTGAAGGCGGGTATTGTGGTTTGCCATTGTCCGTGCCGAAGCTTACGGATGCCCCAATTCTAGCCACGACAATTGCTCGGCACAACTTGTATGACGATACCGAGGAGCTTGTCCGGTCGCCGCACTCGCAACCGTTGAAGAGGAAGGTAGACAGGGGCTTGAAGTCGTTAGATGTCGGATTCTGATCGCGGAGCGGCCGTTCATTGCGCAGAGGGTGAGCGTCCGCTCCGAGTCGGTAACTGCCAATCCGAACAAGCATGAGCGTAGGTCTTGTCACAGGTCTGCGCGATGATCCTTGTCAGACACGGCGCAGCTCCTACTGCACCAACAATCCCCGCACCGACTGTTCAATTTCCGCACACCGAATCGCAGCCACCCACCGATCCGCGCGGCCGCGCCGGGTGAGAATAAACCCGTATAGCCCCGCTTCTCCTCACCCACCTAACCTCGCGCGCATGCTGGTCGGGCGGCGCAACGCCCGCTCCGGCCGATCGGAATTTCGTGAGGAGACTACATGGATAGCAGCAGCAGCACCGCCCTGTTCGACGCCGACATCTGGCGCGGCAAGACCTTCACCGGCCGCTGGCACGCGAGCCCGCACACGGCCGACGTAATCGAACCCGCAACCGGCAACACACTCGGCCGCATCGGTCTCGCCGACGCCGCGGCCATCGCCGACGCATCGGCCGCCGCGCATCGCGCGCAGCCCGCCTGGTTCGCCCTGCCCTACGACGACCGCGCGGCGGTCCTGCGCCGCGCCGCAGCCGTCGCCGAAACGCACTTCGATGCGATCGTCGACTGGCTCGTGCGCGAAAGCGGCTCGACGCGCGCGAAGGCGTCGTTCGAAACCTCCGTCACGATCAAGGCACTGCACGAAGCAGCCGGGCTGCCGTCGCGCGCGGCCGGCGAAGTGCTGCCGTCGGCGGCCGGCCGGCTGTCGCTCGCGCGCCGCCGCCCGCGCGGCGTGGTCGGCGTGATCTCGCCGTTCAACTTCCCGCTGTACCTCGCGATGCGCGCGGTCGCACCGGCGCTCGCGCTCGGCAACGCAGTCGTGCTGAAACCCGATCCGCGCACGGCCGTATGCGGCGGCGTCGCGATCGCGCGCGTGTTCGAGCTCGCCGGCCTGCCGGAAGGCGTGCTGCACGTGCTGCCCGGCGACGGTGCGGCCGGCGCGGCGCTGGTCGCCGATCCGCACGTCGCGATGATCCAGTTCACCGGCTCCACCGCGGCCGGGCGCAAGGTCGGCGAAGCGGCGGGCCGCCACCTGAAGAAGGTGTCGCTCGAACTCGGCGGCAAGAACTCGCTGATGGTGCTCGACGACGCCGATCTCGATCGCGCCGTCGCCAACACCGCATGGGGCGCGTATCTGCATCAAGGCCAGATCTGCATGGCGACCGGCCGCGTGCTCGTGCAGCGCGCGATTCACGACCGCTTCGTCGCGAAGCTCGTCGAGAAGGCACAAAGCCTGCGGGTGGGCGACCCCGCGACCGCGGACGTCGGCCTCGGCCCGCTGATCAACGCCGCGCAGCGCGATCATGCGGCGAGCGTGGTCGACGCGGCCCGCCGGGCCGGCGCACGCGTCGAGACGGGCGGTGGCCATCGCGACCTGTTCTTCGAGCCGACCGTGCTGAGCGGCGTCGCGCCGGGCAATCCGGCATTCGACGAGGAGATCTTCGGGCCGGTCGCGATCGTCGTGCCGTTCGATACGGACGAAGATGCGATCGCGCTCGCGAACCGGACAGAATACGGGCTGTCGATGGCGATCCTGTCCGCCGACGTCGGGCGCGCGCTCAGGATCGGCGAGCGCTTGAACACCGGGCTGCTGCACATCAACGACCAGACGGTCAACGATGAAGTGATCAACCCGTTCGGCGGCGTCGGCGCATCGGGCAACGGCTCGAGCATCGGCGGCAGCGCGAACTGGGAAGAATTCACGCAGTGGCAGTGGCTGACCATCAAGGGTGAAGCGCCGCTTTACCCGCTTTGACGAGGAGACCGACCATGTACACCGAAAACGATACGCGCGCCGTCACCGCGGCCGTCGCACGTGCCGCCGGCGCGCCCTTCTCGATCGAATCCGCCCGGATCCGCGCGCCGCGCGGCGACGAGGTGCTGGTGCGCGTCGTCGCGACGGGCCTGTGCCACACCGACCTGATCGTGCGCGACCAGTACTACCCGGTGCCGCTGCCGGCGGTGCTCGGTCATGAAGGCGCCGGCGTGGTCGAGGCGGTCGGCCCGAACGTGAAGACGCTCGCCGCGGGTGACCACGTCGTGCTCACCTACGGCGCATGCGGCCACTGCGCGTCGTGCGTCGGCGGTCACGGCGCGTATTGCCGGCAGTTCTTCGGGTTGAACTTCGGCGGCGCCGACGCCGACGGGCAGACCGCGATCCGCGACGCAGCCGGGCAACCGCTGCACGATCATTTCTTCGCGCAGTCGTCGTTCGCGAGCCACGCGCTCGCCCGCGAAAACAACGCGATCAAGGTGCCGACGCAGGCGCCGCTCGAACTGCTCGGGCCGCTCGGTTGCGGGATCCAGACCGGCGCGGGCGCGGTGATCAATTCGCTCGCGGTGCGCACGGGCAGCAGCTTCGCGAGCTTCGGTGCCGGCGCGGTCGGCATGAGTGCCGTGATGGCCGCGCGCGTCGCGGGCGCCACCACCATCATCGCCGTCGACATCGTGCCGTCGCGGCTCGCGCTGGCGCTGGAGCTCGGCGCGACGCACGCGATCAACAGCAAGGAAGTCGACGTCGTCGACGCGATCCGCGAGCTCACCGGCGGCGGCGTCGACTACGCGCTCGAGTCGACCGGACTGCCGGCCGTGCTGTCGCAAGGGATCGATGCGCTCGGCTCGCGCGGCACGATGGGCGTGGTCGGCGCGCCGAAGCTCGGCACCAGGGCCGAATTCGACGTGAACAGCCTGCTGCTCGGCGGCCACACGATCCGCGGCATCGTCGAAGGCGACAGCGTGCCGCAGACGTTCATTCCGCAGCTCGTGCAGTTGTATCTGCAAGGACGGTTTCCGTTCGACCGGCTGGTGAAGTTCTATCCGCTCGACCAGATCAACCAGGCGGCGGAAGACAGCAGCAAAGGCATCACGCTCAAGCCGATCCTGCGTTTGCCGCATTGAGCGCGGGGGCGCCGCCGGCCATCGGTGGCCATCGTGGCTATCGGGCTGCCATCGGCGGTGCCCCTGTCGGGAAAATACCGCGCTTCGGGCGCCGGGCTATATTACGCATTCGCGCGACACGCCGGGCCGCCACGCCCGGCCCCGGACACTCGACCCCCAAATGGAGCGCAGCGTGAAGACGGCCCCCGAATCCCTTGCACGACCGGTCGACCTCGACCGGCTCCGCGCCCGCTTCGCGGCGGGCGAGCCGCTGCCGGAAACGGCATTGCCGGCCGCCGTCGCGCGCTCGTGGCTGCGTTCGCGCGACGCCGGGCTCCGGCCGTGGCAAACCGCCCGCTACGAAATGCAGCGCGAGTTCGACGAACCGCGCGCGGACCGGCGGCTGCTGCGCTGCGTCGCGCAGGAGATCGAGCAGCTGTGGGCCGCGTTCGGCGGCAGCGAGTGGACAATCTTCTGCGTCAATCCGCGCGGCACGATCGTCCATGCGCGGCGCAGCCCGCAATGCGACGACACGCTGCTGACGCCGATCGTCGCCGGCCGCCGGATCGTCGAACCGAACATCGGCACGACCGCACCGAGCTGCGTGATTCACGACGGCACGGAGGCCGTCGTTGCGGGCGCGCAGCACTATCTCGACGAGTTTTCGCGGGTGTTCTGTCTCGCGGTGCCGCTGGTCGGTTTCGACGGCGAAGTGATCGGCGCGCTCGACATTACCGGCATCGGCCGGCGCAATGTCGTGCAGCTGCGCGAGCAGTTCCGGCATGCGGCGTTGTCCGCCGAGCAGCGGCTGTATGCGATGCTGCGCGACTGCCATCTGCTGCAGGTGCAATACGATCCGCGCTGGCTCGACACGCCGCTCGCCGGGGTCGTCGCGCTCGACGAAGCGGGCCGCGTGCGCGCGGTGAGCCGGCTCGCGCGCCAGATGCTCGACCTCGCGCCCGAAGGGCCGGTCGCGCCGGTCGATCTCCGGCAACTGTTTCCCGGGGCGACGCCCGCGCAACAGCGCCGCCTGCTGACGCCGGCGCGCACGCCGCAACGGATCGCGCGGGACGATGGTAGCCACGTATGGGTGCGCACGGTGCGTGCGCCGCTCGATCGGGCGACGACGGCACGCCACGCCGATGTGCTCGAAGAAGCCGCCGACGTGTGCAACGCGGCGCCGGCCGCCAGCCCTCAGGCGAGCCTGCACGAACAGTCGCTCGACGCGATTCGCAGGGCGCTCGGCGAGCACGACGGCAATGTGTCGGCGGCCGCGCGGCAGCTCGGTATTTCACGTACGACGCTTTATGCGAAGCTCAGGCAACTCGATGCGGCGGGGCTCAGGACTGGCGGGCCGCATCGCGTAGACCAAAATGAAGTCGCCCCCGTTTGCGAAGTGAAGATGTCACTCCGTCGGTCGTCGTTGACCAAGAAATGCGGAACCTTCGGGAATTCATGAGGTTGCACGTCGCGCATTAAGGTTGTCGCTGAGCACGGTATCGCGAAGACGTGCGGACAGCGGGGACGCGGTTCGTGACTCACGGACTAGACTGCGGCGATCCCCGTGGTCGGAAACACCGTCGGTTCCTGGTCCTCGCCGGCGTCGTCCGGTCCGCGACACGCCGCGCCGCGCGCCTCCGTCGCGTCGTTATCAAAACTGCGCCGTCACCTGGAACCCGAGCGTAACCCGTGCCGTTGGAAAACCGGACGGCTTGTAGATCGGCGTTCCTGCGAACAGGTCGTAGCCGAACCCACCGAAGCGCGTCCCGACGCTGCCCTTGACGCCGATCACCGCGCCGGCAAGCTGCGTTCCGACTAGTGCGACCGGCTGCGGGCCCCACACGCGGCCATAGTCCAGCCCGGCGTAAATCGCTTGGCCCGTTTGGCCGATCGGCATTTGCAACTCGTTGCGCCAATACAGGCCACGTGCTGCCGCCAACATCGTTTCACCGTCGAAACCGCGCACCGTGTAGCGGCTACCGATGGTCAAGTCATCGATGTAATACAGCGTATTGCCCGTGTACTGGCCGTGAATGCTCGTCACGTAGCGGAACGGCTGCTTGGCGATCGCAAACGGAACCGACAGATTCGCATCCACCACCGCCATCTTGTAGCGGTAGGTCGGGCCACCACCGGCCGCGAGTATGTCATCCCGCGCGCCGAGACCACCGACACCCTGGCGATAAGCGAGCGTGCCGTCGAACTGCGCGCCATCGAAGTAGTGACGATCGGTCAGGCCGAATTCGATGACGGTTGTGTTGCGGCGTTGTTGCGTGATTTCCGTGTCTTCGATGAAGCTTTCGCCGAAGCGACGCGACAGGCGGACATACCCACCGAACACATCGTTCTGACTGCGCAGCAGCACGCGCGCCAACTTGAAATCCAGCGTCTTCGAATTGCCGCTCGCGACGAACGTCTGGTTCACGCCGGCAATCTGTTGATAGTAGGTGTTCGTGTACGCCGCAACCGTGGCGGTCCAGTAGCCCCACGGAATCGAATAGAAGCCGTTCCAGCCGTGCGACCCGAGGCGCTTGTCGCCGAATTCGAGGTCTTGACTGACGCCGACGTTGAACACGTCGTTCAGGCCAAGCGGGTTGTCGATGCCGATCGACAGATTGCCCTGCAGTCTGCCTGTTGCGCGTGTGCCTGAATTGTCGATCGATGCGACGACGGTCCACGGCTTGCCGCGCTTCACGTCCAGCACCACATCGCTTTCGCCAGGCTGGTCAGCGGGGACGATTTGCATCGACACGTCCTGACTGGTGACGCGCTTCATCTGCTCCAGACCTTGTTCGAGGTCGCGCAGGTTCAGCACTTCGCCGTCGCCGGTCGGGAACGCGGTCTTCCACGTGCCGCGCAGTTTCTCGTCAACGAAACGGACGTGCCGAATCACGCCCGGAATCAACGCAAGCTTCAGCGTGCCGGTCGCCAACTCCTGTTCCGGCAGCAACACGCGCGTCGTGATGTAGCCGCGCGCCAAGATTTCCCGAGACAAGCCCTTGACGATCGTATCGACGCCTTGCTTACCGACACACTGGCCCGCGTAGTGGCCGAGCCATTCGCGCGCGAAGGCGAAGCGATCCATCGGCAGCGCGGACGCACCGGCTGACTTCGCGGCATCGGGAAACGAATCCGGCACGTCGAGCGCAAAGCGGTCAATACGGAAACACGGCTGTTCGCTCGGCAACGTCGGATAAGTTTCGACGCGCGGCACTTCCGATCGCACGGAATGGACACGAAGCGCGGCGTCGCGCTGCTGCGCGTCGCGTTGCTGCTGCGCCTGTCGATCCTGTTCCGCGTTCACACGTGCGGCGGCAGCTCGATCTTCTGCGGTGGGTGCCTGCTGTGCGTGAACCCCGAGCGATAACAAGGCCGTGATCTGTAACACCGTCAGCCGCTTAACAATTGTAATTATTATTAAATCACTTATATTTGATCGGCAATCTTGATTGCCGATCAGTCAAATATATACTTCTTAATCAACAATCCCGCGAAAATCATCCAAAATGCAGCCACAACAATCCAGTAATTTCTACGAGAACTCTTGCTCATTTTGGACCATGTCTCTTCGTCCGGACCACCTGGCGCGACCATATAAATTCCTATTTCTTCGGGTTATTCAAAGGGACGGCATGACTAAATGGCGAGACGCCAAAGGAGATTTTCCCCGGCGACGCGATTCCAAGCTCAAGCGCAGTGCTTCCGCCAGGAATGTGTTATCGCAATAAATGCATTCACATCAAACGGCGTCGGTACGGACAAATATGCCTGAGTTGCGTCGCCGGTCATAAACGAATTAGTTGAGGTAGCGTCATGGGCGCCCCATATCCATCCCAACGTCCCGACAATACCAGGCATCGTCGTAATCGAACGAGGATTAGCTTGGGTGACCCCTCCAGATACGTATGTTGTGCTGCGCGCCACAACCGCGCGATTTTCCGCTCACGCATCGCAGCATCAGGGAACGCATGGAGGCAGATCGGCGTGCACGTGCGGCGCCACGCGAAATCACGCATGCCAAGCACGCGTGCCTGAAGTCGGACAACGATTGAGTTTGAGGCTGAAGGCGTCCAGCGGGCGCGGCGTCGTGACCGGCCGCATCGCGTGCCGGTAAACATCCTGTGCATTGACGCGCCTGCAGCGATCAGTGCAACGCGCCGGCGGCACGCTCGCCGCCCCCGCCGGCCCAGCGGCGGCTACGCCAACGCCCGCCGCTCATGCAGCCGCAACGCGGCCCACGCAATCCCGGCCGAGAAGATCCCGACCACGCCGCCGAACGTGCCGATCCACGGCAGGCCGAAATCCCCGGCGATATGGTTGCCGAGCAACGCACCGGCACCGATCCCGACGTTGTACAGCCCGGAAAAGATCGACACCGCGAGATCGGTCGCCTCCGGCGCCAGCTTCAGCACCCACGCCTGCATCGCGAGCCCGAAGCAGACGATCGCCCCGCCCCACACCAGCGTGTGAACCGACAGCGTGACGATGTTCAGCGCGCTCGGGAACAGGATCAGCAGACAGGCCGACAGCGCGATGATCGACGCGAGCAAAAAATCGGCCGGCCGTTCCGGAAACACGCGATTGAAGCAGAGCGCGGCCGGCATGCCGGCCACGCCGAACAGGATCAGCACGTAGGTAATCCGGCTGCTGCTCGCATGATTGACGCTCTGCACGAACGGCTCGATGTACGTGTACGACGTGAAGTGCGCGGATACGACCAGCACGGTGATCGCATACAGCGCCACGAGCGCCGGCTTCCTGAGAAACGCGCCGATGCTGGAAAGCGATCCGGCGCCCTGGCTCGGCAGCACCGGCAGCGTCATGCGCAGCATCAGCAGCGCGACGGCCGCCGCGCCGCCGATCACGAGGAACGTCACACGCCAGCCGAGCGCCTCGCCGATCACGCGCCCGAGCGGAATGCCGGCGACCATCGCGATCGCCGTGCCCATCGCGAGCAGGCTGAGCGCGCGGCTTTTCCGGTCGCTCGGCGCGAGCCGCACGGCCAGCGGAACGGAGATCGACCAGAACACCGCGTGCGCGCACGCGATGCCGAGCCGGCCGATCATCAGCACCGTGAAATTCCACGCGACGCCGGTCACGACATGGCTGCCGACGAACACCAGCAGCGCGCAGCTCAGCAGCTTGCGACGCTCGACGTGGCGCGTGACGAACGTGAGCGGCAGCGACACGACGGCGACGGCCCATGCGTAGATCGTCAGCATCAGGCCGACGTCGGTCGGCGGCATCCGCAGGCTGTCGCCGATCGCGCTCAGCAGCGCGACGGGCACGAACTCGGTGGTATTGAAGATGAAGGCAGCAAGGGCCAGGGCCAGAACGCCCCACCACGACTGTTCGGAACTGACGGCGTCCGGGGTTGCCATACGGGAATTCGACGAAGGTTGGGGGCGCGGGCAGCCGGCCCGGCGCATCGGCGCGATTGTACCAGCGGCACATGACATGCCGCGGCGCGCCGCGCCGCCGGGACATGGCGATGACACGGCCGCGCGCCGATAATGCGTCGAAGGATATTTCGCGGACGATTTGCCCGAACGTCATCGGGCCGGGAGATTCACATGCGCATTGAAACGTCGTTTCTGTTCGATCTCGACGGCACGCTCGTCGACAGCGTCTATCAGCACGTGCTCGCGTGGAAGGAAGCGCTCGATGCCGAAGGCATCGAACTGTCGGTATGGCGCATCCACCGCAAGATCGGGATGAGCGGCGGCCTGTTCCTGAACCAGCTACTGCGCGAGACGGCCGGCGACATCGACGCCGAGCGCGTCGAGCGGCTCGCGCGGCTGCACGCGGCCGCGTACCAGCGGCTGCGCGCGCAGGTCCGGCCGCTGCCGGGCGCGCGCGAGCTGCTGGCCGCGCTGTCGAACGCGGGCATCCGCTGGGCGATCGCGACCAGCGGGCGAATGGAAACGGCCGCCATCAACCTCGAGGCGCTCGGCGTCGATCCGGCAAAGAACGTGGTCGTCACGCGCGACCAGGTCAAGTATGCGAAGCCGGATCCCGACCTGTTCCTGACGGCCGCGGCGAAGCTGAACGTGCCGATCGAGCACACGGTGGTGGTCGGCGACAGCATCTGGGACATGCTCGCCGCGAGCCGCTGCCGCGCGCTGGGCGTCGGGCTGCTGTCGGGCGGTTACGGCAGCGACGAGCTGGAACGCGCGGGGGCGCTGCGCGTGTACGACGATCCGGCGGATCTGCTGTGGCATCTCGACGAGATCGCGGCACGGCCATAGACCGTTCGCGTTAGCGGATCCGGTCGCGCGCGGCGTCGGCATGCAGTCACGAAAGAGCCGAGCCGCGCACCCGCGCCCTGTTGATCGAACCGGGTCGGTCGATTCGATTCGATTCGCCCCGAATCAATCGTCATCGACCCGCTTGTCGATCAGATAACGCCCGCGCTCGACGCCCGCGCGCAGCGCCTCCTCCTGCGTCGACCATTCGGAGCCGGCCGGCTCCGGCACGATCAGCTCGATGCGGGCACCGTCGACATAGACCTGCACCTCGTCGTCCCACGCGCCGCGCGCGTTGCGCCGCGCCCATACGCGAATCTCGTGGCCGCGATACGGGTCGCGAACCTGTGCGTCCTGTTGATGTTGCATCCTGGCCTCCTGTACTTATCTGCGATGGCGATGCAAAAAATGCGCGCCGCATGACCGCCGCGCGCGCCGTCGGCCCCGCGCGCACACGCCGTGCCCGCTGTCGGCCGCCCCGGCACGTGTCTTGCGTTCGTGCCCGGTATCGAACCGCTCCGGTCCGCCAGACAACAAGGAGGCCGCGATGATCGGCCATATCGAACTCGTCGGACGCCTGCTGCTCGCCGCGCTGCTCGGCAGCGTGATCGGGCTCGAACGCGAACGGCTGAACTGGGCCGCCGGGTTGCGCACGCACATGCTGGTGTGCGTCGGCTCGGCCCTCGTGATGCTCGTCTCCACCTTCGGCTTCGAGGACGTGCGCGGGCAATACGGCGTCGTGCTCGATCCGTCGCGGGTCGCGGCGCAGGTGGTCTCGGGCATCGGCTTTCTCGGCGCCGGCTCGATCCTGCTGCGCGGCGAAGTCGTGCGCGGGCTGACGACGGCCGCGAGCCTGTGGGCGGTGGCCGGCGTCGGCCTGGCCGCCGGCGGCGGCATGTACGTCGCGTCGATCGGCGCGACGGCGATCGTGCTCGCGATCCTGGCGGGCGTGAAGCCGCTCGAGCGCCGCTTCATCGCGCAGCGGCAGCAGCGCACGCTGCGGCTCGTCGTCGAGCGCGGCGGCCTGACGCTCGGCGTCCTGCACGACACGCTCGGCGCGGGCCGCGTGCGCGTGAAGCGGTTCATCGTCCAGCAGTCCGACGACGATCCGGAGACCGACGACATCTCGATATCGTTCTCGCGCACGAGCGGCGCGGAATTTGCGGCGATCTGCGAATCCCTGCAAGGCATCGCCGGCGTGCGGACCTGCAGTCCCGACACCTCGTCAAGGAGTTTCGCGTGACCCAGACCGACCTGCTTTCCTATCTCGTGTCGAGCCAGCTGGCCGCGCGCATGCGCGGCGGCGCCTGGCTCACGACCAGCCAGGTGGTCGGCGCGCTGCGCGCGTGGCTCGCGTGCCATCACGCCGAATGCGGCTGGCTCGACCGGATCCGGATCGCGAACGCGTCCGCGACGATCGCGCAACGCATCTACGACATCGCGGCCGCGTACGGCGAACCCGAGCACGGCGAACGCGTCCGGCTCGACGCCGGTTCGCCGGAACTGCAGGCGCTGCGCGCACGTTGCGACGCGCTGCTGCAACGCATCGACGGCGGCCGGAACGTCGACACCCGATGATCGCGCCGGACCGCAAGCCGCGCGCCGCCGTCGCGACGGCGGGCCCCGACGAGGCGGCGGCCGCCCCCTCGCGCACGGACGAACCGGTGCGACACGGCCTGCTCGAATGCGGACGCAACTGCGACACGATCCGCAGCGCGGACCGCTTCGCGATGCTGGTGGACGGCGCCGCGTATTTCGCGACGCTGCGCGCCGCGCTGCGGCGGGCGCGCCATACGGTGTTCATCGTCGGCTGGGACGTCGACAGCCGGATGCGCCTCGCGCCGGCCGACGCCGCCGGCGACGGGCTGCCCGACACGCTCGGCGCGTTCCTGCACGCGCTCGCGGCCGCGCGCCACAACCTGCGCATCTACGTGCTCGCGTGGGACTTCGCGATGATCTACGCGCTGGAGCGCGACTGGCCGCCCGTCTATCGCGCCGCATGGCGCGCGCATCGCGGCATCCGGTTCCGCCTCGACGACACCCATCCGCGCGGCGCGTCGCATCACCAGAAACTCGTCGTGATCGACGACCGGCTCGCGTTCGTCGGCGGGCTCGACCTGACGCGCGAGCGCTGGGATACGCCTGCGCACGCGGCCGACGATCCGCGCCGCCGTGACGCCCGCGGCATGCCGTACGGCCCGTTTCACGACGTGCAGGCGATGTTCGACGGCGACGCGGCCGCCGCGATCGGCGAGCAGGCGCGCACGCGCTGGCGCAATGCATGCGGGCGTCCGATCGCGATCCGCGCGCAGCGCCATCTCGAGCGTGACGAAGACGTCGATCCGTGGCCGCCCGGCGCGCGCGTCGACGTGAGCCACGTGCGGCTCGGCATCGCGTACACGGCGCCGCGCCACCGCGACCGCGAGCCGGTACGACAGGTGCGCGCGCTCGTCGAGGACACGATTCGCGCCGCGCGGCGCCACCTGTACATCGAGAACCAGTATTTCACCGCGGCCGTGGTGCGCGAAACGTTGTCCGCGCGACTGGCCGACCCGCACGGGCCGGACGTGACGGTCGTGGCACCCCGCGTGCAGAGCGGCTGGCTGCAGGAAGCGACGATGGGCGTGCTGCGCGCGCGGCTGCACGACACGCTCAAGTCCGCCGACCGCTTCGGCCGCTACCGGCTGCTGTACCCGCACGTCGACGGCCTCGGCGACGCATGCGTGAACGTGCACAGCAAGATCGAGATCGTCGACGACGAATGCATCGTGATCGGCAGCGCGAACCTGAACAACCGGTCGATGGTGCTCGACACCGAATGCTGCATCGCGCTCGTCGCGGCGGGCGAGCCGCGCATCCGCGCCGCGATCGCCGGCCTGCGCGACCGCCTGCTGGCCGAACATCTCGGCACGCCGCCGGCCACGGTCGCCGCTGCGTTCGCGCAAGGCGACCGGCCGAACGCCGCGCTCGACCGGCTGCGCGCGAAACCGGGCCGCACGCTGCGCGTGCTCGACCCGGTCGTGACGCCGCAGCTCGACGCGTTGGTGCCGGTCAGCGCGCGGCTCGACCCCGAGCAGCCAATCGAGCCGGACCGGTTCGTCCGCGAATTCCTGCCGCGCGAGCAGCATCGCCCGCTGACCGCGCGCTTCCTCGCGCTCGGCGCGGCCGTGCTGCTGATCGCGGCGCTCGCGTTCGCGTGGCGCTTCTCGCCGCTCGGCAAGGCGCTGAACGTCGCGGCGCTCGCGCAGGCGGCGGCCCGCGCCGCGGCACTGCCGGGCGCGCCCGCCCTGCTGCTGGCCGGCTACGTGGTCGCGGCGACGCTGTCGGTGCCGATCACGCTGCTGATCGCCGCGACGGGGCTCGTGTTCGGCGCGTGGCCGGGCTTCGCTTACGCGGCCGTCGGCTCGCTGACGGCCGCCGCCGCGACCTACGGGATCGGCCGCTGGCTCGGGCGCGACGCGGTGCGCCGATTCGCCGGCGCACGCGCGAACCGGCTCAGCGAACACATCGGCCGGCGCGGCGTGGTCGCGATGGCCGTGCTGCGGCTGCTGCCGATCGCGCCGTTTACGATCGTGAACCTGGTCGCCGGCGCCTCGCACATCGGCCTGCGCGACTTCCTGGTCGGCACCGCGATCGGGATGCTGCCGGGCATCGTGTTGACGGTCACCTTCGCGCACCAGCTGACCGCCGCGTTCCGCCATCCGGGCCCCGGCGCATTCGCGTGGCTCGCGGCGATCGGCGTCGCGCTGGTCGGCGTGTCGGTGCTGCTCGTCAGGGTGCTGCGACGATGGTGCTGAGCCGACAGCCGGCCCCGCCGCCGGACATCGTCACGTCGGACGGCGCGCCCGCCGCCGCGCCGGGCGGACGCGACCTGCGCATCGCGACGTACAACATCCGCGGCGGCTACGGTGCGTGGCCCGCGCGCGCGGCCGATCGAATCGCGGCGGTGATCCACGAGCTCGACGCGGACGTGATCGCGCTGCAGGAAGTGCCGCTCGGCGGCACGCGCGCGCCCGACGTGCTCGCGCACCTGCGCGACGCGACCGGCATGCACGCGGTGGCCGGCCCGACCATCGACACGCCGGAGCGCCGCTACGGCAACGCGGTGCTGTCACGCTGCCCGATCCGCGCCGCGCGCACGCTCGACCTGTCGTTCCACCCGCGCGAGCCGCGCGGCGCGCTCGATGCGGACATCGACTGCGGCGCCGGCACGCTGCGCGTGGTCGCGACCCATCTCGGGCTGTCGGCGAACGAACGCAGCGCGCAGGTGCAGCGGCTGCTTGCCGCTTTCGACACCGGTGCGATGCCGGTGATCCTGATGGGCGACATCAACGAGTGGTTCGTGCGCGGCCGCGCGCTGCAGGCGCTGGTCACGCGATTCCGCCGCGCGCCGGCGCCGCGCACGTTCCCGACGCTGTACCCGGTGTTCTCGCTCGACCGGATCTGGATCCATCCGGGCGAGTTGCTGGTCGACGTGACCGTGCATCGCAGCATGCTGGCCCGGCGCGCGTCGGATCATTACCCGCTCGTCGCGCGCATGCGTGCGCGGTCCGCGCCCGGCACGCCGCCCGCGCGCGACGCGCACCACGCCGACGAAACCTGACGGAGCATGCCCATGCGAACCGACGAACTCGACGGAACGGCCCTCGACTACTGGTGCGCACGCGCACTGTGCGCGGACGACGAAAACACGCTGTACTTCACGGCCATCGAGCCGCAGGTGATCGTGACCGCCGCGTGCGATGCGTTGCGGCGCCTCGACGCGCATTTCGCGCCGTCGGCGTCGTGGGCCGACGCGGGGGCGGTACTCGATCGCGTCGGCGACCTGCGGATCGCGCGGCGCGGCGACGGCGTCGAATGCGACGCGTGCTTCATCGACGGCCCGTCGACCTGCGCGGCACGCGCGCCCGACGCGCGCACCGCGCTGCTGCGCGCGTTCGTGCGCGCGCGCTTCGGCGACGAGGTCGATACCCCGCCGCCGTTCCCACACCGGATCGAGCGCGGCGCGCCGGTGCGCTACGACCCCGGTGCGCCGCTGCCCGAAGCGGACGACGATCCGGCCATCGGCGACAGTTCGGACATTCGCTCGATTCCGCGCATGTGACGACGCCGGACGCCGAGGCATGGGCCATGCGCGCGATGCAGTGACCCTCCCGTGTTCATGTAAAAACGACAGGGTGCCGCCCCCGGCATCGCGCCCGAACGTTGCCGCGCCGGGCGCCGCGCCGCAGGCACGCGCGTTGCGGCGCACGGCCGTTACCGTTCGCCGACGCCCGGACCCGCCATCCCATGAACGCCACCCCGCCCTTCGCTCCCCACCTCTACTTCTGCGACGCGCGCCTCGTCGGCCCGCTCGACGCGTGGCCCGACACGTTCGCGCACATCGCCGGCATGGGCTTCGATCACGTGCTGATCGGCGGCTTCTGGGCCGCGAGCGTCGCGGGTTTTCCGCGGCACGTCGCCGACTTCCACCGGCCGGCCGCGACGTTCGCGACGCGCGCCGGCGCGCTCGAAACCTTCTCGCGGCTCGCCCAGCTCGCGCACGGCCACGGGCTGCGCGTGCTGCTCGAAGTCGTGCCCGACCGCATCGCGCGCGACAATCCGCTGCGCGCCGAGCATCCGGACTGGTACGCCGAGCGCGCGCACGACGACGCGCTGATCGATCCGCGCTGCGGCGCGCATGAACTCGACGTCGCCCATGCGCGGGTCGGCGACGACGCGACGCACGACGCGCTCGCCGCGTGGTGGTGCGCGCATCTCGCCGCGTTCGCGGACGCCGGCGCGGCCGGCTTCCTGATCGACGCGCCGCATCACCTGCCGGCCGCGTGGTGGCCCGGCTGGCGCGCGGCGCTGCGTCGCGCACGCCCGGACGTCGCGGTGCTGGCCGGCGTGCCCGGCCATGCGCGCGACGCGCTCGCGCAACTCGAGGGAGCCGGCTTCGACGCGGTGTTCTCGTCGGTACGCTGGTGGGATCTGCGCTCGCCGTGGTTTGCGGACGAGCACCGGCTGCTGCGCCGCATCGGCTCGCCGATCGCGTTTCCCGACGCCTTCGACGGCCCGCGTCTCGCCGACGACTGGCACGACGCGCCGGACGAGACGCTCGCCCGCGCGTACCACCGCGCGCTGTGGACCGCGGCTGCGCTCGGCACCGGCTGGCTCGTGCCGATGGGTTTCGAGCGCGGCATCACGCTGCCGCTGATGGTGCGCGATGCGGACGCCGCGCGCTATCGCGCCGCGTTCGACGGCGCGCGCTTCGACCTGTCCGGCGCGATCGCCGACGCGAACGCGTGGCGCCGCGCGACGCCGCTTGCGGCCGGGCGCGGCGAAATCGCGCAACTGAGCGCGCCCGGCGCGGCCGCGACCGCGCTGCTGCGCGGCATGGGCCCGTCGCTCGAGCACGACGACACGGCACTGCTGATCGCGCTGAATCCCGCTCTCGATGCCGACGCGCCGGTCGATCCCGCGACGATCCTGCCCGGTGTGCCGGGCGGCTTCACGCAGGTCGCGACGCCGGCGGGCACGCACACGCATGCACCGGTCGCGCTGGCCGCGTTCACGCTCGAACCCGGCGGCTACGCGCTGCTCGACGCGCGGCGCGCGCCGCCCGCGACCGCGCGCGCCGGCGCCGCGGACGAGCGCGCCGCGCTGTCCGCCGCGCTCGCGGCCGACCGGATCGCGATCGAACGCGTCGAGCCGGCGGTCGACGGCGGCCGCTTCGCGATCAAGCGCGTGATCGGCGAAACGCTGGTTGTGCACGCATCGATCTTCACCGACGGCCATGCGCATCTCGCGGCCGCGCTGCAGTGGCGCGCGGACGACGAAGACGACTGGCGCGAAGTGCCGTTCGTCGCGGAACCGAACGACCGCTGGCACGCGCGCATCGCGCTCGAGCGGCTCGGCCGCCACGCGTTCCGCGTGATCGCGTGGCGCGACGACTGGGCCTCGCTCGTCACCGACATCGCGAAGAAACGCGCGGCCGGCCAGGACGTGACGCTGGAGGTGCGCGAGGCGCAGTTGCTGCTCGCGACCGCGCTGAAGCGCGCCGCGCCGGACGCTGCGCACGCGGTCCGGCAGATGGAACGGCTGGCGGCCGACCTCGACGACGCGTCGCACGAACACCGTCTCGCACTGATTGGCGAACCCGCGCTCGCCGACGCCTACGCGGCGCTGCGCTACCGGCCGTTCGTCACGCACGACGAGACCGTCTACCCGGTCGAGGTCGAGCGCCGCGCCGCACGCTTTTCCAGCTGGTACGAACTGTTTCCGCGCTCGGCGAGCAACGACCCGCACCGGCACGGCACCTTTGACGACGTGATCGCGCAACTGCCGCGCATTCGCGACATGGGCTTCGACGTGCTGTATTTCCCGCCGATCCATCCGATCGGCACGACCGCGCGCAAGGGCCGCAACAACACGCTGAAGGCCGGCCCCGACGACGTCGGCAGCCCGTACGCGATCGGCTCGCCGGACGGCGGCCACACGGCCGTGCATCCGCAGCTCGGCACGCTCGCGTCGTTCCGCGCGCTGGTCGATGCGGCGCGCGCGCAGGGGCTCGAAATCGCGCTGGATTTCGCGATCCAGTGCTCGCCCGACCATCCGTGGCTCGCCGCCCATCCGGGCTGGTTCGCGTGGCGGCCCGACGGCTCGCTGCGCTATGCGGAAAATCCGCCGAAGCGCTACCAGGACATCGTGAATCCCGACTTCTATGCGCCCGACGCGCTGCCCGACCTGTGGCTCGCGCTGCGCGACGTGGTGCTGTTCTGGGTCGAAGCCGGCGTGCGGATCTTCCGCGTCGACAACCCGCACACGAAGCCGCTGCCATTCTGGGCGTGGATGATCGCGGACGTGCGCGGCAAGCATCCGGACGTCGTGTTCCTGTCGGAGGCGTTCACGCGGCCCGGGATGATGTACCGGCTCGCGAAGATCGGCTTCTCGCAGTCGTATACGTACTTCACGTGGCGCGAGACGAAGCACGAATTCATCGACTACCTGACCGAGCTGAGCGCCGGTCCCGCGCGCGAGTTCTTCCGGCCGAACTTCTTCGTGAACACGCCCGACATCAATCCGCGCCACCTGCAGAACGCGCCGCGCTCGCAGTTCGTGATCCGCGCGGCGCTCGCGGCGACGCTCGCCGGCTCGTGGGGCCTGTACTCGGGCTTCGAGATCGGCGAATCGGCACCGCTGCCCGACAGCGAGGAATACGCGGACGCGGAGAAATACGAGCTGCGCGCGCGCGACTGGGCCAAGGCCGCGCACATCGGCGGCGAAGTCGCGCGGCTGAACCGCGCGCGGCGCGAGCATCCGGCGCTGCAGACCCACCTCGGCCTCACGTTCGCCGACGCGGACAACGACCAGGTGCTCGTGTTCGTGAAGGCGACGCCCGCGCACGACAGCGTCGTCGCGGTCGCGATCAGCCTCGACCCGTGGCATCCGCAGGCCACGAACTTCATGCTCGATGCGTCGCTGTGGCGCGGCCTCGGGCTCGTCGACGGCGAACCGCTCGACGCGCTCGAACAGGACGCCGCGCGCGCCGAAACCTGGCGCGGGCATCGCCAGTACGTGTCGCTCGACCCGCACGTGCGGCCCTATGCGATCTGGCGGCTCGCGCCGTCTCCCGGCGCCGCGCGAGCACCGGCGCCCGACCCGGGCGGTGCCCGGGGCCCTTCCGGAGCACACGCATGATGAAACGCGAAGACTCCCTCGACGACGTGCGGCGCGCGCAGTTCCCGTCGCTCGCCCCGGCCGGCACGCCGCGCCGGCGCCGTGCGCGGCGCCGCGCACCCGCGCTCTGCGCGGACGACCCGCTGTGGTACAAGGACGCGATCATCTACCAGGTGCACGTGAAGTCGTTCTACGACTCGAACAACGACGGGATCGGCGACTTCCCCGGCCTGATCGCGAAGCTCGACTACATCGCCGAGCTCGGCGTCGATACCATCTGGCTGCTGCCGTTCTACCCGTCGCCGCGCCGCGACGACGGCTACGACATCGCCGACTACCGCGACGTGCATCCCGACTACGGCACGCTCGCCGACGTGCGGCGCTTCATCCGCGAAGCGCACGCACGCGGCATCCGCGTGATCGCCGAGCTCGTGATCAACCACACGTCGGACCAGCACCCGTGGTTCCAG
The DNA here is from genome assembly GCF_003854225.1 of Burkholderia sp. Bp8986. Taxonomy (NCBI): domain Bacteria; kingdom Pseudomonadati; phylum Pseudomonadota; class Betaproteobacteria; order Burkholderiales; family Burkholderiaceae; genus Burkholderia; species Burkholderia sp. Bp8986. The sequence goes on along the minus strand of NZ_QTQM01000003.1, from coordinate 123,563 downwards.
CGCGCGCGGCGCGCGAAACCGGGCTCGATGCATCGCGACTACTACGTGTGGTCCGACACCGACACGAAATACGCGGGCACGCGGATCATCTTCCTCGATACCGAAACGTCGAACTGGACCCACGACCCGATCGCCGGCCAGTACTACTGGCACCGCTTCTACTCGCACCAGCCGGACCTGAACTTCGACAACCCGGCCGTGGTGCGCGAGGTGATCCAGGTGATGCGCTTCTGGCTCGATCTCGGCATCGACGGGCTGCGGCTCGACGCGGTGCCGTACCTGGTCGAGCGCGAAGGCACCAACAACGAGAACCTGCCCGAGACGCATGCGATCCTGAAGCGGATCCGCGCGACGATCGACGCCGAGTACCCGAACCGGATGCTGCTCGCGGAGGCGAACCAGTGGCCGGAAGACGTGCAGGAATACTTCGGCAACGAGGACGAATGCCACATGGCGTTCCACTTTCCGCTGATGCCGCGCATCTACATGTCGATCGCGAGCGAGGACCGCTTCCCTATCGTCGACATCATGCGGCAGACGCCGGCGCTCGCGCCGAGCAACCAGTGGGCCGTGTTCCTGCGCAATCACGACGAGCTGACGCTCGAGATGGTCACCGATTCGGAGCGCGACCTGCTGTGGCAGACCTATGCGAGCGACCGGCGCGCGCGGATCAATCTCGGCATCCGTCGCCGCCTCGCGCCGCTGATGGAGCGCGACCGGCGCCGCATCGAACTGATCAACTCGCTGCTGCTGTCGATGCCCGGCACGCCGGTGATCTACTACGGCGACGAGCTCGGGATGGGCGACAACATCCACCTGGGCGACCGCGACGGCGTGCGCACGCCGATGCAATGGTCGTCGGATCGCAACGGCGGCTTCTCGCGCGCGGACCCGGAACTGCTGGTGCTGCCGCCCGTGATGGGCTCGCTGTACGGCTACGACGCGATCAACGTGGAAGCCCAGACGCGCGACCCGCATTCGCTGCTGAACTGGACGCGCCGCATCCTGTCGACGCGCCGCGCGACGCAGTCGTTCGGGCGCGGCACGATCCGCTTCCTGCGCCCGGAGAACCGCAAGGTGCTCGCCTACCTGCGCGAACTCGAAGGCCACGAGACGGTGCTGTGCGTCGCGAACCTGTCGCGCGCGTCGCAGGCCGTCGAACTCGACCTGTCCGAATTCGCGGGCCGCGTGCCGATCGAGATGACGTCGGATTCGCCGTTTCCGCCGGTCGGCCAGCTCCCGTATCTCCTCACCTTCCCGCCGTACGGGTTCCTGTGGTTCGTGCTGTCCGAGCATGGCCGCGAGCCGTCGTGGCGGCAGCCGCACGCGCAGCCGCTGCCCGAGTACGTGACGATCGTGATGCGGCGCGGCGACGCGCGGCCGGACGTCGGCCAGCTGCATGCGCTCGCGCACGATGCGCTCGCGTCGTGGCTCGCACGGCGCCGCTGGTTCGCGTCGAAGGACCGCAAGATCGGCGACGCGTGGCTGAACGTCGTCACGCCGATGCCGGACGAGCCGTTCCAGTACGCGGAAGCATGGGTATCCGCGAGCGACGGCGGGGTCGAACGCTACGTCGTGCCGCTGGCCGCCGCGTGGGGCGGCGAGACGTCGCAGCCGCTGTTCGCGCAGCTCGCGCTCGCGCGCGTGCGGCGCGGCCATACCGTCGGGTACCTCACCGACGCGTTCGCGCTGCCGTCGTTCGCGCGCGGGATGCTGCGCAAGCTGCGCGACGGCGCGACGGTGCCGACTTCCGACGGCGGCCGCCTCGACTTCCTGCCCGAGCAGGCGCTCGCCGCGCTCGATCCCGGCGACGACGCCGAAGTGCGCTGGCTCGCGGCCGAGCAGAGCAACAGCTCGCTCGTGATCGGCGACGCGATCGTGCTGAAGCTGGTGCGCAAGGTCGCGCATGGGATCCATCCGGAAGCGGAGATGAGCCGCCACCTGACGCGGATCGGCTATGCGAACACCGCGACGCTGGCCGGCGAAGTCGTGCACGTCGATCCGGACGGCACGCCGCATACGGTCGCGATCCTGCAGCGCTACGTCGACAACCAGGGCGACGCGTGGACGCGTTCGTTCGACTTCCTGAGACGTGCGGTCGACGAGCTCGCGCTGCCGACCGTCGACGAAGGCGACGCGACGGAGTCCGGCGAGGAACCGGACGCGCTGCTCGGCTACGCGGCGTTCGCGGGGATCGTCGGCACGCGGCTCGGTCAGTTGCACGTCGCGCTCGCGCAGCCGTCCGACGACCCGGCGTTCGCGCCGGAGCGCGCGACCCCGGCACACGTCGATCACTGGCGCAGCGATGCGATCGCGTCCTTGGAGCACGCGCTCGACGTGCTGGGCACGCGGCTCGATACGCTGGCCCCCGCCGAGCGGGCCGCGGCCGACACGCTGCTCGCGTCGCGCGACGCGGCCGTGCGGGCGCTCGGCGAACTGGTGCCGCGCACCCTCGACGCGCAATGCACGCGAATCCACGGCGATTTCCATCTCGGCCAGGTGCTCGACGTGCAGGGCGATGCGCTGCTGATCGACTTCGAGGGCGAGCCCGCGCGCCCGCTGGAGCGGCGCCGCGCGAAGTCGCATCCGCTGCGCGACGTGGCCGGCTTCCTGCGCTCGCTGTCGTACGTGAGCGCGGCCGCGCAGTTCGTGATCGAGAAGGCGCCGCCGCAGGCGGCCGGCCGCAAGCGCGCGCTGTTCGACCGCTTCGGGCAGGCCGCCGCCGACCGCTTCGTCGAATGCTATCGCGCGGCCGCCGAGCAGGCGCCCGAACGCTTCGTCGACCCGCGTTATGCCGATCGCCTGCTCGCGCTGTTCCTGATCGACAAGGCGTCGTACGAGCTGTGCTACGAAGCCGCGAACCGCCCCGACTGGCTCGGCGTGCCGGTCGGCGGGCTCGCCGCGCTCGTCGAACGCCTGCTCGACACGCACGGTGAACCCGACGACGGAGGCACCCGATGACCGACACGCTGTTCGACCGCCACGATATCGATGCGCTGCTCGCCGGGCGCCATCCGGACCCGTTCGCGTGCCTCGGCCCGCACCGGGATGCCGGGCGGATCGTCGTGCGCGCGCTGCTGCCCGGCGCGCGGCGCGTGCGCGCGGTGACGCCCGACGGCGACGAACTCGGCACGCTCGCGTGCGTCGACGAAGCCGGCTGCTTCGCCGGGACGATCGCGCGCGACGGCCACTACCGGCTCGCGATCGAGTGGCCCGACACGCGGCAGGTGACCGACGATGCGTATGCGTTCGGCACGCTGCTCGACGACGCGGCGCTCGCGCGGTTCGCGGCCGGCGACCCGGCCGCCGTGCTCGAGTGCCTCGGGGCGACGCCCACGCGCGTCGACGGCATCGACGGCGTGCGCTTCGCGGTATGGGCGCCGAACGCGCAGCGCGTGTCGGTGGTCGGCGACTTCAACACCTGGGACGGCCGCCGTCATCCGATGCGGCTGCGGCGCCCGTGGGGCGTGTGGGAACTGTTCGTGCCGGACATCGGCGCCGGCGAGCACTACAAGTACGAGCTGTGCGCGAGCGACGGCCGCGTGCTGCCGCACAAGGCCGATCCGTGCGCGCGCGCGACCGAAGCGCCGCCGCGCACCGCATCGGTGGTCGCCGACACGGCGGCGCTCGACGCGTTCGCATGGCATGACGACGGCTGGATCCACGCGCGGCCGCATCCGGATCGTCGCTTTCGGGTGCCGTGGTCGATCTACGAGGTGCATCCGGAATCGTGGCAGCGCGTGCCCGAGGAAATGGACCGCAGTTCGACCTGGGACGAACTCGCCGAGCGGCTGATCCCGTACGTGCGCGGCATGGGCTTCACGCACGTCGAGTTCATGCCGATTTCCGAGTACCCGTTCGGCGGCTCGTGGGGCTACCAGCCGCTCGCGCAGTTCGCGCCGTCGGCGCGCTTCGGGCCGGTCGACGGCTTCGCGCGCTTCGTCGACCGCGCGCACGCGGCCGGCATCGGCGTGATCGTCGACTGGGTGCCCGCGCATTTCCCGAACGATCCGCACGGCCTCGCGCAGTTCGACGGCAGCGCGCTGTACGAGCACGCCGATCCGCGCGAGGGCATGCACCCCGACTGGAACACCTGCGTGTTCAACCTCGGGCGCAACGAGGTCGGCGCGTTCCTCGTCGCGTCGGCGCTCGCGTGGGCGCGCCGCTACCACGTCGACGGGATCCGCGTCGACGCGGTCGCGTCGATGCTGTACCGCGACTACTCGCGCAAGGAAGGCGAATGGGTGCCGAACATCCACGGCGGGCGCGAGAACCTCGAAGCGGTCGCGTTCCTGCGCACGCTGAACGACACGCTGCACGGTGCGCTCGCGCCGCCCGGCATCGTCACCTTCGCGGAGGAATCGACCGCGTGGCCGGGCGTCACCGCGGCGACCGGCGACGGCGGGCTCGGCTTCGACTTCAAGTGGAACATGGGCTGGATGCACGACACGCTCGCGTATCTGCGCGAGGATCCGATCCATCGCCGCTATCACCACGACCGGATGACGTTCGGGCTCGTGTATGCGTTCTCCGAGCGCTTCGTGCTGCCGCTGTCGCACGACGAGGTCGTGCACGGCAAGGGTTCGCTCGCCGCGAAGATGCCCGGCGACGCGTGGCAGCGGCTCGCGACGCTGCGCGCGTACTTCGGTTTCATGTGGGCGCATCCGGGCAAGAAGCTGCTGTTCATGGGCAGCGAATTCGCGCAATGGGCCGAGTTCGCGCACGATGCGACGCCGCACTGGGACCTGCTCGACGCGCCCGCGCATCGCGGCGTGCAGCGGCTCGTGCGCGACCTGAACCGCACGTACGCGGCCGAACCGGCGCTGCATGCGCTCGATTGCCATGCGGCCGGCTTCGCGTGGCTGATCGGCGACGATCGCGACAACAGCGTGTTCGCGTTCGCGCGCCGCGACGACACCGGGCGTCTCGTCGTCGCGGTCTGCAACTTCACGCCGGTGCCGCGTGCCGGCTATCGCGTCGGGTTGCCCGCGCCCGGGCAGTGGCGTGAACTGATGAACACCGATGCCGCCGTGTACGGCGGCACGAATGCCGGCAACGACGGCACCGTGTCGACGGAGGCGATCCCCGCGCACGGCGAGTCGTGGTCGGCCACCTTGCGCCTGCCGCCGCTCGCGACGCTGTGGCTGAGCCCGGCCTGACACCCGGCGCCCTCGACACGGAGACGATCCCCATGCCGACCGCCCTGCCCGCCCGTCTCGAACCCGGCCGCTGCCATCCGCTCGGCGCGGCCTGGGACGGCCTCGGCACCAACTTCGCGGTGTTTTCCGCGCATGCGCAGCGTGTCCAGCTGTGCGTGTTCGACCCGACCGGCCGCAAGGAGCTCGCGCGCCTCGACCTGCCCGAATGCACCGACGAGGTATGGCACGGCTACCTGCCGAACGCGCATCCGGGCACCGTGTACGGCTTTCGCGCGGACGGCCCGTACCAGCCGCAGCACGGCCATCGCTTCAATCCGACCAAGCTGCTGCTCGACCCGTACGCGCGCAAGCTGGTCGGCCACTTTCGCTGGTCCGACGCGCTGTTCGGCTATCGCGTGCATTCGAACCGCGCGGACCTGTCGATGGATCGCCGCGACTCGGCGCCCGCGATGCCGAAGGCCGTGGTGGTCGACGAGGCGTTCGACTGGAGCATGGACCGGCGCCCCGACGTGCCGTGGCGCAGCACCGTGATCTACGAGACCCACGTGCGCGGCGCGTCGATGCGCCGCGCCGGGTTGCGCGCGCCGGAGCGCGGCACGTTCGCGTCGCTCGCGCATCCGGCGTTCATCGATCACCTGCTGTCGATCGGCGTGACGACGGTCGAGCTGCTGCCGGTGCACGCGTTCCTGCAGCAGCGCGCGCTCGTGAACCGCGGGCTGCGCAACTACTGGGGCTACGACACGGCCGCGTTCTTCGCGCCGGAGCCGGCCTACCTGTCGACGCGGCGGCTCGACGAGATGCGCATCGCGATCCGGCAGCTGCACGCGGCCGGCATCGAAGTCGTGCTCGACGTCGTCTACAACCACACGTGCGAAGGCAACGAGCTCGGCCCGACGCTGTCGTGGCGCGGCCTCGACAACGCGAGCTACTACCGGCTGCGACCGGACGACCCGCGCTACCACGTCGACGAAACCGGCTGCGGCAACACGCTGAACCTGTCGCATCCGCGCGTCGTGCAGATGGTGATGGATTCGCTGCGCTACTGGGCGAGCGCATTCAACGTCGACGGCTTTCGCTTCGATCTCGGCGTGACGCTCGGCCGCGAGGATCACGGCTTCGAGCCGGGCGCGGGTTTCTTCGACGCGCTGCGGCAGGACCCGCTGCTCGCGCAGCGCAAGCTGATCACCGAGCCGTGGGATCTCGGCCCCGGCGGCTATCAGCTGGGCCGCCACCCGCCCGGCTTCGCCGAATGGAACGACCGCTTTCGCGACACCGTACGGCGCTTCTGGCGCGGCGACGCCGGGCAGCGCCCGGAACTCGCCGCGCGGCTCGCGGGCTCGGCCGACCTGTTCAATCATCACCGGCGCCGCACGTGGGCGTCGGTCAACTTCATCACCGCGCACGACGGCTTCACGCTCGCCGATCTCGTGTCGTATGCGGAAAAGCACAACGAAGCGAACGGCGAGGACAACCACGACGGCCACGGCGACAATTGCAGCGCGAACTGGGGCGTCGAAGGCGCCACCGACGACGCGTCGATCCGCGACCTGCGCGCGCGGGTCGCCCGCTCGATGCTCGCCACGCTGTTTACCGCGCTCGGCACGCCGATGATCGTGGCCGGCGACGAATTCGGCAGGACGCAGCACGGCAACAACAACGCATATTGCCAGGACAACGAACTGTCCTGGCTCGACTGGGATCTCGCGCGCAGCGACGAAGGTGCGCAGATGACGCGCTTCGTGTCGCGGCTCGCCGCGCTGCGGCGCATGTATCCGCTGATGTCGGCGCCGCGCTATCCGTCCGGCGACCGCGACGGTGCGCCGGGCATGCGCGAGATCGACTGGTTCGACGAGCGCGGCGACCCGCTGAGCGTGCCCGCGTGGGAGGACGGCGAGCGTCGCGCGCTGACGATGCGGCGCGTCGGCACCGGCCGCACCGGGCGCACCGAGGCGTTGCTCGTGATGCTGAATGCGTCGACCCACGTCGTCACGTTCACGCCGCCCGCACCCGTGCTCGACTATCGCGTGCTGCTCGACACCGCGACGCCCGACGCCGGCCCGCGCGGCTGGCCCGACGCCGGCCGCGACGTCGCCGCGCACGCGGCCGTGATCGCCGTCGCGGCCGTGCCACCCGCCCCGTCCTCGTGAGGAGCCGCCATGACGTCACGCACCGCCCATCCGCCCGGCACGCACGCATTCGCGTCGTCGTTCGGCGCGACCTGCCTCGACACGGAACACACGCGCTTCCGGTTGTGGGCGCCCGCGAGCCGCACGGCCGCGGTCGAACTGCACGGCGAACGGCGCGTCGCGATGCTGCCGGCCGGGGACGGCTGGTTCGAGGTCGTCGCGCCGTGCGGTCCCGGCACGCTGTACCGCTTCCTGCTCGACGACGGTCTCGTGGCACCCGATCCCGCATCGCGCTTCCAGCCGCATGACGTGCACGGCCCGAGCCAGGTCGTCGACCCGGCCGCATACCGCTGGCGCAACGACGCGTGGCGCGGGCGGCCGTGGCACGAGACGGTGCTGTACGAACTGCACGTCGGCGCATGCGGCGGCTATGCGAACGTCGAGCGGCGCCTGGCCGAGCTTGCCGCGCTCGGCGTGACCGCGATCGAGCTGATGCCCGTCAACGCGTTCCCGGGCGCGCGCAACTGGGGCTACGATGGCGTGCTGCCGTTCGCGCCCGCGGCGTCGTACGGACGGCCCGAGGAACTGAAGGCACTCGTCGACGCCGCGCACGGGCTCGGGCTGCAGGTGTTGCTCGACGTCGTCTACAACCACTTCGGCCCCGAAGGCAACCTGCTGCCGCGCTATGCACCGGGATTTTTCCGCGCGGACCGGCAGACCGCCTGGGGGCCCGCGATCGACTTCTCGTGTGCGCAGACGAGCGCGTTCTTCATCGACAACGCGCTGTACTGGCTCGACGAATTCCGCTTCGACGGCCTGCGCATCGACGCCGCGCATGCGATCGACGACGATGCATGGCTGCGCGAGCTCGCCCGCCGCGTGCGCGCGTATGCGGGCGACGCGCGCCACGTGCATCTGGTGCTCGAGGACGAGCGCAATCTGGCGAGCCTGCTCGGCCCCGGCGGTTTCGACGCGCAGTGGAACGACGACTTCCACAACAGCGCGCACGTGCTGCTCACCGGCGAGCGCGAAGGCTACTACCGCGCGTACGCCGATGCGCCGCTGCGCCATCTCGCGCGCACGCTCGGCGAAGGGTTCGCGTACCAGGGCGAACCGTCGCCGCTGCACGACGGCGCGCCGCGCGGCGAGCCGAGCGCGCACCTGCCGCCGACCGCGTTCGTCACGTTCCTGCAGAACCACGACCAGATCGGCAACCGCGCCTTCGGCGAGCGGCTGCGCGCGCTCGCGAACGACGACGCGGTGCGTGCGGCGACCGCGCTGATGCTGCTCGCGCCGCAGGTGCCGCTGCTGTTCATGGGCGAGGAAATCGGCAGCACGCAGCCGTTCCAGTTCTTCACCGACTATCGCGGCGCGCTCGCCGACGCGGTGCGCGAAGGCCGGCGCCGCGAGTTCGCCGCGTTTTCCGCGTTCGCCGATCCCGCGCATCGCGACGCGATTCCTGATCCGAACGACATCGGCACGTTCGTGCGCTCGTCGCCCGGTCATGCCGGTGACGACGCATGGCCCGACGCCGAAGCGTGGCGGCGCTTCTACCGCAGCGCGCTGGCCGTGCGCGCGGCGCTCGTGACGCCGCACCTGCCGGGCGCTCGCGCGCTCGGCGTCGAGCTGCTGTGCGCCGCCGGCAGCGGCATCGGCAACCGCGACGGCGACGGCAACGCGGAGGCGCTCGTCGCGCGCTGGCGGCTCGGCGACGGCAGCACGCTCACGCTCGCATTCAATCCCGGCTCGCGCGACGCGCTGCTGCCGATGCTGCCGGTCGGCAAGATCGTGTTCGAGACGCCGCCGCGCGCGCGCGACCGTCTGGCCGAGCGGCGGCTGCCCGCGCGCACCTGCATCGCGTGGCGCGACGGTGCGGTCAACCGCGATGCGCTCCATCACCGCACGAACGGGCACACACGACAATGACGACCGACGTGCCGATCGCCGACCTCGCGCGTGCGGCGGGGCTGGCGCCCGACTGGATCGACGCGGGCGGCGTCGCGCGGCGGGTGGGCGACGACGCGCTCGTCGCGCTCGTCGATGCACTCGGCTGGCCATGCGGCACGCCGATCGAGCGGGTCGACAGCGCGGCCGCGCTGACCGATGGCCGGGACGCAACGCCGCGGGTCGTCACCGGCGACGCCGGCGTGCCGCTGACGCTCCCGCGCAGCGTCGCGCCGCCGGGCGCGCGCTTGCGGATCGCGCTCGAAACGGGCGAGCACGTCGACGCTCGCGTGGCCGACGCGGGTGAATCCGGCGCACTGCCGCCGCTCGCGGTGCCCGGCTATCACGCGCTCGAGATCGGCGAGCAACGCATCGGGCTCGCCATCGCGCCGCCGCGTATGCGGCCGTTCACCGCCGACGACGGCGTGGCAGGTGCGCAGCGCCGCTGGGGCATCGCCGCCCAGTTGTACAGTCTGCGCCGCACGGGCGACGACGGCGCGGGCGACTACACCGCGCTCGCCGGCCTCGCCGCGCATGCGGCGCGGCACGGCGCGCACGCGGTCGCGATCAGCCCGACGCATGCCGGCTATCCGGCACTGCCCGAGCACGACAGCCCGTATTCGCCGTCGTCGCGGCGCTGGCACAACGTCGCGTATCTCGACTGCGACGCGGTGCCGGGCGCCGATATCGTGCAGCGGATGCGCGGCGCGGCGGCACATGGCGCTCCCGCGCCCGATACGCCGCTGATCGACTGGCCGCACGTGCTGCCGCTGAAGCTGCGCCGCTTGCGCGCGTGCTTCGATGCGTGGCGCGCGAACGGCGGGCCGTTGCGCGACGCGTTCGAGCAATTCCGTACGGCAGGCGGCGCGGCGCTCGACGCACACGCGCGCTTCGATGCGCTGCAGGCGTTCTGCATCGAACACGGGATCGGCGCGGACTGGCGGCAATGGCCCGCGCCGTGGCGCATGCCGGACTCGGCCGAGGTCGACGCCTTCGCACACGCGCATGCCGAGACGATCGCGTTCCATGCGTTCCTGCAATGGTGCGCGTCGGACGCGCTCGGCAACGCACAGCATGCGGCGCGCGAGGCCGGGATGGCGATCGGGTTGATCGCCGATCTCGCGGTCGGCTCCGATCGCGCGGGCAGCGACGCATGGGCGCACGGCACGACGCTGCTGCGCGGCGTGTCGGTCGGCGCGCCGCCCGACCTGTTCAATGCGGACGGCCAGGCCTGGGGCGTGACGACGTGGACGCCCGCCGCGCTGCGCGCGACCGGCTTCGCGCCGTTCGTCGACCTGTTGCGCGCCGCCTTCGCGCAGGCGGGCGGGGTTCGTATCGACCACGTGCTCGGCTTCGCGCGGATGTGGATCGTGCCGGACGGCGGCTCGCCGCGCGACGGTGCGTACTTGCACTATCCGCTCGACGATCTCGTGCGGCTGGTCGCGCTGGAGGCGGCACGGCATCGCGCGGTCGCGATCGGCGAGGATCTCGGCACGGTACCGGCCGGGTTTCGCGAGCGCCTCGGCGCGCGGGGGATCGCGGGAATGCGCGTGCTGTGGTTCGAGCGTGAGGCGGATGGCGCGTTTCGGCCGCCATCGGCGTGGGATCGCGACACGATCGCTATGACGTCGACGCACGATCTGCCGACCGTGGCGGGTTGGTGGCGTGGTGTCGATCTCGAGTGGCGGCGGGGGTTAGGTGATGCAGATGCAGATGCAGATGCCTCCGAGGATGCACGCACCGACGACGGGAGTGGCCAAACGCAACGCACCGCGAGCGCGCGTAATGTCGGTGACGACATCGGTCGCGCCGCGGCCGCACACCGAGCGGGACGTTACGAACGAAACAAACCTGCTTTGCGTGACGAGCATCCCGCCAAGGATGTCGGTCACGGCGTGCCCGCCACACGCGACACGCCGCCGCCCACCCCTGACCTCGCCCTCACTGCGGCCCGGGCCGAACGCGCGACCGAGCGCGCGGCACTGTGGCGCGCGTTGCAGCAAGCGGGCTGCGCGCCGCCCGGTGATCCGGTACCGCCTGCCGACACGCCACCCGTCGATGCAGTCCTCGCGTATGTCGCGCGCAGCCCGTCGCCGCTCGCGATCGTGCCGCTCGAGGATCTGCTCGCACTGGACGCCCAACCGAATCTCCCCGGCCCGCCCCGCGGCCATCCGAACTGGCTGCGCCGGCTGCCGCGCGCGGTCGACGCGCTGTTCGACGCCGACGTACGCAGACGCATCGCGGCGCTCGAGCGCGCACGCCGCGCCCGGGAGCAGGACGTATGATTCCGCGCGCGACCCTGCGACTGCAACTGCACGCCGGCTTCACGTTCGACGACGCGGCCGCGCACACCGACTATTTCGCGCGGCTCGGCGTGAGCCACCTGTACCTGTCGCCGATCACGACGGCCGAGCCCGGTTCGCTGCACGGCTACGACACCGTCGACCATCACACGATCAGCGCGGAACTCGGCGGCGCAGCCGGCTTCCGCCGCCTCGTCGACGCGTTGCACGCGCGCGGCCTCGGCGTGATCGCCGACATCGTGCCGAACCACATGGGCGTCGGCGGCGCATCGAACGGCTGGTGGAACGACGTGCTCGAATGGGGTCCGGCGAGCCCGTACGCGCGCTACTTCGACATCGACTGGCATCCGCCTGACGCGGCGCTCCACGGCAAGGTGCTGCTGCCCTGCCTCGGCGCGCCCTACGGCGACGCGCTCGCCGCCGGCGACGTCGCGCTCGGCGCCGAGCCGTCGAGCGGGCGTTTCTTCATCGCATGCGCGGGCAGGACGCTGCCGGTCGCCGCCGCGGCCTATGCCGAGATCCTGCGCATCGCCAACCGTGCGGACCTGAACGCGCTCGCCGAACGGTTCGCCGCCGCGCCGGTGCGCGGCAGCGCGCGGCTCGCGGACGCGCACACGGCACTGCGCGACTACGCCGCGGCACAGGGCCCGCATGCGTTCGACGCGATACTGCGCGGCGCCGATCCGCGCCGCGCACGCTCGCGCGCGTGCCTGCATCGATTGCTCGAACGCCAGCACTACCGGCTCGCGTGGTGGCGCACGGCCGCCGACGAGCTGAACTGGCGGCGCTTCTTCGACATCGCGACCCTCGCGGCCGTGCGCGTCGAGGACGAAGCGGTGTTCGACGCGGTGCACGCGCTGCCGCTGGCGCTTCATGCGGCCGGCTGCCTCGACGGCCTGCGCGTCGATCACGTCGACGGCCTCGCCGACCCGGGCGCGTACTGCCGCCGCCTGCAGGCGCGGCTCGCCGCGCAGCGCGACGAGCGGCCCTATCTCGTCGTCGAGAAGATCCTCGCGCCGGGCGAGACGCTGCGTGAAGACTGGCGCGTCGACGGCACGACCGGCTACGACTTCATGAACGACGTCGCCGCGCTGCTGCACGATCCGGCTGGCGCGGCGCCGCTCGCCGCGCACTGGGCGGCCGTGTCGGGCTCGGCGCGGTCGTTCGCGCAGGAGGCGGCGGCCGGCAAGCGGCGCGTGCTGAAGCGGCAGCTCGCCGGCGAGCACGAACGTGTCGCGCGGGCGTTGCACCGCATTGCGCGCGCGGCACCCGCGACGCGCGACCTCAGCCGGATCGCGATCCAGCGCGTGCTGGGCGAACTCGCGGTGCACCTTCCCGTGTACCGGATGTACCCGACACCCGGCAACGAGCCGACCGGCGCCGATCGTCGCGTGCTGGCGCACGCGTACGACGCGGCGTGCGCGACGATCGATCCGTCCGACCGCTACGCGCTCGATCGCGTCGCCGGCTGGCTCGGGCTGCCGGGCCTGCGCGCGCCGCGCGCGGATGCCGCGGCGCTGCACGCGGCGCGCGTCGCGTTCGCGCAGCTCACCGCGCCGCTCGCCGCGAAGGGCGTCGAGGATACCGCCAACTATCGCTACGGCCGGCTGCTGTCGCGCAACGAGGTCGGTGCCGATGCGGGCGATTTCAGCCTGTCGCGCGGGGCGTTCCATGCGCGCAACCGCCGTCGCGCGCGCACCGTTCCGCATACGCTCGTCGCGACCGCGACCCACGATCACAAGCGCGGCGAAGATGCGCGCGCGCGGCTCGCGGTGCTCAGTGAAGTGCCGGACCCGTGGCGCGCGGTGTCGCTCGACTGGTCCGCGCTGAACCAGCCGCGGCGCGGCGGCGCGCATCGCGATCTCGCGTGGGCGCCGGGGCCGGCTGCGGAAGCGCTGCTGTACCAGACGCTCGTCGGCTGCTGGCCGCCGGCGCTCGCGCCCGACGATGCGGCCGGGCTGGCTGCGCTTGCCGAGCGCGTGGTGCGCTGGCAGACGAAGGCGCTGCGCGAAGCGAAACAGCATACGGACTGGCTCGCACCCGACGCGGACTACGAGCGCGACTGCGAACGGTTCGTCGGCGCGATCCTGACGCCGCATGGCGCGGGCGATTTCGTGCACCGGCTGCATGGGTTCGTCGCACGGATCGCACCGGCCGGTGTCGTCAACAGCCTCGCGCAGGCGGCGCTGCGGATGGCGTCGCCGGGTGTGCCCGATCTGTATCAAGGTACGGAGTCGTGGGATCACTCGCTCGTCGATCCGGACAACCGGCGCGACGTGCCGTTCGCGCAGCTCGCGGCCGAGCGGGTCGACGAACCGGTCGCCGCGTACCTGCGGGACTGGCCCGACGCACGCGTGAAGCGCGCGCTTGTCGAGCGGATGCTCGCGCTGCGCGCCCGCTGGCCGGCGACGTTCTCGGATGGTGCGTATGTGCCGCTGCGCGTGCGCGGCAGGCTCGGGCGGCATGCGCTCGCGTTCGCACGCTGCGACGCGACGGCGACGGTCGTGGTCGTCGTGACGCGGCTCGCGTGCCGGTTGCTCGGCGAAGTGCCGGGGTTGCCGCGCATCGCGCCTGAGGAATGGGGCGATACCGCGATCGTGTTGCCGCGCGGCGCGAGCGAGCGGTGGATCGACTGGCTGAACGACGGGAGCGAAATCGAGGCGCCGGACGGCATGCTGCGGCTCGATCGCTGTCTTGCCGCGTTGCCGGTCGCGGCGCTGGTGGCAGCCGATACGATGAGCCGGTAGCGGTAATCGGATTTGTGCAAAGACGGTCGGCGCCCCGAGGCAAACCATCTCACCGCGTTCCAGCATTTCCGCTCAACACGCCAACAACATGGCAGTGGCAGCGTCCGGACACACGCCTTGAAACTGGCTGGGCGCCAGCAACGGGCGCGGTACATCCTCGCGGCCGACGCGCACGAAACCAAAACCGTCGAAATAGTCCTCCGCGGTCGTCGTCAGCAACCCGATCGCATGGACCGAGCGTGCGCGGTACGTCGCGATCAGCCGCGCAACGATCGCGCGGCCGACGCCGCTCCCTTGCGCGCGCGGTGCGACGGCGATCGACCGGATCAGCGCGAAGTCTCCGTGGAATTCCATACCGCCGCATCCGGTCAACGCGGGCGGATCGGCGAGCACGATGAAGTTTTCCAGATGCTCCGCGACACCCGTAGTCGGCAGGTTCGACGCGCGAAGCAATGCCTCGATCGCGGCCAGGTCGGATAACGCTGCAGAACGAAGTTGCATGACATCGATTCCCGATTGGATGAGCGGTACCCGTACGGTTCAAATCCCCCGCTGATTCACCCGCTTCGACAACGCCTCCGCGCTTTCCTTCCGTTCGCTGTACCGGTCGACCAGATACGGGCCGATGTCGCGCGTCAGCAGCGTGAACTTCACCAGTTCCTCCATCACGTCGACGACGCGATCGAAATAGGCCGACGGCTTCATCCGCCCCGCTTCGTCGAATTCCATGAACGCCTTGGCCACCGACGACTGGTTCGGGATCGTCAGCATGCGCATCCAGCGTCCGAGCACACGCATCTGGTTCACCGCATTGAACGACTGCGATCCGCCGCTGACCTGCATCACCGCGAGCGTCTTGCCCTGCGTCGGCCGCACCGCGCCGACCGACAGCGGAATCCAGTCGATCTGCGACTTCATGATGCCGGTCATCGCGCCATGTCGTTCCGGCGAGCACCAGACCATCCCCTCCGACCACATCACCAGCTCGCGCAATTCGACCACCTTCGGGTGCCTTTCGGGCGCATCGTCGGGCAGCGGCAGGCCGCTCGGATTGAACACGCGCACCTCGGCGCCCATCGCCGTGAGCAAGCGCTCGGCCTCCTCGACCAGCAGGCGGCTGAACGAACGCTCGCGCAGCGAGCCGTACAGCAGCAGGAAACGCGGCGGATGCGTCGACGGCGACGCCGGCCGCAAGCGGCTCGCGTCCGGCACGCGGAAGAGTTCGGCGTCGAGCTGCGGCAGGTCGGTCAGTCGGTCGGTCATGGATGGATTCCGTGGTTTGCTCAAGCGCGCTCGTACCAGCCCTTCGACCGGTTCACGATGCGCACCACCAGCAGCATGACCGGCACTTCGATCAGCACGCCGACGACGGTCGCGAGCGCCGCGCCGGAGTGGAAACCGAACAGGCTGATCGCGGCCGCGACGGCCAGCTCGAAGAAGTTGGACGCGCCGATCAGCGCGGACGGGCATGCAATGTTGTGCTTCTCGCCCACGGCGCGATTGAGCCAGTATGCGAGCGCGGCGTTGAAGAACACCTGGATCAGGATCGGCACCGCGAGCAGCGCGATCACCAGCGGCTGCTTCAGGATCGCTTCGCCCTGGAACGCGAACAGCAGCACGAGCGTGGCCAGCAGCGCGGCGATCGACCACGGGCCGATTTTCGTCATCGCGGCGTCGAACGCAGCTTGCCCGTTCGCGAGCAACACCTTGCGCCAGATCTGCGCGAGGATCACCGGAATCACGATGTAGAGCACGACCGACGTGAGCAGCGTCGCCCACGGCACGGTAATCGCGGACATCCCCAGCAGCAGCCCGACCAGCGGCGCGAACGCGATCACCATGATGCTGTCGTTCAGCGCGACCTGCGACAGCGTGAACAGCGGATCGCCGCCGGTCAGCCGGCTCCACACGAACACCATCGCCGTGCACGGCGCGGCGGCCAGCAGGATCAAACCGGCGATGTAGCTGTCGAGCTGGTCCGCCGGCAGCATCGGCGCGAACAGATGCCGGATGAACAGCCAGCCGAGAAACGCCATCGAGAACGGCTTGACCAGCCAGTTCACGACGAGCGTGACGCCGATGCCTTTGACGTGCTGACGCACTTCATGCAACGCCCCGAAGTCGACCTTGACCAGCATCGGGATGATCATCACCCAGATCAGCAGCCCGACCGGCAGGTTGACCTGCGCGTACTCCATGCGGCCGATCTGCTGGAACACGCCGGGCAGCACCTGGCCGAGCGCAATGCCGGCGACGATGCACAGCGCGACCCAGACCGTCAGGTAGCGTTCGAAGAAATTGATCGCGGGCTTCGCAATGGCATAGCGAGGCGGGATCGCGTTGGACGTGTTCATCGAAGAGGATTCCGTGCGGGAGCAACGCACGCGGCACGCCGTTTCACGCGCGCCGCCGTGCGAGCATTCAGTTTCGCGAGATGGCGGTCAACGCCGCCTGCAGTTCGGCGTCGCTCATGCGCTCGAGCGGCAGCGCCAGCAGTTGCAGCATCCGGTAGCCGAGCGCCTCGCGCGTCAGTTCGAACGCGAGCCGCTTGCCGGCATCGCCGCCCTCGGCGTTCGACGGGTCGGCGTAGCCCCAATGCACTCGCACCGGGCTGCCCGGCCAGTACGGGCAAGCCTCCGCGGCCGCGCTGTCGCATACCGTGATGACGACGCGCAGGCGCGGCGCGCCGTCGCCGACGAATTCGTCCCAGCTCTTGCTGCGGTATCCGGTGACGTCGACACCGGCGCGCGTGAGCGCATCCAGCGCGAACGGATTGAGCCGGCCGCTCGGCGCGCTGCCGGCGCTGTAGGCGCGCACGTCGCGGCCGAGTTTCCCGGCCCAGTGGTTGAGCATTCCCTCCGCGAGCACGCTGCGCGCGGAGTTGTGGGTACAGAGAATCAGGACGTTGGTGGTCATGGGCGGGCGGGTGAATGCGTGCTCAGGTTTGGCCGGAGCAGGACGTCGAACAGGCGGACACCGGCGTGCACGGATTGCCGCCGCAGCAGTTCTCGGTGAGGTAGCCGATCAGCCCGTTCATCGTCGCGAAGTTCGCGCAATAGAACACGAAGCGGCCTTCCTGGCGGCTCGTGACGAGCTGCGCATGGGCCAGTTCCTTCAGATGAAACGACAGCGACGACGGCGGCACGTCGAGCAGCGTCGCGATTTGCCCGGCCGGCAAGCCCGACGGGCCGGCCTGCACGAGCGCGCGAAAGACGGCGAGGCGCGACTCATGCGCGAGTGCCGCCAGCGCGGCGATGGTCTGGTTCGTTTCCATATTTCGATAATACTCGAAATATGGAAACGATGGCAGTAATGCATCGCTTCCCGCCGCCGCGCGTCACACCGTCACGACCATTCTTCGGGCGGCATCGCGCCGCCGTCATCCTCCCACTGCGGCTCGCCGGCCCCTTCCTTGCGGGTCGGCGCCACCGGCCCGTTCCCGCTGCTGCGTTCGTTTCGCCGCGTGCCGTCGCGGGACGTCGCCGCGCGCACGCGCGCCCGCGTGCGGGTCGGCGCGACGGTCCGCTGTTCGCTGCCGCGGCGCTCGTCGGTCGACGACGCGCCCTGGGTCTGTCGCGCATTCGAAGCTGCGTTCATGTGTGCCCTCCCGGCTCATTGAAAGAGACCTTCGTTGAAACGCGCAGCAATTCGGGTGCCGCCTGTCGGGCAAGCGCCTTGCTCCCCCGTTTCGTACCGCAACCCTTTCCGGAGCCGACCATGCCGATCGACCGCAGCACGCCGCCCGCAACGCGTCACCGTCTCGGCGAATGGATGGCCCGCGAGGAATCGCAGATGGCCGGGTACCGCGCGAACATCGCGAACGCAGCGCGCGCGCAGGCCGGCGAACAGCTGCGCACGCCGGCCGTGCAGGCGCTCGCGCGGCTGTTCGACGACAACGCGGTGCTGCGCATGAGCCTCACCCGCGCGATCGACGAGGCGCTCGAATCGGGCCGCATGCTCGGCTACGCATCGATCGGCGAACTGATGACCGTGATCGACCACCTGATGACCTACACGCCGCCGTTCAGCGAAACGAGCCTGGTCGTGTGCCCGCTGAACGCGTTTCTCGACTGGCCGATGTGCATGCCGTCGGGCCACGCGGTGTTTCGCGACGCGGCGGTCAACGCGCACCTGAAGCAGGTGCTGAACGTGTGGTGCGACTTCCTCGGCGGCCCGCATTCGCGCGCGCATCTCGATACGTCGTCGCCCGACGGCTGGTTCTGCGATGCAGCGCGCACGCGCCTCGGCCTGTCGCAGTTCCAGTATCGCGAGGACCAGCCGCACTGGGGCTTCGACTCGTGGAACGACTTCTTCACGCGGCGCTTTCGCGCGGGTGCGCGGCCGGTCGCGGCGCCGGACGATCCGCACGTGATCGTCAGCGCGTGCGAGGCCGCGCCGTATCACACCGAATCCAGCGTGAAGATCCGCGACAGGTTCTGGATCAAGGGGCAGCCGTATTCGCTGCGCGACATCTTCACGCCCGCGCGGCTGCCGCTTGCCGAGCGCTTCGTCGGCGGCGACCTCTACCAGGCGTATCTGAGCGCGTACAACTATCACCGCTGGCACGCGCCGGTGCGCGGCACCGTCACGCACGCGTACCGGGTCGACGGCACCTACTACTCGGTCGCGGAAGCGGAAGGCCCGGACCCGGCCGGGCTCAACGACTCGCAGGGCTACATGACGGCCGTCGCCGCGCGCGCGGTGGTCGCGATCGACTGCGACGACCCGGGGATCGGGACGGTAGCCGCGGTGTTCGTCGGGATGGGCGACGTGTCGTCGTGCGTGATCGAGGTCGTGCCGGGGCAGCGGATCGACAAGGGCGACGAGATCGGCTATTTCCAGTACGGCGGCTCGACCTGCTGCCTGCTGTTCGAACCGGGCGTGATCGACCGCTTCCAGTGCGCGCCGCCGTTCGACGGCGATACGCCGGCCGTGCAGGTCAACGCACCGGTCGCGATCGCGCACTGAGCCGCGCGGTTCGGCATCACGCGTCGGCACTGCCGAACCCGCGCCCGGCGTGCCGCAGCATGCGCTGCACGATCGACAGCCCGTCCGGCGTCAGGGCGAGCCGGCTCGCGCCCGATGCGTCGGCGCGCATCTCGAT
This sequence comes from Burkholderia sp. Bp8986, assembly GCF_003854225.1. Taxonomy (NCBI): domain Bacteria; kingdom Pseudomonadati; phylum Pseudomonadota; class Betaproteobacteria; order Burkholderiales; family Burkholderiaceae; genus Burkholderia; species Burkholderia sp. Bp8986. The sequence continues at coordinate 104,180 of NZ_QTQM01000003.1, read as the reverse complement.
CAGGTGTTGTTCCACCAACGCGACGATATCTTCGCGGTCGGCCTGGATCTGTTCCGGCGCGCGATGGACCAGGAATAGTGCGGCAAATTCATGTGCGGTCAGCATGTTGTCTCCCCCATTTGACGGCTTGGCGCGATACGACGATGGCATCGCGCCGGCGCAGGCGCGAATCGTGCGCCGCGATTTGAGGAGACATGCAGGGAGTGTGCCAGTATCTGGGACGGAGCGGCCCGGCGCCCGGCCGGCGCGCGGCGTGATGTGTCACTTCAAGGCGCTCGGGGGCCGCTGCAAACTTTTCAACGGCGTGTAATGGCGCCCAATGGTGCGAATGGAACGGCACGGGCGCACTGCGGCACGCGCCGCATGCCCCACGGACTCACGACTTCCGCGAACGGAACATCCCGGCGCGGGCGGTTTTGCCCGCCGCCTTGTCGCGCACGCGGAAGTAGCCGCTGTGGAGTTCCACGCCGCCCTTGCCGTCGACCAGCACGTCCGCGCACGCGGCCTCGATGCGCGCACGGCCGCGCTCGAACGCGTCGCGCAAGTCGGCTTCGAGCGCGGAGCGCGCGCCGAAATGATCCTCGAGCGCTTCGACCGTGATCGTGCAGGTTTGCGGCTTCCCGTCGACCTCGACGACGAAACGCATCAGCAGCGCCGCGCCGTCGAACTCGGGCGGCGCGTCGGTCAGCATCACGTGGCGAACGGGTTCGGCCGGCATCGCTCAGGGCCCCCGCGACGCGAGGCACTGCACCAGCGCGCCGTTGAATGCAGGCAGGTCGGCCGGCTTGCGGCTCGTGATCAGGTTGCCGTCGCGCACGACCTCCTGGTCGACCCACTTGCCGCCCGCATTGCGGATGTCGTCCTGCAGGCTGGGCCAGCTCGTCATCGTGCGGCCGTCCACCAGCCCGGACGACACGAGCAGCCAGCCGCCGTGACAGATCGCGGCAATCGGCTTGCCCGCGCCGACGGCCGCGGTCACGAATTCGCGCGCGGCCGGCAGCATCCGGATCGCGTCGCCGTTGACCACGCCGCCCGGCAGCACGACCGCGTCGTAATCGCCTTCGCGCGCATCGTCGAACGTGCGGTCGACCTTCACGCGATCGCCCTTGTCGACGTGCCTGAACCCCTGGATCTCGCCGCGCTTCTGCGAAATCACGTCGACCTGCGCGCCCTCTGCCGTCAGCGCGCGCTGCGGTTCGACGAGCTCGGCTTCCTCGAAGCCGTCGACCGCGAGTATCGCTACCTTGCAATGATCCAGCTTGCCGATCATGAATCGCTCCCTTTCGTGTTGTGGCACCGGGTGTGCCGTACCCTGCCGTATCCATCGACGCAGCAACGGGCGTGCCGCACCCGTCGGGATGGCGGCCGGCGCGGTGCCGCCTTGATGGGGCGCGACCCGCGATCGGCGATCGGCGATCGGCGATCGGCGGTTGGCGGCGCGCACGCGCGTCGCGGCGTGATGCGTGCCACCATTGGATAGCGCCGCGCGGCGCCTGCAAAGATTTCAACGGGATGTAACGTGACGCCGGCAATACCCGCGACTATCGGCGGCAGCCGCCCGGTGGCCTGCATGCGGGGCCGTACCCGCCGCCGGCCGGTGCCGGCCCGCCGCGCTCACTGCAGGTGACGCGCGGCGTCGAGCATCGCGTCGGTCAACTCGATCGTCAGCGTCAGGTCCTCGGTGACGTCGGGCAGCGCGTCGAGCGTGGCCTGCACGCTGTCGTGCAGCATCGCGTGCACGCGCATCCGCGCGGGCTCGTCGAGGTCCGCATAGCGCTCCATCGTGTCGCAGTCGAGCGCGAGCACGACCGCGTGCCGCGCGGTATCGCGCGGCGCATCGGGCGCGAGCGCCCACGCCGCATGAAACATGATCCTGCCGGTCGCGACGTCGACATGAACCGTCGTATCGAGACCCTCGGTCTCGGCGGCGTCGGCGTCCAGCGCATCGTCGTCGAGCGAGATCCGGGAATTCGATTGCATGTTGTCCTCCTGCGTGGTGGCGACCGGCCGGCCTCGCGCGCGGCGTCCGCCAGCGCGCCGCGCCGGGGCGCCGGCGCGACGCCGAGATCGTCAATAGCTGCTGGAACCCGCGCTGCCCGTGCCACCGCCCGAGCCGGTCGCCCCCGGCAAGCGGCTAGTGCCGGCGCCCGCGCCGGTTCCGCCCGGGGCCGCACCGGCACCGCCCATGCCCGCGCTGCCGCCGGCACCGCTCGTACCGGTGCTGCCCGTACCGGGGGTGCCCATTCCGGTGCTACCGGTACCGCTGCCTGTGCTACCCATTCCGGTGCCGCCCGTCGCGCCGCCGCCCATGCTGCCGGTCCCGGCACCAGTCATGCCGCCGGGCTTGCTGCGCACGTCCGGTTGACCGCGCGGACCCGTGCCGCGCGGCGCCTGCATGCGGGTCGCGGGCGGCGGCGCCGCCGTGTTGCCGTTCGACAGGTTGCCGCCGCTGCCCTGCGCCGACGTGTCCGGCGGCGACAGGATCGGCGCGCCGGTGCCCTCGTCGGAACGTTGCGAATTCTGTGCCCATGCGGCCGGTGCGGCCGCGACGAGCGCGACGGCCGCGCACGCGAGGATCCGGCGCGCGGCAGATTTCGATTCGGATGCTGGCTTCATGGAGCGCTCTCCCTCAATGGAACCGCCGTAGTGGAATGGCCTGCGCCTTCGATTCAGCAAGGCCCGTGCCGCCACCGACAGGCGGCACGCGAATTGCGGCACCACCCGGACACCCGAGACCCGCGATCCATCCCGATTCGATAGGGAGAGCCCTGCCATGCCTTCAGCTTCCGCTTCCCATCCGCACGGCAAACGCGCGACGCGCCGCCCGGGCCGTGCGCGCAGCAACGATCCGCAGCACCGCAAGCGCTGGTCCGCCGACGTCATGCAAAGAAGCGATGCGCTCGACATCGAGCCCGAGATCTTCAAGTCCGACGACCCGGGCAAGATCGCCGCGTCGCTCAAGCGCTCGGCCGAACACAGCCGCCGACGCAAGGGGACGCCGTTCCAGTCGGCGATGTCGATGCTGAACTTCTACGTGAACCGCGCGGGCCGCAACCTGCCGAAAACGCGCCGCGCGACGCTCGAACGCGCGAAGCGCAAACTGCGCGAGGCGTTCGGCCGCAAGCCGTGACGGCCCCCGCCGGTTCACCGTCGACCTGCCCGGCCTGCCCGTATGCATGAAACGCTGTGGTATCTGATCATCGGCGCGGTGCTGATGGGCATGGGCATCGTGACGTCGGCGCTGCGTCATCTGCCGTGCAGCAGCGCGATGATCTATCTTGCACTCGGTGTCGCGCTCGGCCCGTCCGGCGCCGGGCTCCTGCATCTCGACATTCAGCGCGACGCGCCGCTGCTGCGCGAGATCGTCGAGGTCGCGCTGCTGGTATCGCTGTTCGCGATCGGGCTGCGGCTGCGCGTGCCGCTGTCCGACCCGCTGTGGCGCGTGCCGTGCCGGCTCGGCCTGCTCGCGATGATCGTCACGGTGCCGCTGCTCGCCGGCTGCGCGGTACTGACGCTCGGGCTCGGCTGGGGCCCCGCGCTGCTGCTCGCGGCGATCCTCGCGCCGACCGACCCGGTGCTCGCGCACGACGTGCAGGTGCATGATCCCGGCGACCGCGACCTGGTGCGCTTCGCGCTGTCCGGCGAAGGCGGGCTGAACGACGGCATCGCGCTGCCGTTCGCGCTCGCGGGCCTCGCGCTGTGCGGCGCGTCCGATGCGCCGCACGGGCCGCCACCGCTGTCGGGCACGTTTGCACTGGCCGCGCTGTGGGGCATCGCGGGCGCCGCCGCGATCGGCGGCATGCTCGGCGCGGCGACCACCACCGCGATCGGCTGGCTGCGCACCCGTCATGCGCAGGCACTCGGCTTCGAAGGCTTCTTCGCGCTCGCGTTGATCGTGCTGTCGTTCGGTGCCGCGCAGCTCGCGCATACGTTCGGCTTCATCGCGACGTTCGCCGCGGGCGTCGCGATGCGCCGCGTCGAGCATCGCGCGAGCGGTGACCGCCGGCCGCGCGAAGTGATCGGCCGGGTCGATTCGGAAGACGTGGTCGCGACCGAGAAGCACCCGGAGAAAGCGCACGCGTTCATGACCGAATCGGTGCTCGACTTCACGATCGAGCTCGAGCGGATCGCCGAGGCGCTCGTGATGACGATGATCGGCGGCGTGCTCGCCACGCTGACGACGCCGCTCTTCACGTGGGGCTCGGCCGCGCTCGCCGTCGCGCTGTTCGTCGCCGTGCGGCCGCTCGCGGTGCTGCCGGCGCTCGCCGGCTCGCGCGCGACGCCGGCGCAGCGCCGGCTGCTGGCATGGTTCGGGATACGCGGGATCGGCTCGTTCTACTACCTGCTGTTCGCGCTCGAGCACGGGCCGTCGAGCGCCGTGCGGCCGCTCGCGGCGCCGGTGCTGGCCGTCGTGTCGGCGTCGGTGATCGTGCACGGCGTGTCCGCGACGCCGCTGATGGACTGGTATCACCGTCTGCAGCAGCGTCGGCGCTGACGGCGCCGTCACGACATGCCGAGACGCGCACGCATCTGCGCGGTGATCCGCTGCCGCGTGCCGGCATAGTCTTCCCAAGGGTCGCGCTTCAGCCGGTCGAGCCGCTCGTGCAGCGTGTCGATCGTCCATTGCGCGCCGCCCGTGGTGGTTGGCACCTCGTCCCAGCGCAGCGGCACCGACACGCCCAGCCCGGGCCGCGCACGCACCGAATACGCGGCGATTGTGCTCGCACCGCGGCCGTTGCGCAGGTAGTCGATGAAGATCTTGCCGCGCCGGTGACGCGCGCCCATCGTCGCGGTGAAACGGTCGGGCAGCGCGCCCGCGACATGCCGCGCGAGCGCGCGCGAGAAGTCCTTCGCGTCGTCCCAGCCCAGGTGCCGCGCGATCGGCACGACGACGTGCAGCCCCTTGCCGCCGCTCGTCTTGCAGAACGACGCGAGGCCCAGTTCATCGAGCAGCCCGCGCACGAGCTGCGCGGCGTCGGTCATCGCGCGCCACGGCAGCGCCGGATCGGGATCGAGGTCGAACACGATCCGGTCCGGCCGCTCGATGTTCGACGCGTGCGCGTTCCATGTATGCAGCTCGATCGTGCCCATCTGCGCGGCGCCGAGCAGCGCGTCGACGCTGTCGAGCGACAGCAGCGGACCGTGGCCCGGATCGAGTCCTGCGTGCTGCGTGACGAACGGGATTTCGCGGCGCTCCGCGTGCTTCTGGAAGAACAGCTCGCCCGCGATGTCGCCGGGCGCGCGCACGAGCGCCACGGGCCGGCCCTTCAGGTCCGGCAGCAGCCACGGCGCGACCCATTGCCAGTAATGCGCGAGATCGATCTTGCGCGTGCCGCTCTGCGGATCGAGCACGCGCTCGGGATGGGTGATGCGCACGCGGCCGAGCATGTCGGAACCGATATCGTCGCGTGCTGCGTGGGGGGACGGGCGCGAACGTGCGTGGTGCTTGCGAGCGCTTGGATCGTGCTTGGCGCGATCTGCGCGATCTGCGTGATCGGCATGCTCGGCGTGCTCGGCGTGCTCGGCATGCGACGTATGCGACGTATGCGACGTGCGATCGACGTGCGCCGCGTGCTTGCGTTCGTGCTTTTCGTGATGCGTGGTCTGGCGTCGCTCCATCACCCCCTCCGTTTCCGGTTGCTTCGGCACTTCGCGGACGATCTGCGACGCCGGCTTGTCCTCGCGCAGCGCGATGAACGCGGCCTGCCGCACGATGCCGTCGCCGGTCCACTCGGCGAATTCGCATTCGGCGACGAGCGTCGGCTCGATCCAGTGCACGCGCGTGCGCGAGCGTTCGCGCGGCGGCGGATCGAACGGCGTCGTGTCGCGTTGCTGCTTGCGCAGGATCGGTGCGAGCCGGTCGAGCATCCGCGTGTCGAAGCCGGTGCCGACGCGGCCGACGTAGCGCAGCGGCGCAGGCCCGCGCCGCCGCTTGCCGGCCGCTGCCGGTTCGTGCACGCCGAGCAGCAGCGCACCGAAGCCGTGCCGGCTGCCCGACGGCTCGGTGTAACCGCCGATCACGAACTCCTGCCGGCGCCGGCATTTGAGCTTGATCCACGCGGGCGAGCGACCGCCGCAATAGCGCGATTCCGCGCGCTTGCCGATCAGCCCTTCGAGGCCGGTATCGCAGGCGCTCGCGATCAGCGATGCGACGTCGTCGCCGAGATCCGGCGAAAAGCGCAGCCGCGCGGGGTCGCTGTCGGCGAGCAGCGCTTCGAGCAGGCCGCGGCGCGCGGTGAGCGGTGCGTCGCGCAAGTCGTAACCGTCGAGACAAGGCAGGTCGAACACGAACAGCGTGATCGCATCCGAGTGTCCGGCGCCGATCGCGTTCTGCAGCGCCTGGAAGTCGGGGAGACCGTTCCTGCCGAGCACGACGGCCTCGCCGTCGAGCCAGGCGTCGTCGACGTCGAGCGCCGCGAGCGCGTCGCGCTGCGCGCGCAGCTTCGCGGTCCAGTCGCGGCCTTCGCGCGTCATCAGCTTCACATGCCGGCGGGCGCGCTTGCCCGCAATGCGCGCGAGGATCCGGTAGCCGTCGAATTTCAGTTCGTAGCGCCAGTCGCCCTGCGTCGGCGGGCCGTCGACCAGCGTCGCGAGTTGCGGCGCGACGCGCTCGGGCAGCGGCGCGCGTACCGCACCGTCGATCTCGGACGGATCGGCGGGCCGGCGGGCGCGGCTTTCTCTGCTTTCTCTGCTGTCTCGGCTGTCTCGGCCATGATCGTCATGCGCTGCGGCGCGCGTGTCGGTCGAGTCGCGCCGGCCGCGTTGCGCTCCGCGCGCGCGCGTCGAGCGGCCCGCGGCATCCGCACGCGTCGCCGACGCCGCCCCGTCATGCACACTCCCCGGCAGTTCGCCGACGACGTCGAATTCGGCCTCGCTGCGCGCGTCGTCGTCGCGCTCCTTGATCAGCAGCCACTGTACCTGCCGCCCCTCCTGCCGTCCGCTGCGCACGAGCGCCCAGCCGCCGTGCAGCTTTTCGCCGTCGAGCCGGAACGTCAGCTTGCCCGCGCGATAGCCGTCGCGTGCCTGCGCGAGGCCGCCGTCGGGCGTCCACGTGCCTTCGTCCCATACGATGACCGCCCCCGCGCCGTAATGCCCGGCCGGAATCTCGCCTTCGAACGACGCGTATTCGAGCGGATGATCCTCGACCTGCACGGCGAGGCGCTTCACCGACGGATCGACGCTCGGCCCCTTCGGCACGGCCCACGACTTCAGCGTGCCGTCGAGTTCGAGCCGGAAGTCGTAATGCAGGCGCCGCGCGTGGTGCTCCTGGATCACGAAGCGCAGCGGGTGGCCGGCACGCCGGGTCGCCCGCCCGGAAGGTGTCGCGTTCGCCTTCGCGCGCCGCCGCCCGTGCGCGCCTTCGGGTTCCGGCGTCGCGTCGAAGCGGCGTTTGCGGCGATAGGGATCGAGCTTGCCGGCCATCGTGTCACCTCGCGTCGCCGCGCATCATGCGGCGTGCTTGCGGCGCGCGGCGGTTTTCTTCGCCGCATGCTCGCCGGTCGCGGCACGTTTCGCGGCCGGCCGCTTCGCCGCCGGCGTCTTCTCGGCGGAGCCTTTCGGCGCGGCCTTCGAAGCCGGCTTGCGGCGCGCGCCGCCGCGCGACGACGCAGAAGAAGACGACGCGGAGGAAGACGACGCGTCCGCCTCCGCGCCCTCGTCGTCGCCCGCATTGCGCGGGCCCGCCGCGCGCGCGCCACCGCCGCCGCCCTTCAGGCTGCGTTTCAGCAGCTCGGTCAGGTCGACCACGTTGGTCGCCGCGCGGCCCGTCTGCGGTGGCCGCTCCTCGATCTCCTCGATCTTGCCCGCGCGCACCTTGCGCTCGACCAGCTCGAGAATGTCGTCGCGAAACGTGTCGTGATACTCGTCCGGCGTCCACTTGCCCGCCATCTCGTCGATCAGCTTCTTCGCCATCCCGAGCTCGCGCGCGGTCACGCCCGCGTGTTTCGCGTCGTCGGCCGGCACCGTCAGTTCGTCGAGCGGCCGCAGTTCTTCCTGCCAGCGCAGCGTGTCGAGCGCGAGTAGCGGCCCGACCGGAATCAGCGCGCCGAGATGCTGGCGGTCGCGCATCACCACGAGCGCGATGCCGATCTTGCCGCTGTCCTTAAGCGCGTCGCGCAGCAGCGCATAGACCTTCTCGCCCTTGCGGTCCGGCACGAGGTAGTACGGCGTGTCGAGATACAGGAACGATACCGCGTCCGCGTCGACGAACGTCAGGATGTCGACGGTTTGCGTCGATTCCGGATTGGCCGCGCGAATCTCCTCGTCGGTCAGCACGACGTAGCGTTCCTTCTCGTACTCGTAGCCGCGCACGATGTCCTCGCGCGCGACCTCCTTGCCGGTGCGCTTGTTGATCTGCCGATAGCCGACCGGGTCCATCGAGCGCTTGTCGAGCAGCCGGAACGACGGCTTCACGGTGCGCGTCGCGGGAAACAGCTGCACGGGCACGTGAACGAGCCCGAAGCTGATCGCGCCTTTCCAGATCATCCGCGATGCCATGCGTGTTCTCCTTTGCCGGGTGCGCGGGCGCGTGGCGGCACACACCAGAAGCCGTCACGGGCATGGATGCGCCGCACGGCGCGTGTCGCGACGGCGGCCAAAGCGTCGATGCGGGCTGCGTCGGTCAGGGCGCGCGCAACGCGCGGTCGAGTTCGGCGCGCGTCACGTCGAGCGCGACGCTGCATTCGATCTCGGCGTCCTCGACGCGCGGCTTGTGCTCGTCGACCGCGCGCCGCGCGAGGTCGCACAGCTGCGTGCGCACGCGCAGGCGATCGGCCGCGCCGAGCGACGCATAGCGCGTGAGCACGTCGGGATCGAAACGCAGGTCGACCGCGCAGCGCCATTGACGCGCGTCCTCATCGGACGGCACGCGCACCCACGACACCTGGATCGTCAGCCGCCCGGACGCGTCGTCCGCATGCACGACGACGGTCGACTGCGACGGAAAGCCGTTCGCGAGCGCATGCTCGATTTCCGCGATGCGCTGCGAACGGTCGGGGGCGGTCGTCATCGCCTGACAACCCCCAGCAGCAGCGTGACCAGGAAGATCACGACGAAGATGTAGAACAGGATCTTCGCGATCTCGGCCGCGCCGGCCGCGATGCCGCCGAAGCCGAACAAGGCGGCGACGAGCGCGATGATGAGGAAGATGATGGCGTAACGAAGCATGAATGCCTCCTGGAGTCCTGAAGAACGGTGATCGCCGATGCGTGTCGCCGTCGATCACGAATCGTGCTTGTGCCTGGGTTTGCCGTGGACCGGCGTCGAAGCCATTTTTTCGAGTTCCTTTTCGCTCATCGACTTGGCCATCGACTTCGCAGGCGGCTTCAGGTCCTTCATTTTCGTGTCGCCGCGCTTGGCCGACAGGGCGGCTCCTGCGGCGCGTTGCTGTGCCTGGGACTTGGCTGGCATGGCTTTCCTCCTCTCGGTGGCGCGCGACGTCCGTGCGGCTCACGGGCGAGCCGCGCGCGGTTCGGACGGTATCGTCATGCGGCGTCGCGCCGGCGCAGGTCGGCCGGCGGAATCTTCATCGCCTGGCGATACTTCGTGACGGTACGACGCGCAAGAAGGATGCCGCGGCCCGCGAGGTTCTGCGCGAGCGCGACGTCGGACAGCGGATCGTTATGGCGCTCGGCGGCGATCATGTCGCGGATCAGCACCTTCGCGGCGGACGCCGAGCACACGCCCTTGCCGGCCGCCTCCAGCTTGCGCGGGAAGAAATGCTTGAACTCGAACGTGCCGTGCGGCGTGGCCATGTACTTGTTGCCCGTCGCGCGCGAGACCGTCGATTCGTGCAGATCGAGCTCCTCGGCGATGTCGCGCAGCACGAGCGGCTTCATCGCGATCTCGCCGTAGCGGAAGAAGTCGCGCTGCCGGGCGACGATGCACTCGCCGACCCGCTGGATCGTGTCGAAGCGCTTCTGCACGTTGCGGATCAGCCAGCGCGCTTCCTGCAGCTGCTGGCCCAGCGGCGAATCGCGCTCGCCGCTCGACTGCGCGAACAGCGTCGCGTAGCGCTCGTGCAGCCGCGCGCGCGGCAGCACGGCCGGGTTGATCGTCACGATCCATTCGTCGCGCACCTGGCGCACGATCACGTCGGGTATCACGTAGTCGCCGCGCGTGCTGCCGTAGTGATTGCCGGGGCGCGGATCGAGCGCGCGCACCAGCGCGCAGGCGGCCTGCATCGTCGCCTGGTTGCAGCCGAGGCGCCGCTGGATCTCCGCCGTCTCGCGGCGCGCGAGCCGTTCGAGATGGTCGCGCGCGATGGCCTTCGCTTCCGCGAGCGCCGGCGTGCCGGCCGGAATCGCGTTGAGCTGCAGCAGCAGGCATTCGGACAGCGAGCGCGCGGCGATGCCCGGCCGGTCCAGCATCTGCACGAGCCGCAGCGCGACCGTGAGATCCTGTTCCGACAGCAGCCGCGCCGGATCGGCCGCGATCAGCAGCTCGCCCAGCTCCTGACGCAGGTAGCCGTCTTCGTCGAGCGCGTCGATCACGATGCGCGCGGCCTCGCGGTCGCGCCGGTTCAGCGGATAGAGCCGCAACGCGTCGTGCAGCTGCTGGTGCAGCGACGGCTCGGCGGCCATCCACTCGCCGGGCGACTGGTCGCCCGCGTCGTCGGCCTGTCGCCCGGTGCCTCGCGTGGTCGGCGCGGCCGTGTACGACACGTCGCCGTCCGGCGGGCGCACTTCCTCGTGCTCGGGTGGCGGCTCGGGCGGTGCGGCTTCGGCCTCGGGTTCGGGCGCGTCGGCGGCTTCTTCGTCGCCCTGCCCGTCTTCGAGAAACGGATTCGAGTCGAGCGCCTGTCGCAATTCCTGCTGGAATTCGAGCGAAGACAACTGCAGCAGGCGAAGCGACTGCTGAAGCCTCGGCGTGAGTGCCAGATGCTGTCGCATCTGGAGCGCAAGCGTGACGGACATCGATGCCCTCCTGACGGTGTGCGGAATGCGTTTATGCGAATCCATGCAGCTACCGTGCCAGGAAGGTGAAGCGCCGTCCGGCGGGGCTCTCGCGGGTTCGTACCCCGTCGGCCGCGGCCCCGGGCGCCCCCTTTTTTACAAGCGCCCGCAAGTTAGGGGGCACGGCATTCGCTCCGCGCGGATATGCCGTCGCCGTCGCGCGAATATGTCCTCGCAGGCAGTATCGTTGCGCGGCATCCGTGCAGGGTGCCGCGGTCAGTACTGCATCGGCGGCGGCGTGCCCGGCAGCGTTTGACCGCCCTGCACGCCGTTCGGCCCCGGCGGCGGCACGTCGACCGGCTCGCCGCCGGTCGCGCCCGGCGGCAGCGTGTTGTACGGCGACGGGCGCGTGTCGTAACGCGTATTCGCGTCCGGCATCGTCGTGGTCGGCGACGCGCCGTGGCCGTCCGGTGGCGCCGGCGGTGCGCCACGCGTGCCGTAGGGGCCCTGCGGTTGCGTGCATGCGCCCAGCGCGCACGCAGCGGCGAACGCACAGGCGCACACGCGTATCGTCTGGATCGGTTTCATCGGAACCTCCTCCGTGAAGTGCGCTGCGCGGCACCGGGCCGGCCGTGACGGCGCGGCTCAGAGCCGGTTGAAATGGAAATCGCCCGCATACGCGTTCGGTGCGCGACGGGCCATCATCGTGTCGAATTCGGCCGCGACGCGCATCAGTGCGCCGCGTTGCCGCTCGATACCGGCCTGCTCGAGCGCCGCGAACGCGTCGGCGTCGAAGGTCACGGTCAGCGACGCCGGATGACCGTCGACGCGAAAGCCGAAATGCAGCGCGCCGGCCGGCTGCTCCTCGGCATGGAACGGCATCGCGCGCGCCTCGAAATGACGGCCGAGCGTCTCGGCCACGTCGCGCAGCATGCCGGGTTTCACGCTGATGCTCATCGTGGGCTCTCCGTGGGTGGGATGGACGCAATCGGCGGCCCGCCGGTCGACGGCGTGTGGACCGGCGGCGCGTGAATGGGCCGCACAGGAATCGGCAGCCCGTGGTTCGGCCGCGCGTGAATCGGCGGCGCCCGCGTCGGCGGCTCACGCTCCGGCGGCGGATGCCCGGGCGGGTCGCCTTCCGGATCCTGATAAGGCTCCGGCGTGCCGGGCGGCAGGTCATCCGGCGCGGGCGGCTCGGGGTCCGGTTCGACGTCGGGGATCGGCGGTTCGGGCCGGTGCAGCGACTGGGCGGGGTCTCGGTTCATCGGGGGGCATTCGATCGTTGCGTCGTCCTCGCGGGGCCTGATCGATTGGCGCGGCGTGCGCCGCCCGATCGTCCACGAAAGGCAGGGCCGCAAGCTGCGTGCCGTCTGCGTGCCGGCGTGCACGCCGCCTCGCACGCCGCCTTTCCGCGCGCCGGCGCGCGGCCGCGCGCGCCACCCCGCCGTACGCCGTGCCTTCGCTACACCGCGCGCTGCAATTCTTTCAAGGGCAGCGCGCTACGCGTCGTACGCGGCCATCACGAGCCACAGCTCGTGGTCGTCGTCGCGCACCCGCGCGGCGAGCGCATACGGATCGGCCGGCTCGCACGCGCGCTGCAGCGCAAACCGCGCCGGCTCGGTCGAGCCGAACGTCTCGTCGCCGAGCGGCCGCACGTCGGCCTTGCCTTCGAACATCCGGCGATCGGGCCGGTAGATCAGCGGCTCCTGTTTCCACGCGCTGAAATGGCTCTTCACCGACTCGAACCCGCCGCCGCATACGTTGATCTCATAGCGCACCCCTGGCCGCCGTTTGGGAATCGTCATCGTGCCTCCCGCTTGATTTGCGTGTGTGTGTGCGGAGCATTGCACCGCGCGTTGTGGCCGGCATCCTGCGTCGTCGTCCTGCGTGGTCATCCATCGAAGAAGCGGCAAGTCCCGTGCCGCGCGGTCGCGACAGGCACGGCCGTTGCGCGATCACCGCGTCATCGTCACCGCCTCGGAGCCCCGCCATGAAGGAATCGACCCGAACCGGCCGCGACGCGCCGCACCAACCCCAGCGCGATCCGTCGCCGCCGTTGAAGGACCAGGATCAAACGAAGACGCGCCACTCGGAGCGCCATATCGACAAGCAACTCGAGGACACGTTCCCCGCGAGCGATCCGCCCGCGACCGGCGGCGTCACGCGCATCGAGCCCGACACGCCGCCGGGCACGCACGACGACGGCCCGTGGCAGGACCCCGCCCGACGCCGCGACGAATGACGGCCGGCACTCGACGGACACCGCTGCCGAACGGCACGCCGCTTGCTGCCCGCTTGTTGCCCCGCACGGCCCGGATTCAACCCGCAAGGAGGACTTCATGCAACGCGTCAACGAAATCATGTCGCAGGACGTCGTGCGCATCGCGCCGACCGACTCGATCCGTCATGCGGCGCAATTGATGGAGCGCTATGACATCGGCGCGCTGCCCGTATGTGACAACAACCGGCTGATCGGCATGGTCACGGACCGCGATCTCGCGGTGCGCGCGATCTCGGCCGGCAAGCCGCTGGAAACGCGGATCCACGAAGTCGCGTCGGGTCCGATCGAATGGTGTTTCGAGGACGATTCGCTGGAAGAGATCCAGCACTACATGGCCGACGCGCAACTGCGCCGCCTGCCCGTCGTCGATCACGACAAGCGGCTCGTCGGCATGCTGTCGCTCGCGGACATCGCGACGCGCACGGCCGGCCCCGCACGCGACGACGTCGCGAACACGCTCGAAGGCGTGTCGCAACCGAAGCAGACGTGACGGGGCCATTCGCGCCCCGCCCCGACTACCCGCGCGACCCGCAGGGCCCATCCCGGGCACGGTCGCGCTCCACGCAGCCAGGAGGACAACCATGCAGACTCAAGGACAGACCCGCATCGTCGGCAAGGGGGCCGCAACCGCGGCCGGGCCCGGCCCGGACGTGATGGCAGCCGACACGCTGGAAGGCGACAAGGTCTATACGACCGATGGCGACGACGTCGGCAAGATCAAGGACATCATGCTCGATGTGCGCTCGGGCCGCGTCGCGTACGCCGTGCTGTCGAGCGGCGGCCTGCTCGGCATCGGCGACAAGCTGCTTGCGATTCCGTGGAGCGCGCTCACGCTCGATACCGAGCGCAAGTGTTTCCTGCTGTCGGTCTCATCCGAGCGAGTCCGCAACGCGCCGGGCTTCGACAAGGATCACTGGCCGGCGATGGCCGACCCGCAATGGGCCGAGCCGCTGCACGAGTACTACGGCAGCACGCCGTACTGGAGCGCGGGCGACGAGCTCGGGCTGACCGATCCGACCGAGGACCTGAACGATCCGCGCGCGCGCGACCAGCATTGATCGCTCTCGATTTGCCGGTGTATTAGCCGACGTGCCCCGCGAAAGCGGGGCATTTTTTTGGGCTTTCTTCGTGACGGATCGCCGGGCCGGCCCGGTGCTGTGAAGCCGGCGTCGCGGCCACCTGCCGGACGCGCGACAGTCGTGGCGCGCGCCGCCCGATTGATAACCAAACAACATCAATCCTTCCAAAATTCGCACTTAACGTTTCCCCGTCTCCGGGCGAACATTGCCAAAACGACAATCGGTCGCGCCCCGCGCCATTCCCGCATTCTCTGGAGACACCCTGATGCACCCCTCGCCCAGCCTTTCGACCGGACGTTCGAAGGCCGCCGCGGTATTCCGCGTGACGGCCGGCAACTTCCTCGAGCAGTTCGACTTCTTCCTGTTCGGCTTCTACGCGACGCAGATCGCCGCCGTGTTCTTTCCCACCGCGAACGAGTTCGCCTCGCTGATGATGACCTTCGCGGTCTTCGGCGCCGGCTTCCTGATGCGGCCGCTGGGCGCGATCGTGCTGGGCGCGTACATCGACGACGTCGGCCGCCGCAAGGGCCTGATCGTCACGCTCGCGATCATGGCGAGCGGCACCATCCTGATCGCGTTCGTCCCCGGTTATGCGACGATCGGCCTGCTCGCGCCCGCGCTCGTGCTGATCGGGCGACTGCTGCAGGGCTTTTCGGCAGGCGCGGAACTGGGCGGCGTGTCGGTCTATCTCGCCGAAATGGCCACGCCCGGCCGCAAGGGCTTCTTCACGAGCTGGCAGTCGGCCAGCCAGCAGGTCGCGATCGTCGTCGCGGCCGGCCTCGGCTTCGCGCTCAATCAATGGCTGAGCGCATCGGCGATCGCCGCGTGGGGATGGCGCGTGCCGTTCTTCGTCGGCTGCATGATCGTGCCGTTCATCTTCATGCTGCGCCGCAACCTCGAGGAAACGCAGGAGTTCAAGGCGCGCCGGCACCGCCCGAGCATGAAGGAAGTGTTCGGCACGCTGGCGCACAACTGGGGTGTCGTGGTCGCCGGCATGATGCTGGTCGCGATGACGACCACGAGCTTCTACCTGATCACCGTCTACGCGCCGACGTTCGGCAAGACGGTCCTGCACCTGAGCACCGCCGACAGCCTGCTCGTCACGCTGTGCGTCGGCGTGTCGAACTTCGTGTGGCTGCCGATCGGCGGCGCGCTGTCCGATCGCATCGGCCGCCGGCCGCTGCTGGTCGGCATGACGCTGCTCGCGATCGCCACCGCGTACCCCGCGCTGTCGCTGCTCGCGCATGCGCCGTCGTTCATCAACATGCTGCTCGTGCTGCTGTGGCTGTCGTTCATGTACGGGATCTACAACGGCGCGATGGTTGTCGCGCTGACGGAAGTGATGCCGGTCGAGGTGCGCGTGGCTGGCTTCTCGCTCGCCTACAGCCTCGCGACGGCCGTGTTCGGCGGCTTCACGCCTGCCATCTCCACGGCGCTGATTCACATGACCGGCGACAAGGCCGCACCCGGTTACTGGATGAGCCTCGCCGCGGTGTGCGCGCTGCTCGCGACGTTCGTACTCTATCGCCGCCATCCGGCGACGCTGACACCGGCGCACTGACGCCGCATTCCGAACCCCTGCCCCGACTTCGCACGACCCAGGCCACGACCCGACCATGAAGAACCTGCTCCTGAAACTGTGCGCGACCGCACTCGTCGCCACCTCCGCAATCGCCGCGAACGTGCAGGCCGCCGAGCTGCACGTGATGAGCTCGGGCGGCTTCACCGCCGCCTACAAGCGGCTCGGCCCGCAGTTCGCGGCCCGCACGGGCAACACGCTCGACACCGCGCTCGGCCCGTCGATGGGCAAGTCGCCCGAAGCGATTCCGAACCGGCTGGCGCGCGGCGAGCCGGCCGACGCGGTGATCATGGTCGGCTACGCGCTCGACGACCTGATCAAGCAAGGCAAGGTGATCCCCGGATCGCGCGTCGAGCTGGCCGATTCGCGGATCGGCATGGTCGTGCGCGACGGCGCGGCGAAACCCGACATCAGCTCGGCCGACGGCCTCAGGGAAGCGCTGCTGCATGCGAAGTCGATTGCCTACTCGGACAGCGCGAGCGGCGTCTACATCGAGCGGGAATTGTTCAAGAAGCTCGGCATCGAAGACCAGGTGAAATCGAAGGCGAAGATGATCCCGCGGATCCCGGTCGCCTCCGTGGTCGCGAACGGCGACTACGAAATCGGCTTTCAGCAGGTGAGCGAACTGCTGCCCGTGAAGGGCGCGACCTTCGTCGGCAAGATTCCCGAAGCGCTGCAGTCCGTCACGCGCTTCGCGGCCGGCATCCCGGTCGGCGCGCAGCATCCGGAGGAAGCGAAGGCGCTCCTCGACTATCTCGCGTCGCCCGACGTGCAGGCGGAAGTCAAATCGACCGGGCTGGATTCCGTCTCCGCGCATTGAGCCCGCAACCCGGGAAGGCGCGCGTCAGACCGCCTTCCCGTCGCGCCCGGCGCCGGCCCCGGCATCGTCGGCGCCATTCGGGCCTTCCGGCCCGGCCGCGTTCAGCACCCGCACGAGACGCGCACGATCGCACGCCCCTTCCCACGACGATACGAAGATCACCGCGCACGCATTGCTGATCACGCTCGTCAGCGCACGCGCCTCGGACATGAAGCGATCGATGCCGACCAGCAGCGCGACCCCGGCAACCGGCAGGTCGGGCATCACGGCAAGCGTCGCGACGAGCGCCACGAGCCCGCTGCCGGACACGCCGGCCGCGCCCTTCGACGTCAGCAGCATGACGGCCAGCATCGCCGCGATCTGCGGCGCGGACAGCGGCACGTCGCACGCCTGCGCAATGAACAATGCCGCGAGCGTCAGATAGATCGCGGTGCCGTCCAGGTTGAACGAATAGCCGGCCGGCAACACGAGCCCCACCACGCCCTTGTCGCAACCGAGCGACTCCAGCTTGACGATCAGCCGCGGCAATACCGGCTCCGTCGACGAGGTCGCGAGGACGATCAGCAGCTCCTCGCGCAGGTAGCGCAGCAGCCGCCACAACGCGAATCCGTGCAACCGCGCGAGCGGTGCGAGCACCAGCGCGACGAACAGCCCGCAGGCCATGTAGAACGACATCATCAGCCGCGCGAGCGAGCCGACCGAGCCGATGCCGAAGCGGCCCACCGTGAAGGCCATCGCGCCGAATGCGCCGAGCGGGGCGAGCCGCATGATCATCGCCAGCACGCGAAAGACGATCTGCGCGACGCCGTCGATCAGCGCCAGCACGGGGCGGCCGGCCTGCGGAGCCGCATTGAGCGAAAAGCCGAACAGCAGCGCCAGCAGCAGCACCGGCAGCACCTCGCCCTGCTGGAACGCGCCGAGCATCGTGTCCGGGATCACGCTCAACGCAAACTCGACCAACCCGCGCGGCGGCGCATGCCGCGTATAGGGCGCAAGGACGCTCGCGTCGAGATGGCGAACGTCCACGTGCATGCCGGCGCCCGGCTGCAGCACGAACGCGGCGACGAGCCCGAAGGCGAGCGCGGCGGCGGTCAGCAGATAGAACAGCACCAGCGCGCGGACGATCGTGCGCCCGATGGCGGTCCCGTTCGCCAGCGACGTGATGCCCGACACGATCGTGCAGAACACGACCGGCGCGATCATCATCCGCACGAGGCCGACGAAGGCATCGCCGAGCGGCTTGAGCATCGCGCCCGCCGACGGCCAGAAATGGCCGACGCTCACGCCGAGCACCATCGCCAGCAGAACCTGCACGTAGAGCGAACGAAGCGGTCTTGCCAGCGTCACGATGCGGTCTTGCACGATGTTCCGGCCGCATTCGCCGCATGCGCCACCTGTTTCGATCCATCGCCGCGCTTCGCATCGACGACCGCCTGGTGGAACGCTTCCGCGGCCGGTGTGAGCGGGCGTCCGCGCCGTTTCACGATGCCCACGCGGCGCTTGACCGCCGGCTCGACGAGCGGCACGCTCGTGAGCAGCGGATGGTCGTGCCCGGGCATCGCCATCGACGGTACCGCGGCGACGCCGAGCCCTGCCTCGACCAGCCCGAGCATGGTCGTCACGTGGCGCGTCTCGCACACGCTCGGCGCCCGCGGCGCGACGCTCGTCAGCGCCTGGTCGAGCAACAGGCGGTTGCCGGACGTCTTGTCCACCGACACATACTCGTACTCGTAAAGCTCGTTCCAGGTCACGCGCTTCTTGCGCGCGAGCGGATGGTCGCGCCGGCACGCGGCGACGAACCGCTCCTGCAGCAGCAGCTTGAACTCGACCTCGGGCTCCTGGCTGCCCATGAAGCTCACGCCGAAATCGGCCTCGCCGCTGATGACGGCGCTCAGCACCTCGTTCGCGCTCGCGTCCAGCAGCTTGACCCGGATGCGCGGAAAGCGGCGGTGATAGCTTGCGATCACGTTCGGCAGAAAGTAGTAGGCGACCGACGGCACGCACGCGATCGTCACGTGACCGAGCCGGCTCGACGAAACGTCGCGGATGCCGAGCAGCGCGACGTCGAGATCGTCCAGCAACTGCTCGGCGCTCGGCGCGAACACGCGGCCGACGGTGGTCAGCGAGACGCTGCGCGTGGTGCGCTCGAACAGACGCACGCCGAGCGCTTCCTCCAGTTTGTCGATCCGGCGGCTCAACGCGGGCTGCGAAATGCTGATCGCCTCGGCGGCCTTCCGGAAGCTGCCCAGCTCCACCACCGCGCGAAACGCCTGCAAATCGGTCAAATCGAAGTTGATTCCCACGGGCCGTGTCTCCGCATCTCGAATGCCCGGTATTTTGCATGATTCGGGCAGCCACACCCAGCCCGGAGATGCCCGGCTCCGCCGCCCCGCTACGCGCGATGCCGCAACGCATCGATCACGATCGAAAACGCGCGCGACGCCTGGCGGCGGCTCGGGTAGTACGCGTGATAGCCGGGAAAGACCGGGCACCAGTCCGGCATCACGATGCGCAGCCTGCCGGCGTGCACGTGGTCGAGCACGATGTCCTCGGTGACGAACGCGATGCCGAATCCGTCGAGCGCCGCCTGCAGCATCTGCGGCTGCGTGTTGCAGGTGATCCGCCCGTTCACGCGCGCCTGGATCTCGTTCCTGCCCTTCTTCAGCTCCCATGCGTAGATGCCCTTCGCGGTCGCGAGCCGCAGCGTCACGCAATCGTGATCGAGCAGGTCCTGCGGCGTCTTCGGCGGCTTGCGGCCGTCGAAATAGGCCGGCGACGCAACCATCGCCATCCGGATGTCCGGGCTGATGCGCACCGCGATCATGTCCTTCGCGACCTGGTTGCCGTAGCGCACGCCGATGTCGTAGCGCTCCTCGACGATGTTCGACAGCCCGTAGTCGACCGAGAACTCGACGCGGATGTCGGGGTAGTCGGGCAGCACCTTCCTGAGCTTCGGCCAGATGATCGTGTCGATCGGATGCTCGGTGGCCGTGATCCGCACGACGCCGGCCGGCTTGTCGCGGAAATCGGCCACCGCGGCGAGCTTCGTTTCGATCTCGTCGATGCGCGGCGCGACGGTCCGGAACAGTTCCTCGCCCGCTTCGGTCGTCGCCACGCTGCGCGTCGTGCGCGTCAGCAGCCGCACGCCGAGCCGCGCTTCGAAATCGCGCACCGTCTGGCTCAGCGCCGATTGCGACACACCGAGGCGCGCCGCCGCGCGCGTGAAGCTCCGGTCGCGCGCCACCGCGAGAAACGCCAGCAGATCGTTGAGGTTTTCGCGCGGCATGTCGGACGGCTCCTGTCGAAACGGACGCCCATCCTAGCACCGACGCCGCCGCGCGCCACGCGGTACGGCCTCCGTCGATTCATTAGACTGACTTATAAGTCCAAGCGCAGTGCGCTACTTAATCGATCGATCGTGGGTCGATAGACTGCGAAGCCTTCGGGTCCCCATGCGGCCGTAGCCGCCTTTGGGGATCTCCCCTGCATTCCTTTCCGGAGTCCGTCTCGTGAAATCCGCTCTTCGCCTTCTCGTCGCCGCACTCGCCGTGTCCGGCCCGTTGTTCGCCCATGCGCAGGGCCTGACGCGCGAGCAGGTGCGCGAAGACATGATTCGCTACGAAGCCGCCGGCTTCAATCCGGCACGCGCGAATCCGCGCACGTGGGTGGACGATGCCCAAGCCGCGTCCGTACGCGTCATGGCCGCGCACGATGCCGGCGCCCGCACGCATCTGGCCGATCGCGGCGCGGCCGCCGCGCGCTGCGACTGACCGACGCCGCCCCTTCGCCCACGATCCGCACCGCTTCAACGATGCAAGCCGTTGCCACTTCCGACCGGCGCCCCGCGCCCGTTCAAACCGCCGCATGGGGCGCCGTCCTCGCGATGGCGCTCGGCGCGTTCGCGCTCGTCGCGTCCGAATTCATGCCGGTCAGCCTGCTGACGCCGATCGCCACCGACTTGCACGTCAGCGAAGGCCAGGCGGGCCAGGCCATTTCCGTGTCCGGCGCCTTCGCGCTCGTGACGAGCCTGTTCATCGCGTCGCTGGCCGGGCGGCGCGATCGCAAGCGGCTGCTGCTCGTGCTGACGCTGCTGACGATCGTCTCCGGCACGATCGTTGCGTTCGCACCGAATTACGTTGCCTTCATCGCGGGGCGCGCACTGATCGGTGTTGCGATCGGCGGGTTCTGGTCGATGTCGGCCGCGACCGCGATGCGGCTGGTGCCCGATGGCGAGGTGCCGCGCGCGCTGGCGATCGTGAACGGCGGCAACGCGCTCGCGACCGTCGTCGCGGCGCCGCTCGGCAGCTTTCTCGGCGGCATCGTCGGCTGGCGCTGGGCATTC
This sequence comes from Burkholderia sp. Bp8986, assembly GCF_003854225.1. Classification (NCBI taxonomy): domain Bacteria; kingdom Pseudomonadati; phylum Pseudomonadota; class Betaproteobacteria; order Burkholderiales; family Burkholderiaceae; genus Burkholderia; species Burkholderia sp. Bp8986. The sequence goes on along the minus strand of NZ_QTQM01000003.1, from coordinate 83,187 downwards.
TTCTGCGTCGTGCCGGTCGCGGCGCTCGCGTTCGGCTGGAAACTCGTCAGCCTGCCGCCGATGAAAGCCGCATCGCACGCGGCGCCCGCCAATGCGCTCGCACTGCTCGGCCGCGTGCCGGTCGCGCTCGGCATGGCGGCCGTCAGCCTGCTGTTCATGGGACAGTTCGCGCTGTTCACGTACCTGCGGCCGTTCCTCGAAACGGTGACGCACGTCGGCAATGCCACGCTGTCGCTGATGCTGCTCGCGATCGGCGTGGCCGGGGTCGCGGGGACGATCCTGATCGGTGCGCGCCTGAAGAACGGGCTGTACCGCACGCTCGGCGTCATCCCGCTGCTGATGGCCGCGATCGCCGTCGCGCTCGTGTGGTGCGGCGCGTCGACCGCCGCCACCGCGGGCCTGCTTGCCCTGTGGGGACTGACCGGCACGGCCGCGCCCGTCGGCTGGTGGACGTGGCTCGCGCGCACGCTGCCGCATGACGCGGAAGCCGGCGGCGGCCTGATGGTCGCGGTCGTGCAGCTCGCGATCGCGCTCGGCGCGACGACGGGCGGCCTGCTGTACGACCTGCACGGCTATCGCGCGACCTTCGCGATGAGTGCGGCGCTGCTCGTTTGCGCCGGCGTGGCGGCGTTCGCGGCGGGACGCGCCGCCGCGGCGCGCACGGCAGGCGGCTGAGCACCGCACGACGGCGCTCTAGGCCGCTCCGGGCCGCTCGATGCCGTTTTGCAAGTCGTACCGTGCAAGGCGGCTGGAGCATCGCCTGGGGCTGCTTGGATCCCCTGTCCCCTGCCATCACCGGATGCGGCTCCGACACACGACGCGTCCATCTCGACCGCACGCGGCATGCCGGTTGCTGCATGTCGTCGATATCGTCGATACGGGAGCCGCCGATGCACACACTGCCGATGTTCCGCCCCGGCAACGCCTTCGATCGGCCTGTCGCGCGCGCCCGAGCATGCCGCTTCGCGCGCGCGGCGTCGGCCTGCACCGGAGGACTGGCATGAAGCGCGACGCGAGCACGAAACCGGCGGCGGTCCCGGCCGCCGCCGACACACCGGCCACGCTCGACGCATGCCGCCGCTGCGGGCTGTGGGAACATGCGACACAGCCGGTGCCCGGCGCCGGGCCCGCCGACGCGCGCATCATGCTGGTCGGCGAACAGCCGGGCGACCAGGAGGACCGCGCGGGCATCCCGTTCGTCGGCGCGGCGGGCCGCATGCTCGACCGCGCGCTCGACGAGGCCGGTATCGCACGCACGAGCGTCTACCTGACCAACGCGGTCAAGCACTTCAAATGGGAACCGCGCGGCAAGCGGCGGCTGCACAAGACGCCCGCGCAGCGCGAGGTCGCCGCCTGCCGCTACTGGCTCGAACGCGAGCTCGACGCGGTGAGCCCGCGCGTGATCGTCGCGCTCGGCGCGACGGCGCTGCGCGCGGTGCTGCAGGACAACGACGCGACGGTGGAGCGCACGCGCAAGCCGGTGCGCTCGCCGGACGGCTGTCTCGTCGTCGCGACCTATCACCCGTCCTACGTGCTGCGCACGCGCGGCGCCGATTCGCGCGAGCATGCGTACCGGACGCTCGTCGACGCGCTGCGCACCGCGTCGCGCCTCGCGCGCGGCAACGGCGGCGCGCACGAGGCATCCGGAGACGCCGAATGAGCAACCTGCGCGGCGGCGCGTCGCGCGACACCCCGGCCGCCACCACCGCCGCGAAGCCCTGGTACCGTCGGCTCGGCCCCGGCCTGCTCGCGGGCGCGTCCGACGCCGATCCGAGCAACGTCGCCGTCTATGCGCAGGCCGGCAGCCAGTTCGGCTTCCACATGCTATGGATGATCGTGATCACGCTGCCGATGATGGTGGCCGTGCAGCTCGCGGCGGCATTCATCGGGCGCGCCAACCGCGAAGGCCTCGTGGCCGGCATCCGCGAGCAGTTCTCCGTCCGCCTCGCCAAGGCCCTGATCGTCATGGTGGTGATCGTCAATGTCGTGAACGTCGGCGCCGACCTCGCCGCGATGGGTGATGCGACCGCGCTCGTCGCCGGCGGCCGCAGCTACTGGTATGCGCCCGTCTACGGCATCGCGTCGCTCGCGCTGCAGGTGCTGCTGTCCTACGAACGCTACGCGCGCTGGCTCAAATGGATGACGTTCGGCCTGCTCGCCTACGTGCTCGAACTCGGCTTCGTGCACATCGACTGGCGCGGCCTGCTGCACGCGATCGTCCTGCCGCACATCGCGTTCACGCACGACTATGCGACGACGGCGGTCGCGGTGCTCGGCACGACACTGAGCCCGTACCTGTTCGTATGGCAGGCCGCGCTCGAAGTCGAGGAAACCCAGGCCGAGCGCCGCAACGGCGACACCGCGTGCACGCCCGGCGCGCGCCGTGAAACCGGGCGGCGCATCACGTTCGACACCTGGACCGGGATGATCGTCACCAACGCGGTGTCGTTCTGCATCATGGTGATCGGCGCGGCGGTGTTCTTCTCGCACGGCAAGCACGACATCGGCTCCACTGCGCAGGCTGCCGAGGCGCTGCGCCCGATCGCCGGCGAGGCGGCATTCGTCGTGTTCGCGTTCGGCATCGTCGGCTGCGGGCTGCTCGCGATCCCCGCGTTCGCGGGCAGCGCCGCATACGGCTGCGCGGAGGCGTGGCGGTTCCGTGAAGGGCTGAACGAGCCGGTGCGGCGCGCACCCGCGTTCTATGCGGTACTGGCCGGCTGCGTGATCGTCGGCATCGCGATCTGCTTCAGCCCGGTCGATCCGATCAAGGCGTTGTACTGGAGCGCGGTGCTCAACGGCGTCGCGGCGGTGCCGATGCTGGTGCTCGTGATGCTGCTGTCGCAGCGGCGCGATGCGGCCGGCCAGCCGGGCAGCGGCATCGCGTCGAAGGTATTCGGGTGGCTGGCGGTCGCGCTGATGGCGGCATCGGTGGTCGTGATGGCCGCGAACATGCTGAGCTGACCAGGGCGGCATGGTTGCGCCTGCAACCGTTCACGCGTGACGGACGGCGTGGAAAGCGAACGACCCTGACGATCGGGTGACAACCGGGCACGCCGCGCGAGCGGCGTCGCCCGGTTGCCCGACCGGCAGCGTCACATCATCTTGCCGCGCGACTTTTCGGCCCGCGCCGCATCGGCCGCCGACTCGACCTTCTTCACTTCCTCCGGCGGCGGCAGCACCGCCTTGAAGCCCATCGAGTCGATCCACATCTCGCGCGCCCAGCCGCGGGTGTGATACAGGTGATGGTCCTCGTCCGCCTCCACCTCGTCGTGCGCGGCCTTCAGCGCCTTCGCCGCGTCGCGATCGCGCAGCTGGTCGGCCGCATAGCCGATCAGCTCCCAGTTCAGGTGGTCCTTCGTCTCGGCGAGGACCACGCACTCGGCCGCGACGATCTGCGCGACCGCCGGGTCGGCCTGCTTCTTCGCCTGCTCGATCACCTGGACGAGCGACTTGCCGGTCGCCGCCACGGCGGCGCGCCCCGGCGACTGCGTATCCGGATCGAGGCCGAGCGTGTCGAATACCTTGCGCAGCACTTCCTGGTGATGCATCGTTTCGCGGTGGTACTTCTCCCATTCCTTGTGCAGGTCCTCGTCGGTCGCACACTTGAGCGCGGCCTCGTAGATCTTCGCGCCGCCGAGCTCGGTTTCGTATGCCTGGCACAGCAACGCCAGGATGCCTTCGTGCTTCGATTGCCGTTGGCCCATGACTGCTTCTCCGAAAAAACGGGCCGCCCGCGCGGCCCTGGGGTTGAACCGGGCACGCGTTACTGCGCGCCCACCTTGCGCTGGAGTGCTTCCGCCATGCTCAGGTGATGCCTGAGCGTCGGCAGCGCCGCGGTCGCGAACGCCCGCAGCTGCGCGTCCTGGCCGCCGCGCGCCTCGTCTTCGAACAGCGCGACCGCCTTCTTGTGCGCGTCCGGGCCGGCCGCGGCCACATACGCCGTGTCGAAGTCGTGTCCGCTCTTGCCGCGCAGCGCTTCGACGTCCGGGTCGTGGATCTGCTCGACCTGCGGCTTCATGCCCGCGCGCGCGGCGACCTCGTCGAGCTTCGCGTTCGCCTTGCCGTGGTCGGCCACCATGCGTTGCGCGAACGCGCGCACGTCCGGCGACCGCGCCTGCTTCAACGCGAGCTGGCTCGCCTGCACTTCGGCCTTGCCGGCCAGCGCGGCCTTGTCGACGAATTCCGCATCGCCGCGCTGCGGCGCCTTCGCGATGCCCGGATCGCCCGCGCCGGCGGCGCCCGACGACGGGTTGATCACGCCGCCCGGCACATGCGAATTCGACGCGGGCGGCTCGCTCGGCGCCTGTGCCTGCGCGAGCCCCGCCATGGCGAGTACGCCCGCGGCGAGCGCCGCGATCGTCCAGTTGGGTTGTTTCATGCGCTTTCTCCTGGTGTGGCGGGAGTCGTCACCCGCCGACGATCGAGCCGCCGTTCGGATGCAAGGTCTGTCCCGTCATGTAGCTCGCGCCGTCCGACGCGAGCAGCACATAGCAGCCGATCAGCTCGTCCGGCTGCCCCGGCCGCTTGAGCGGCACGTTCGAGCCGAACGTCGCGACCTGTTCGGCGGTGAAGGTCGACGGGATCAGCGGCGTCCAGATCGGCCCCGGCGCGACGGCGTTCACGCGAATGTCGCGCTCGGCCAGCTCGATCGACAGAGAACGCGTGAACGCGACGATCGCGCCCTTGGTCGCCGAGTAGTCGGGCAGCTTCGGGCTGCCGTGATACGCGGTCACCGACGCGGTGTTGACGATGCGCCCGCCCGCTTTCATGTGCGGCAGCGCGGCCTGCGTGCAGAAGAACATGCCGTACACGTTCGTGCGGAACGTGCGCTCGAGCTGCTCCTCGGTCACGTCCTCGATGCCCGGCTGCGGGTGCTGTTCGCCCGCGTTGTTGACCAGCACGTCGAGGCGCCCCAGCCGCTCGACCGTGCGCGCGACGGCGTCGCGCGCCTGCCGGCGGTCGCCGACGTCGCAAGCGATGGCCTCGCAGCGCCGACCCGCCTGCTCGATCAGGCGCTTCGTGTGCGCGGCATCGTCGGATTCGTTCAGGTAGACGATCGCGACGTCCGCGCCTTCCTTCGCGAAACCGATCGCGACCGCGCGGCCGATCCCGCTGTCGCCGCCCGTCACGAGCGCGACCTTGCCGGCGAGCCTGCCGCTGCCGACGTAGTCGGCCGCCTCGTCGCGCGGCTTCGGATGCATGTCCCGCTCGGTGCCCGGCTGCCGGGCCTGTTCCTGGGGTGGCAGGGTCTTTGCCGTCGTCATGGGTTCCTCCTTGAACGGGTGTCGGCGAGACGTCGCAAGCGGCATGCCGCGCGGCGGCCCGGCCCGGTGCACGCGCGATGCCCGCGCGCCGCGCGCCGCGTTGCAAGCGCGTGCAGAAACGGCATGCTCAGCGCGGCGTGCCCTGCGTCGTGCCGTCCGGCCGGCGCACCGGATCGAAGTCGCGCCATTCGCCGTCCTGCCAGTCGCCTTCGACACGTTCGATCGCTTGCGCACCGGTCGCACGCAGCACGTCTTCCGCGGTGGCCGCGGTCGTCGACGTCACGCGCGCGGCCAGGATCACGCCGGTTTCGGTCTTCGCGAGCGCGCCCTTGCCTTCGGCCTGCTCGCCGCGCATCCGGCCGAGCGCGCCGCCGAACGCACCGAGATAGGCACCGGCGAGCGCACCGGCGGCCGGCACGAACCAGTAGCGCACGCCGAACGCATAGACGATCAGCCCGACGATCGCGCCGATCAGCAGCCCGCGCAGCGCGCCGACCAGCGCGCCGCGCCCGCCGGGCTTCGCGGCCGTATCGGCATACACGTCGCCGCCGATCGGAAAGCGCGCGTGCTGGCCGCCCGGGTTCAGGAAGAAGATCGACACGTCGTCCGGGCCGAACGCGCGCTCGTAAAGGTGGCGCGCCCCACCTTCCGCTTCATCGAACGTCGTGAAGCGGCCTGCGACGATCATCGCCATGGTCGTGCTCCTCGTGGCCGTAGGGTGCCGCGCACGCGAGCGCGGGCGCGACGCGACGCGGGCGCGCTCACATCAGCCGCCCGAGCTCCTTGGATACCGATGCCGGCGTGCCGTATTCGCGATCGGGGATCTGCCTGAGCATGTCGAGTACGCGCGGATCGGCATGCGAGCGCTCCGCGCACTCGACCACCTCCGCCTTGCTCGCCGGATAGTCCATCCCCTTCAGCGCCTTCTGCACGTCGACCGGGCTCGGCGCCTTGCCGTGCCCGCTCTGGTGGCCGCCCTTGTCGTGATCCTGCTGCTCGCGCTCGCCTTCATGCGCACGCGCGTGGCTGTATTCGTGGCCCGTATGTTGTCGGGATGACATGGAAACCTCCTTCGAATGAAAAACGGAAAGGCACGCCATTACGTCGGGGTGCGCCGCGACCGCGCGAACGCGGCCACCATCAGCGCCGCCGCGCCCAGCGCGACCGCGCCCGCGACCTTCGGCCGCTGCACCACCGCGTTGTATGCGCAAGCGCGCAGCACGGGCCCGTCCATCCCTTCGCGCTCGTGCAGCGCATGGCGGGACTCGTATAGCGCGTTGTCGTCGCGCGGCCGCGCGGGGCGCACCGTGCGCTGGCCGCGCGAGAACAGCGTGGCCGCGATGCGATCGAACAGGCGCGGCGCGTGATACGCGCCGGCCGACGTGAGCTTCGCGGCACCGCCGACGAACAGCGCGCGGCGCGGGTGCGCCGCCGCGAACAGGATCGCGTCGGCGACGAGCTCCGGGTCGTAGATCGGCGGCGGCAGCCGCGCCTCGACATTCATGTAGTTCTTCGCGTGCATCACGAACATCGTGTCGATCGCGGCCGGCTTGATCAGCGTGACGGACACCGGCAGGCGATCGGACTCGAGCTCGAGGCGCAGCGAATCGGTGAAACCCTTCACCGCGTGCTTCGATGCCGCATACGCGCTCTGCAGCGGCACCGGCGCGTCGGACGCCTCGCTGCCCATGTTGATGATCGCGCCGCCGTGGAAATCGCTCTTGCGCCGGAAATGATCCGACGCGACGAGCGAGCCGTGCACGACACCCCAGTAGTTGGTGTCGAACAGCCTGCGCTGATCCTCGAGCGGCACCGCCGCCGCCGTGCCGAAGATCGACACGCCCGCGTTGTTGACCCAGGTGTCGAAGCCGCCATAGGTATCGGCCGCCGTCGCGGCCGCGCGCTGCAGATCCTCGAGAATGCCGACGTCGCCGGCGACCGGCACCGCGAGGCCGCCGTGCTGGCGGATTTCCTCGCACAGCGTGTTCAGCGCGTCTGCGTTGCGCGCGAACAGCACCAGCTTCGCCCCGCGCCGTGCCGCCTTGCGCGCGGTGACGAGGCCGATGCCGCTGGTGGCGCCCGTGATCACGATCGTCTGCTCGCCGACCGGTTTGAGCATGCAGTTCATCACTGGACTCCTTCTGCGGGGCCGGTTATTTCGGGCGGATGGTCAGCTGGTCGCGCACGTCCTGCACGCCGTCGATCTGCCTGACGACACCGACGGCCTGCGTGCGCTGCTGCTCGTCCGGCACGCTGCCGGTCAGCATCACGACGCCGTGACGCGTCTTCACGTGAATGTCGCCGGCCGACAGGCCGCTCGTGCCGACCAGCTCGGCCTTCGCCTTGGTCGTGATGGTCGCGTCGCGGATCTTCGTGCCGGTGCTCGAATGCGTCATCGACGACGATGACGACGACGACATGGATGACGATGCCGAGCCGTCGTCTCCGGCGGCGAACACGTTCGGCGCGACGGCGATACAGGCGGTGGCCGCGGCGATCGCGACCGCCATGCCGAGACGGCTGGCGGGATGACGGCGGAATCGCGGTGCGCGGGCTTGCAGCGGGAATACCTTCATCGTGACCTCCTATCGTGAGGCCGGCGTGGCCGGCGGACGTCCGGGTGTCGCAAATCGCGTGCCGCGCGCAACCGGCCGCATCCACGCGCGGCCCGCCGATCGGACGCCCTTTCATCCAACCCGTTGTAATTTTTTCGGCACCTGGGCGGGGCGTGCCGCCCGCAAAGTGACGGGCATGGCGATTGCCGCAGAGGGACGCAACGGGGCTCGCCGGCGCGGCCCCGACCTCGGGAGCAATACCATGCAAAGAATCGCGTTGATCAGTGAACATGCGTCACCGCTGGGGGTGATCGGCGGCGTGGACGCGGGCGGCCAGAACATCTACGTCGCGAACGTCGCGAAGCAGCTGGCCGAGCGCGACCTCGACGTCGACGTCTACACCCGCTGCGACGATCCGCACCTGCCGGAAGTCGTGCAGATCGGCCCGCGCATGCGCGTGATCCACGTACCGGCCGGGCCGCCCGCCGCCGTGCCGAAGGAACGGCTGCTGCCGTACATGGGTGCGTTCGCGGACTACATGACCGCGCGCATGCGGCGCGAGCCCGACCCGGTCGACGTGATGCACGCGAACTTCTTCATGTCGGGCGAGGCCGCGCTGCGCGTGAAGCAGCGTCTCGGGATTCCGCTCGTCATGACGTTCCATGCGCTCGGCCGCGTGCGCCGGCTGCATCAGGGCGCGGCCGACGGTTTCCCCGACGAACGCTTCGCGATCGAGGACACGCTCGCGCGCCGCTCGGACCGGCTGATCGCCGAGTGCCCGCAGGATGCGCTCGACCTGACCACGCACTATCGCGCCGATGCCGCGCGCATCGAGATCGTGCCCTGCGGGTTCGATGCGGGTGAATTCCGGCCGGTGCCGCGCGTCGATGCGCGTGCGCGGCTCGGCTGGCCCCACGATGCATTCGTCGTGCTGCAGCTCGGGCGGCTCGTGCCGCGCAAGGGCATCGACACCGTGATCGACGCGCTCGCGCGGATGCCACGTGACCCGAACCGGCCGACGCGGCTCTACATCGTCGGCGGCAGCCACGCGACGCCCGACCCGGCGCGCGATCCGGAACTCGCACGCCTCGCCGCGCTCGCGCACGACGCCGGCATCGCGGAACGCGTGACGTTCGTGGGCCGGCGCGAGCGCGACGCGCTGCACCTGTACTACAGCGCGGCGGACGTCTTCGTGACGACGCCGTGGTACGAGCCGTTCGGCATCACGCCGGTCGAGGCGATGGCATGCGCCGCGCCGGTGATCGGCAGCGACGTCGGCGGCATTCGTACGACGGTCGACGACGGCGTCACCGGCTACCTGGTGCCGCCGCGCGACCCGGCCGCGCTCGCCGGGCGGCTCGTGCAGCTGCGCGCGCAACCGGCGCTGTGCGATGCGCTCGGCCGGGCCGGTTATCTGCGCGCCCACCGCTTCTACACATGGCGCGGCGTGACCGATCGCCTCGTCGACATCTACCGCGACGTCGCGCATCCGCAACGTGCCGGCACGGCGGCCGGCAGCCGCCGCACGCCCGTCGCGACCACGCCGGGCGTACTCGCCCACCGCAAGGAGAATGCATGATGAAGGGCTACGATCGCAAACGGGTACTCGTCACCGGCGGCGCCGGGTTTCTCGGTTCGCATCTGTGCGAACGCCTCGTGACGGCCGGGCACGACGTGCTGTGCGCCGACAATTTCTACACGGGGGCGAAGGACAACATCGCGCACCTGCGCGATGCGCCGAACTTCGAGCTGATGCGGCACGACGTGACGTTTCCGCTGTACGTCGAGGTCGATGAAATCTACAACCTCGCATGCCCTGCGTCCCCCGTGCACTATCAGCGCGACCCGGTGCAGACGACCAAGACCAGCGTGCATGGCGCGATCAACCTGCTCGGCCTCGCGAAGCGCGTGAAGGCGCGCATCCTGCAGGCATCGACGAGCGAAGTGTACGGCGACCCCGACGTGCATCCGCAGGACGAGCGCTACTGCGGCCGCGTGAACCCGATCGGCATCCGCGCGTGCTACGACGAAGGCAAGCGCTGCGCGGAAACGCTGTTCATGGACTATCACCGCCAGTACGGCGTCGACGTGCGGATCGCGCGGATCTTCAACACGTACGGGCCGCGCATGCATCCGGCCGACGGGCGCGTCGTGTCGAACTTCATCACGCAGGCGCTGGCCGGCGAAGCGTTGACCGTCTACGGCGACGGCAAGCAGACGCGCTCGTTCTGCTATGTCGACGACATGGTCGATGCGCTGATCCGGCTGATGGACGAACCCGGCGACGCCTGCGAGCCGGTGAACCTCGGCAGCGACGACGAGATCGCGATGATCGACGTCGCGCGCGAGGTCGTGAGGATCGTCGGCGCGACGGTCGCGATCGAGTTCCGTCCGTTGCCGTCCGACGATCCGCGTCAGCGCCGGCCCGATCTCGACGCCGCGCACCGGCGCCTCGGCTGGCGCGCGACGACGCCGCTCGCGAGCGGGCTCGCGCATACCGCGCGGTATTTCATCCATCGGCAGGTCGCGAATCACACGCCGGGCGATCTCGTGCGCAGCACGCGGATCGCGTCGCACATGCTCGCGCAGATCAGCACACAGAACCGGCCGGGGGCGGCGACGTGAACGGCACGACGTGACACGACGCTGCGTCGTCGCGTGCCCGGGGCGACGGGCGCCGCGCATCAGCCGACGCGCATCAGCCGTCGCGCGTCGTCACGCGCGCGATCCGGCGGGCCAGCTCGCGCACGTCGACCGGCTTGCACAGATAGCCGTCGAAGCCCGCTTCGAGCGCGCGGCGTTCGTCGCCGAGGCCCGCGTGCGCGGTGACCGCGAGCACGCGCAGGTTGGGCGGGCTGCCGCCGTTCGCGCCGCCGCGGCGCAATGCATCGAGCAGCCAGAAGCCGTCGCCGTCGGACATCGCCAGATCGGACAGCACGACGGTCGGCTTCACCTCCGCGACGATGGCGAGCGCGTCACGGCCCGACGACGCGACCGCGACGACCGCACCGAGCGTCGCCAGCGCGGCGGTCAGGCTCGCACGCGTGGTCGGGTCGTCGTCGACGATCAGGATGCGCTGCGACTCGAGCATCGGCGTACCGCGCGCGACGTCATCCGGCGTGACGCTCCACGCCATCGCCCCCGCCGGCTGCCAGCCGGCCGGCAACGTCACGGTGAACGTGGCGCCGCGATTGCGGCCCGGGCTTGCGACGCTGACCGTGCCGCCGTGCAGCTCGGCGATATGCCGCACGATCGACAGGCCGAGCCCGAGCCCGCGCCGCGACGAGGCAGGCGACTCTTCCGCGCGGCGGAACATGTCGAACACGTACGGGATGAAATCCGGCGCGATGCCTTGCCCGGTATCGGCGACGGTCAGCATCGCGTGCCCGGCGTCGCGCGACAGCGTGACCGTCACCGCGCCGCCGGCCGGCGTGAATTTCAGCGCGTTCGACACGAGGTTCGACAGCATCTGCCGCAAGCGCTCCGCGTCGCCCGACACCACGCATGCGGACGTGGCGCAGTCGAATTCGAGCGCGATGCCGGCCGACGACGCGGCCGTCTGGAACGTGCCCGTCGCATCGGCGAACAGCCGCACCACGTCCACCGGCATCGAATCGATCCGCAGCTTGCCGGTCGCGAGCGACGATGCGTCGAGGATGTCGCCGACCATGCGCGTGAGCGAACGCGCGCTGCGATCGATCGCGTCGATCGCCTGCTGCTGCAATCCGTCTTCGCGCGAATTGCGCAGCACCTCGACCCAGCCGTAGATCACGTTCAGCGGCGTGCGCAGTTCGTGCGACACGGTCGCGAGCAATTCGTCCTTCAGGCGGTTCGACGTATCGGCCTGGTCGCGCGCGCCCTGCAGCGAGCGGTGCGCGCGAAGGTCGCGGCGGCGCTGCGCGCCGGTCTCGCGCAGCGTCAGCGACAGCGCGACGCTGGCGCGCAGGTCGCCGCGCACCGGGCATGCGGACACCGTTGCGCGAAAGCGCCGGCCGTCGCGGCGCACGCACAGCAGTTCGAGCGGGCCGACCGGTTCGCGCATCGCGTCGAACGTTTCGGCCAACGGATTGCGCTGCAGCCAGCGCATCGCGACGAGCGATTCGAACGGGCGCCCGTAGGCCTCGGACTCGTCGTACCCGAAGATCTGCTGCGCGGCCGGGTTCCAGCTGACGATGCGGCCCTGGCCGTCGACCCCGACGATCGCGTCCGGCGATGCCTCGACGACCGCGAGCTGCAGCCGCGACTTGTCGGCGCGTGCGCGCGCCACGCCGGCATCGCAGAACAGCAGCACCGCGCCGTCGATGTTGCCGTGCGCATCGGCGATCGGCGCCGCCGCCTCGGCGATCGGCACCGGCGTGCTGCCGGCGGCGCCGTGCAGCCAGTGCCGGTCGGACAACGCATGCACGCCGCCGAGCGCCCGCTCGAGCGGCGTCGCCTGCACGCGCCGGCCGTCGTGATCGAACAGGCGCAGCACGTCGCTCACGGGCCGGCCCGTCGCCTCGTCCACGCCGCAGCCTGCCAGCTCGGCCGCCACCGCATTCAGGTAAGTCACCCGGCCTTTCCCGTCGGTCGCGATCACACCGTGCGGCAGCGACTGCAGCACGGCTTCGAGCTGCCGCCGCGCGGCCGCGTCACGCCGGCGCGCGACGTCGTTCGTGAGCCGCGCGTGGTGCAGCATCGCCGCGCCCGCGCAGACCAGCATGCCGACCAGCAGGAAGACGAAGAGCTGCACGAGCCGGGCCGACAGCGGCCCGGTGTACGCGGCCGGATCGGACAGGAACAGCGTCCAGATCAGCAGCCCGCTGACCACGGTCGACACGATCCCGAACAGGAACGACGTCACCCAGGCCGCGCCGGCCAGCATCGGGTAGTACAGGATCAGCGACAGGTTCACGCCGCCGAAGCGGATCGCCAGCGCCTGCAGCACGGTGGCGATCGCGACGAACATCACGGCGGTTGCGTAATTTCCGACCTGCGGCCGTGCAAATTCAAACATCGGACACGCTCCTGCCGGCCCGCCGGCGGCGGCCGGCCACGCGCAGCCGGACGGGCACGTCACCTGCTCGGCCGCCTGTGCTGACCTGGGAGACCTTCATACCATGACCGCTCCGACACGCTGGCTCGTCGTCTCGCCGCACCTCGACGACGCCGTATTCAGTTGCGGGCAGCTGCTCGCGCAGGCACCGGGCTCGGTCGTCGTCACGGTGTTCGCGGGCATTCCGGAACACGGTACGGCCGCGCCGCCGTGGGACCGTCGCGCGGGATTCCGCACGGCCGACGACGCGATGCGCAGGCGCCGCGACGAGGACCGTCATGCGCTCGCGCTGCTCGATGCGCGGCCCGTCTGGCTCGACTTCCTCGACGACCAGTACGGCACGCCGGCCGCGTCGGCGGCAATCGCCGCGCGCGTGGCCGACGTGATCGACGCGCACCCGGGCTTCGGCGTGCTGGCGCCGGCCGGCCTGTTCCATCGCGATCACCTGCAGGTTCAGCAGACCGTGCTGGCGCTGCTGCGCGATCACGACCGGGCCGGCGACGCAGCGCGCGTGTGGCGCTTCTACGAGGATGTGCCGTACCGGCGGATCGACGGGTTGATGGCCCGGCGCGTGACCGGCTGGCGCGAGCACGGCTGGATCGGCCACCCGGTCGGCGCGCCGGCCGGCAACGGCATGGACACGGCGGCTGCGAAGGCCGCCGCCGTCGCCGCGTATGCGAGCCAGATTGCGCTGTTGGAGCCTCATATGCGTGCCGATCTCCGTGAACCCGAAACATACTGGCGGCTCGAATGCGACGGCACGTCCGCGTGACGCCCGCGCGTGTCGTGCTGCCGCCGCGCGAACCACGCGTGACCGCGGTGGTGCTGACCTGCCGGCGCTCGATGGAGCTCGCGCGCACGCTGGCGCGGCTCTCCGCGCTGCCCGACCGGCCGGCGATCGTCGTCGTCGACAACGGCTCGGACGACGCGACCGCGGCACTCATGCACAGCCGCTTTCCTCATGCGACGCTGGTGCATGCGCCGGCCAATCTCGGGGCCGCCGGCCGCAATCTCGGCGCGGCCGTCGCCCGCACGCGCCACGTCGCGTTCTGCGACGACGACACGTGGTGGGCGCCCGGCTCGCTCGCCGAAGCCGCGAACCTGCTCGATGCGTACCCGCATGTCGCGGCCGTCACCGCGCGCGTGCTGGTCGGCCCCGACCGGCGCGAAGACCCGACCTGCCGGCTGATGGCCGACAGCCCGCTCGATGCGCCCGTCGCGCTGCCGGGCCGCCCGATCCTCGGGCTGCTGGCCGGCGCGAGCGCATTCCGGCGCGACGCGTTCGTGGCCGCGGGCGGCTATCATCCGCGCTACTTCCTCGGCGGCGAGGAAGCGCTGCTCGCGCTCGACCTGTATCGCGCGGGCGCGTGGCTCGTCTATGCACCGCGTCTGACGGTTCATCATTACCCTTCGAAGCAACGCGACGTGCAGACGCGCGCGAGCGTGTCCGCCCGCAACGCGGTGTGGACCGCGTGGCTCAGATGGCCGGCCCGCGCCGCGCTCGCGCATACCGTCCGCATGCTGCCGCGCCTGTGGCGCGAACGCGGCATCGTGCCCGCCTTCGCGGGCCTGCCGTGGATCCTGCGCGAACGGTGCGCGCTGCCGCCGCACGTCGAACGCATGCGCCGCCGGCTCGACGACGACGCGCGTCGCCGCGCGGGCAGGCGCGCATGAGCGCGCCCGGCATGACATCAGGAGTCCGGTTTTTCCGCTTCGTCTTCCAGTTGCGCGAGCCGGTTGTAGATCGTCTTCAGGCTCACGTCCAGCACTTCGGCCGCCTGCGCCTTCCCGCCGCCGCATTTCGCGATCGTGCCGAGAATCAGCTTGCGGTCGACTTCCTCGAGCGGCGTGCCGAACGGCACCGTCACGCGATCCTCGTGCGCGTCGACCATGTTCGACAGTTCGTCCATGATCGGCGGCGGCAGCGTGTCGATCACGTCCGCGTCGGCGAAGATGCTCGCGCGCTGCACGAAGTTGCGCAGCTCGCGCACGTTGCCGGGCCATGCGTAGGACTTCAGCGCTTCGCGCGCGGCGGGCGCAAAGCGCAGATTGCGGCCGCTTTCCTCGTTGTAGTGCTGCAGGAACGCGTCGGCGAGCATCGGGATGTCGTCGCCGCGCTCGCTCAGCGACGGCAGCGGAATCGGGAACACGTTGATCCGGTGATAGAGGTCGGGCCGCAGCTTGCCGTCGGCCATCGCGGCTTCCGGATCGCGGTTGGTCGCCGCGACGATGCGCACGTCGACGTCGATCTCGCGCGTCGAGCCGAGCCGCGTGAGCCGCCCGGTTTCCAGCACGCGCAGCAGCTTGACCTGCGATTCGACCGGCATCTCGGTGATTTCGTCGAGGAACAGCGTGCCGCCGTCCGCGCGTTCGAAGAAGCCCTTGTGCTGCCGCTCGGCGCCGGTGAAGCTGCCGCGGTCGTGGCCGAACATCTCGCTCTCGACGAGATTCGCGGCGATCGCGCCGCAGTTCACCGCGAGGAACGGACCGCGGCGGCGCAGGCTCAGGTCGTGCACCGTCTGCGCGGCGAGTTCCTTGCCGGTGCCCGACTCGCCGGTGAGCAGCACCGACGCCTCGGTGCGCGCGACGCGACCGATCGCATCGTAGACGGCCTGCATCGCGGGCGAGCTGCCGAGCATCCGGCCGAAGCGGCCGAGACGCTTCAGTTCGGAGCGCAGTTCGGCGATTTCCTCATGCAGTGCGGTGGTGCGCGGCACGCGCGCGAAGATGCTGTTCAGCCGCTGCATGTTGATCGGCTTCACCAGATAGTCGGTCGCGCCGCGCCGCAATGCGTCGATCGCGGTTTCGAGGCTCGCGTGACCGGTGGTCAGCACCATTTCGCAATGCGCGCGCTTCGGCAACGCATCGAACAGATCCATGCCGTTGCCGTCCGGCAGCACGAGATCGCACAACACGAGATCGGGGGTGTGCGTCGAGACGAGCGTGCGCGCTTCCTCGAGGGTCGCGGCCGTGTCGCATGCAAGCTGCTGCGCTTGCGCGAGCGTCGCGAGCATCGTGCGCGTATCGGCGTCGTCTTCGACGATCAGGACATAAGGCATCGAAGCTCCTGGTGGGTGCGGCCCGGGCGCAAGGCGTCGGCCGAAACCGCGGCGGGCGTGCGATGCGGGGTACGACGCCGGAACCCGGCGGCACATCCGCACCGCACACGAATGAGCAAATTAGCTGTCCTGCAGTGACAAACGCGTGCCTAGAAGTATAGAAGAAGTGCGTCGTGCCTTCGCCGATCATCGAATAAATCTATCTGTCGTCGACCACCGCATTGCCAGATTCAATCCGGCGAAACGGGCATAAAAGGTATGCTTTCCACATGAAAAAATGATGCGTGGCGGTCATTTTTTCGCCTGCTCCTCGACGGTTTCGGTCAATACTTCCAACTCGATACACTCATGTCGAAATCCGACGATGACGGCGCGCGGCTGTTCGGCCGCTCGCCAACGATTCAGGACCTGCTGCTGAAGGTAGCGCGTGTCGCCGCGACGCGCGTCAGCGTCCTGGTGGTCGGCGAGAGCGGCGCCGGCAAGGACATCGTCGCGCGGCTCATCCACGACATGAGCCCGCGCCGGCGCGGGCCGTTCGTGCCCGTCAACTGCGGGGCGATTCCGAAGGACATCGCGGAATCCCATTTGTTCGGACATGAAAAAGGCAGCTTCACCGGCGCGATCGCGCAACATGTGGGCATGTTCGAAGCCGCGCGCGGCGGCACGCTGTTTCTCGACGAAATCGCGGAAATGCCGGCGGAATTGCAGGTGAAACTGCTGCGCACGCTGGAGACGAACACGATCGTGCGCGTCGGCGGTCACGAAGCGATTCCGCTCGACGTGCGGATCGTCGCGGCCACCCATCACGATCCGGTCGAGGCCGTGCGCAGCGGCCGGCTGCGCGAGGATCTGTTCTACCGGATCGCGACGATCGCGCTGCACGTGCCCGCGCTGCGGCAGCGCGAGGACGACGTCGGCGACATCGCGCTGCAGATCGTCGAGCGGCTGAATGCGCGGCATCGCACGCGCAAGCGTCTGTCGCTGCAGGCGATGAAGGCGCTGCGCGCCTATACGTGGCCCGGCAACGTGCGCGAGCTGCGCAACGCGCTGGAGCGCGCGTTCATTCTCGCCGACGAGCAGATCGAACTGCAGCTGCCGCGCCGCCAGCCGCCGCGCGAGGAGGTGCGTCACAACGCGATGACGCTCCATATCGGCACGACGCTCGCGCATACGCAGCAGCGCTTCATCGTCGCGTCGCTGCGCCATTTCAACGGCGACAAGCCGCGCACCGCGAAGGCGCTCGGCATCAGCCTGAAGACGCTGTACAACCGGCTCGCGCTGCTGCCCGAACACGAGCGCAACGCGGCGAGCGGCGCGGCTGCGCCGACGCCCGCCGCGGGCAGCGCAAGCGGCGCCAGCGGCACCGCCGGTGCCGACGGTGCGGCCGGCAGCCCGAGCGCGGGCATGCCGCCGGGCGCAACGAACCCGTAAGCGGGCCGCGCCGGCGGCCGCACGGTCTACGCCGCGACGTCGCACAACGCGCTGTCCCACTCGCGCACGAACCGCTCGATCCCGAACCGCTCGCACGCGTCGCGCTTCGCCGCCGCGCCCCACTCGCGCGCGAGATCCGGATCGCGGAGCAGCATGCGCATCGCGTCGATCAACACGGCAGGCCGCGTATCGGCGACCCCGTTGCAGCCGCTCCTCACGAGCTGCGCCATCTCCGTCGTTGCGAGCGCAACGATTGGCAGCCCGATCATCATCGCCTCGATCACCGCGAGCCCGAGGCTCGTGTAGCGGATCGGATTGAAGAAGAAGCGGTAGTGCGACAGGAACTGCGGGAGCGCCGGATTCGGCACCTCGCCGATGCCGCCGAGTTCGGCCGAGCCCATCCCGACCAGATCGAGCGGCACGCTGTGACGCACGGTCTCGAACAGGTCGGCGCCGAGACGCCGCCCGCGTCGCGCGAGGTGGTTCACGACCGTCACGCCCTTGGGCAGCGTGCCGCGATACTCGACACCGTCGGGCAGCAGCACGCCGTGCTCGATCACGCGCGTCGGCGTGACGCCGCTGTCCCACATCAGCGCGTTGAACGGCGTCACGTGCACCAGCAACACGTTCGGGTCCTGCACGGGGTGCAGCGTGTCGGTCGGGTGCTCGCGCGGCGGATCGTGTTCGACGAACAGCGCCGGCAGCGCGCGTTGCGCGTCGCTCAGGAGCCGCAACCGGTCGTGCGCGTAGTGATTGTGATGCTGGTACAGCACGCAGTCGAACTCGGTGTCGCGCACGCACTCGACGGGCACCTCGTACACGTTGTCGCCCCACGGCAGGTGCCCGACCCGACCGGCGTAACCGGGCGGATGCTGCGGCTTCGTCACGATGTAGAAATCGTGCGGCACCTGCGACAGGTAATACAGATAGTTGCCATGCACGTGCCAGGTGAGCACGCGCAAGCGCTTACGTGACATGACGTCTCTCCTCCGCGAGCAGCTTGCCCGCCCGCTCCATCACGTCGTCGACGCCGATCGCCGTCGCGCACTCGTGCCCGTACGGGCAGGTGTCGAACGCGCACGGCCGGCAGGCCGGATAGTGCGCGAGCACGCGATGGCGTTCGGCGTCGAGCGGCGCCCAGCGGGCCGTGTCGCTGCCGCATGCGACGACGATGCTCGGCGTGCCGAACGCCGCCGCGACATGCGACACGCCCGTGTCGTTGCACAGCACGAGCCGCGCGCGGCCGATCAGCGCGGCCAGCGCGCCGAGCGGCGTGCGCCCGCACAGGTTCACGCACGGCCGCGCGAGATGTTCGACGAACGCGCCGGCCAGCGCGAGTTCCGCGCGCGTGCCGGTCAACACGATCTGCCAGCCGTCGTCCGCGAGCTGGCGTGCCGCGCTCGCGAAACGCTCGACCGGCCAGCGCCGCGACGCCATCCGCGCGCCCGGATGAACGATCACGTAGCGGCCCGGATCGAGCGCATGCTCGTCGCACAGCACGTGCCACAGCGCGTAGTCGAGGCCGCCCAGCGGAAACTCCAGGTAGTCGCCCCAGTCCGGATAGCCGAGCTTGCGGGTCAGCGCCAGGTAGCGCGTGACCTCGGGCTCGCCGTCGCGCCAGACGAGCGCACAGTCGAGCGCGGTCGTGCCGCCGTCGGGCGGCACGAAACCGGCGGTGCGCGTCGCACCGAGCGACGCGACGATCGCGTTGGTCTGTACGCCGCTGCCGTGCAGCTGGATCGCGAGATCGAAGTCGCGCGCGCGGCATTCCGCGACGAACGCCTCGCGCGCGGCCGGCTCGGCGTCCGGCTGCTCGCCGAGGCCCGGCGCGCCGGGAAACGCGATGAAGTTGTCGATGTAGTCCGAGAAGCGCGATGCGAACTCGCGCGCCCACGGCAAGCCGATCAGCGTGATGCGCGCATCCGGCTCGCCGCGCCGCAGCGCGCGCAGCGCCGGCACCGCGCACAGCATGTCGCCGAGCTGCAGCGCGCGGAACACCGCGATGCGCATCGGACCGGACGACGAAACGGATTCGAGCATCATAGGAAGAACACCCGGAAGTGGAGCGCACCGCGCACGCGCCAGTACAGCGACACGGGCGGAATCGCGATCGACGTGACGATCATCTCGGCGACATGCGACGGCGTGAGCCGCGTGCCGCGCAGCCGCTTCGCGCAGAATGCGGCCGTGATCACGGCCCAGGCCGCCGCGCATGCGATGCCCGGCACGCGCCATCCGGCCGCGAAACAGCCGAGCGCGCCGAGCGCGAACAACACGGCCGCGTAGTAATTCCACGGCGGCATCGCGCGGATATGACGCCGGTAGGTCGCGCGATGCTTCTTGTACAGCAGCGCGTCGAAATACACCTTCGACTGCTGGCCGATGCTCGCGCCCCAGCGCGCGGGACGCACCGGATGCACGATCCGCGCGGCATCGACGCCGACGATCGGCCCCGCGTGCTCGCGCAGCGCGAACATCAGGTCGGCGTCCTCGCGCCAGGCGCGCGTGAAGCGCTCGTCGAACCCGCCGACGCGCTCCAGCGCCGCACGCCGCACGAAGCAGTTCGCGGTCGCGAATTCCGCATGCGCGAGGCCGGCCGCGTCGCGCTCGTGGTCGGTCGGGCGCGCTCGCAGCGGCACGTCGATGCGCCCGGCCGCGGCCGCCGCCGACGGTTCGGCCAGCAGTGCGGCCGCGCCGTGGCGCAGCCAGGTCGGATCGGGAATCGTGTCGTCGTCGGTGAACGCGATCAGCGCGCCGCGCGCGCTGCGCCAGCCGATGTTGCGCGCGCCCGCCGGCCCCTGCGTATCGGGTGCGGTCATGTAGCGGATCACCGGCACGTCGGTCACCCGCGCACGGCACGCGTCGACGGTTTCCCATGCGCTGCCGGCCGGGTCGTCGTCGACGACGACGATCTCGTAGGTGGTCGGATCGAACACCTGCGCGCACAGCGCGTCGAGGCAGCGTTCGAGCAGGCGGGGCCGCCGGTACGTCGGCACGACGACCGACACGACCGGCGGCAACTGCGTGTCGCGCATGTTCATCTCGGCTTCTCCAGCAGGAACGAACCGATCACGAGCGCGTCGAGCGGCGAAGTCCAGAAGCACTCGAGCGCGTCGCGCGGCGTGCAGACGATCGGTTCGCCGCGCGTGTTGAACGACGTGTTGACGAGCACCGGCACGCCGGTCAGCGCGTCGAACTCGGACAGCAGCGCGTGCAGCAGCGGATGCTGGTGTGCGTCGACGGTCTGCACGCGCGCGGTGCCGTCGATGTGGCGCACCGCCGGAATCGTCGCCTCGGCGCCGGGCGCGATGTCGTACACGAACAGCATGAACGGCGCGCGCAGCGGCGTGCGCCGCCCGCCGTTGAACCAGTGGTGTGCGTGGCTTTCGAGCACGACCGGCGCAACCGGCCGGAAGTCCTCGCGATCCTTGATCCGGTTCAGCTTGCGCTGCATGTCCGGATCGATCGGCGACGCGAGGATCGAGCGCGCACCGAGCGCGCGCGGCCCGAACTCCATGCGGCCCTGGAACCAGCCGATCACGCGGTTTGCCGCGAGCAGCGCGGCCGTCTGGCTGGCGACGTCCGCGAGCCGCCGGTACGGCAGCCGCGCTTCCTTCAGGAACGCCTCGATCGCATCGTCGCCGTATGACGGCCCGAGATACGCGTGATCCATCCGCCAGTCGCCGCGCATCCCGCGCATCCGGAAATCGGTCCACAGCGCGGCGCCGAGCGCGGTGCCCGCGTCGCCTGCCGCCGGTTGAACCCACACGTCGTCGAACGGGCCGCGATCGCGGATCTTCGCGTTCATCACGCAGTTCAGCGCGACGCCGCCCGCCATCGCCAGTTGCTGCTCGCCGCTCTCGGCCGCGAGCCAGTCGACCGCCTGCAGCGTCGTTTCCTCGAGCACCAGCTGCAGCGCATGCGCGATGTCGCAGTGATGCGGCTCGATCGGTCCGCCGCGCTCGCGCGGCGCGCCGAACAGCGCGACGAGATCGCCGTCGGCAACCTCGTAGCGCCCGTCGCCGTTGTAGCTCACCAGCTTGCGCATCGCGTCCGCGAACACCGGCTTGCCGTACGACGCGAGCGCCATCACCTTGTACTCGTCCGACGAATGCAGGAAGCCGAGGTAGCGCGTCACGCGCTCGTACAGCAGGCCGAGCGAATGCGGCAGGTTGACCTGGCCGAGCCGCCGGTACGACTGGCCGTCGAACACGCCGTAGCTCGTCGTCGCGCGTTCGCCGCGCCCGTCCATCGTCATCACCGCGCAGTGCTCGTACGGCGCCGCGAGAAACGCGCTCGCCTCGTGCGCGAGGTGGTGCTCGATGAAATGCCAGCGAAACGGCCCGTCGTGCGCGACGCCGCGAAAGCGCCGCTGCAGGTGGTGCGGCGCGCCGCCCGCGAGCTGGCGCGGCGCGTTCACGATCGACGACAGGAACAACGGATGCCACGGCGATGCGCCGTCGGCACGCCGCGCATGCGCGGACGGTGCGAGCGGCAGCGTCAGCTCGGGCGCGTCGCCGTGACGGTCCAGTTCGAGCCACGGATCGTACGAATACGCGACATGGTCGACGTCCGCGAGCGTGATGCCCGCTTCCGCCAGACAATAATCGATCGCGTGAAACGGCAGCTCCCAAGTCGAGAACGGCACCGGCCGCTTCGCGTGCTTCACGTGCGTGAAGCGTTCGTCCTCGGCCGCCGCGATCACCGCGCCGTCGCGCACGAGGCACGCGGCGCTGTCGTGAAAGGCGGCATTGATGCCGAGCGTATAGGTCGGAGCAGGCATGCGTCAGGTCCTCGTGATGACTTGCGCGAACGGAATCACGTTCGACACGCTCGACGCGTTCGCCGCGACCGGCTCGGCAGCGTGCAACGTGGCGCGCGCGGCCGCGTGTTGCGCATGGCGCGCGCTACGGCGCAACAAGCCGTGCGTCGCCTCGACGACATCGTCGACGCTCACGCCGAGCAGGCACGGATGGCCGGGCTGGTTGCACACGCTGCGGTAGCAGTTGCGGCACGGCACGTCGACGTTCAACGCGCGGTGCGGCACACGCCACGGCGTATGCTGCGGATTGGTCAGCGCGTACAGATCGACGACCGGCGTGCCGAGCGCGGCCGCGAGATGCACGGGGCCGCTGTTGTTCGTCAGCAGCAGGTCGGCCGTCTCGATCAGCGCGCCGAGCTCGCCGAGCGGCAGCACGCCGGCGAGCGGCACGGCGCGCGGCCCCGCGCGTTCGCACACGGCATCGACGAGCGCGCGCTCGTCGGCGCCGCCCGTCACCGCGATGCCGTCGAACAGCGGCGCGAGCCGCGCGGCCACGTCGCCGAAGCGCTCGGCCGGCCAGCGCCGCGATGCCGCGCTCGCGCCCGGATGCACGACCAGCCAGCGCGTGCGCGCCGGCGCCGGCCGGCGCGGGCCGCCGATGCGCAGCAGCGCCGCGCGCAAGCGCGAGTGCAGCGCGCGTCGCGCCGCATCGCCCGGCTCGAACGCCATGCGCCAGTCGCACGTCTTCGCGCCGATCGCGCGGACCAGCGCAAGCTGGCGCGCGACTTCGTGGCGCACGCGCGAATCCGGCTCGGTCTCGGGCACGCGGTCGGTCAGCAGTTCGTAGGGGTTCTCGCGGCAATGCGCGAGCCGCAGCGGGATGCCCGCGAGCCAGCACATCATCGCGGCCGGCAACGGACTCTGGCTGTATACGGTGAAGATCACGGCCGCGTCGAAGCGGCCGGCCAGCAGCCGGTCGATCATGTCGAGATCGACGACCGGATCGCCGCGCACGTCCGGATGCTTGACCCACGGCGCGTCGTACGTCCACACGTCGTCGACCATCGGCAGGTGTTTCGCCAGCGCGGCGCCGGTGCGCGACGTCAGCAGCGTGAGCCGGCGGCCGCGCCCGCTCTCCTTCAGCGCGCGCAGCGCGGGGGTCGTCATCAGCACGTCGCCGAGGCTGTCGAGGCGCACGCACAGAATGCGCCGCGCGCGATCCCAGGCGGCGCTCATCGCCGCACCCACGAGCCGTGGCGGCGCACGGCCTCGCGCGCGACGAGGTCGGCGGCGAGGTCGAGCCGGTCGACCACATGGTGCGGCGTGCGCGCGGCATCGAGCCGCCATTGCGTCTCGTTGCCGCGGTCGACGAGTATCGTGCCGCAGCGCGCGGCGCGGCCGGCCTCGACGTCGTCGAGAATGTCGCCGATCATCCAGCTCCACTCGGCGACCGCGCCGAGCGTGGCGATCGCGCGGCGCACCATCCCCGGGCGCGGCTTGCGGCAGATGCAGTCGCAGGTGTAGCGCGGCACGCTGCCCGCCGGGTGATGCGGGCAATAAAAAAAGTCCGCCAGCACCGCGCCGTTCGCTTCGAACAATTCGGCGAGACGCTGACGGACCGCGCCAAGCTTCGATTCGGCAAAGTAGCCGAGCGCGACACCCGGCTGGTTCGACACGACCGCGATCGGCATGCCCGTCGCGCCGAGCGTGCGCAATGCGCGCGCGGCGCCCGGCGCAAGCTGCATCCGCGCGGGGTCGACGTTGTACGGCAGGTCCTCCAGCAGCGTGCCGTCCTTGTCGAGCAGCACCGCGCCGGGCAGCCGTCGCGCGCGACTCACGGCCATGACGTCTCCTTCATCGGCAGCACCATCAGTTCCGGCACGACGGTGCCCGGCGGCTGCGTCAGCACGAAACGCACGGCCGCCGCGACGTGTTCCGGCGGCTGCAGCGTGTCCACGTCGATGTCAGGGAAGCGATCGAGCAGGAACGGCGTGCGCATCCCGCCCGCGACGATCGCCGACACGCTCACGCCGGCCGGCCGAAGCTCCGCATGCAGCGCATGCGACAACCCGAGCAGCCCCCACTTGGTCGCGTGATACGCGGACGCATTCGGCCATGCGCGCTTCGATGCGGTCGACGCGATGTTGACGATGTGGCCGCTGCCGCGGGCCTTCATCATCGGCACGGCCGCGTGGCACATCAGGTACGGGCCGAACAGGTTGGTCATCATCACCTGCTGCCAGGCGGCGACGCTGACGTCGTCGATCGGCGCGGTCACGTCGATCGCCGCGTTGTTGACGATCACGTCGACGTCGCCGAGCGCCTCGCGCGCGTCGTGCATGACCTGCAGCACCGACGCCTCGTCGCGCACGTCGAGCGGCCGTCCGACCGCGCGGCCGCCATGCCGCTCGAGGCGCTGCGCAACGGCCGCCGCGCGATCGCCGTCGAGATCGGCAACGATCACGTGTGCGCCGTGTCGCGCCAGTTCCTCGCAGATGGCCTCGCCCAGGCCGCGACCGCCGCCCGTCACGAGCGCGGTGCGACCGGCGAGCGACGCTCGCGCTGGATCGTGAGTCGCGTTCAACATGCACCTCCTGTAAGCGTCCGGAATATCGAGGCGTTGACACTTGTCGTGACAAACGTCGTACCAGAGGTACAGCGAAAACCGTGCCATTGCGCGAATGCCCGCGCCACATCGCGCTCCCCCCGCGCGCCCGCTGGCTTTTTTATAACCGGCTGTAAAAACGGGCCCGCTCGCCTGCGCTCAGATCGCGAGCGCGTCCGGCGTCGCCTGCGCGCGGTGTTTCGCGAGCGCACGCAGGCAGTGCGCGATGCAGCCCGCGAACGCCTCGTCGAACCAGGGCTGCGCACCCGACACGCCGACCACGATGCCGTGCTGCGCGACGCCGCCCCACAGGTTCGTGTCGCCCGCGCGCAGCCGGTACGGCTCGAGCGCCTGCACGACGTGGCCGTCGCAGCCGGTTTCCCACGACAGCCGCGCCTTCGCGCGGGCGTACGCACGATAATCGGCATCCCAGTCCTTCGGATCGGGCAGCGAGAACTCGTACAGGATCGCATCCTCGAACGCCGCGTCGCGCGGCCCGAGCGCCGGATCCATGATCACGACGTGCAGGCAGCCGCTGTCGCCGACGAAGTCGCTCTGCAACGCGGCCGACAACGTCGGCAACAGCAGCTCGACGGCGGCGACCGCGGCCTGGCGGTCGGCGAACGCGCTACCGGCGCGGCGCTCGGTCAGGACTTCGGGGGGCGTCGGATTCGAAAGGTTCGGCATGGATATCTCCGGAGGAAAGCGCGAGCGCCCGCAGCGTCGCGATCAGGTCGGCCGCTGCCGCGGGCTTGGTCAGATAGGCGTGGAAACCCGCTTCGACCGCGCGCGTGCGGTCGCGCTCGCGGGCATGGCCCGACAACGCGAGCGCTTCGAGCGGCGCCCGGCCGTCGCGCGCACGCTCGGCGTCGAGCTGGCGCACGCGGCGCATCACCGTGTAGCCGTCTTCCTCGCCGGCGCCAAGGTCGATGTCGCATACCAGGAGCGCCGGCCAGTCCGCGCGGCGCGTGTTACGCATCTCGTCGAGCAGCGCGTGGCCGGACGCGAACACACGCACGTCCGCACCGGCGACCTGCAGCAGCGCGGCAAGCGCTTCGCGCGCCTCGTCGTGATCGTCGACGCACGCGATGCGCACGCCGTCGAGCGGCTTCGCGGCCGCAACGGCGCCCGGCCCGGGATTCGGCGCGGCAGCGTCGGCCGGTTGCAGCGACGCCGGCGCAACCGCGCACAGCGGCAGCGACAGGTGCAACGTCACGCCGACGTCGTCGCGCTCGCGAACGACGTAGCCGCCCGCGTCCTCGATCGCGCCCTGCAGCCGTTCGAGATCGGCCAGCGACAGCTCCGGCGCGTCGACGCCGGTGCACGTGATCGTGATCCGCGCGTCGGGGTCGTGCCGCGCGGTGCGCACCTCGACCCGCCCGCCGCCGCTCGTGTCGATCCCGCCGCGGCACAGCTCCCACACGAAGCGCCGCAGTGCGGCCGGATCGGCCTTGACGACCAGATCCTCGTTCGACAGCTCGCGGAACACCGGCACGCCGCGGCGCGCGGCGGCTTCCGCCAGCGCATCGAGCACCTGCGCCACCAGCGGGTTGATCCGCACCGGCTGCAGCGCGAACTTCGCCTCGGTGCGCTCCAGTTCGCGCTGCTTCGCCTGCAGCGACCACATCTGCGCATACACGCCGTCGCTCGCCAGCAGTTCGTCGTGGGTGCCCTGCTCGACGAGCCGGCCATGCTCCATCACGAGGATCCGGTCCGCGTCGACGATCGTCGACAGCCGGTGCGCGATGACGAGACTCGTGCGGTGCCGCGCGACGCGCATCAGTTCCTGCTGGATCGCGCGCTCCGAGCGCGTATCGAGCGCCGACGTCGCCTCGTCGAACACGACGATCGGCGGCGCCTTCAGCAGCGCGCGCGCGATCGCGACACGCTGCCGCTCGCCGCCGGACAGCCGCACGCCGCGCTCGCCGACACGCGTGTCGTACGCATCGGGCAGCCGCTCGATGAACGCGTCGAGTTGCGCGCCGCGCGCGGCCGCGATCACGTCGCCGCGCGTCGCGTCGCGCTTGCCGTATGCGATGTTGTAGGCCAGCGTGTCGTTGAACAGGATCGTGTCCTGCGGCACGATGCCGAGCGCATCGCGCAGGCTGCGCTCGGTCACGAGGCGCAGGTCCTGGCCGTCGATCCGGATCGTCCCCGCATCGGGCTGGTACAGCCGGAACAGCAGCCGCGCGAGCGTCGACTTCCCCGAGCCGCTCCCGCCGACCACCGCGACCGTCTGTCCCGGCTCGACCCGAAACGACACGTCCCACAGAATCTGGCGGCTCGGCTCGTAGCCGAAGTCGACGTGCTCGAACTCGATCGCGCCGCCGCGCACCGCGAGCGGCTGCGCGCCGGGCGCGTCGCCCTCCTCGCCCGGCTTGCCGCGGGCGTCGAGCAGCCCGAACAATCGTTCGATGTTCGTCATCGCGTCGTGCGCCTCGCGGAACACGAAGCCGAGCGCATTCAGCGGCAGGCTGATCTGGATGATGTACGCGTTGATCAGCACCAGATCGCCGACCGTCATCGTGCCGCGCGCGACATGCTGGCCGGCGAGCAGCATCACCGCCGCGATGCCCGCGCCGATGCATGCGCTCTGCCCGATATGCAGCGTCGACAGCGCGTACTGGTTGTCGACGCCGGCCTCGCGCCATGCGTCGAGCACGCGTTCGAGCCGGCTGCGCTCGACGTCCTCGCGCGCGAAGTACTTGACCGTATCGACGTTGAGCAAGCTGTCGACCACGCGCGCGTTCGATTCGGCCTCGAGCACGTTCACGCGACGCTGGTAGCGCATCCGCCGGCGCGTGAAGACGGTCGTGTAGGCCGCATAGACGGCGAACGTGACGAGGATGATCGCGGTGAAGCCGCCGCCATACTTGCCGATCACGATCACCAGCACCGAGCCGATCTCGATCGCGGTCGGCACGACGGTAAACACCGCGACGCCGAGCAGGTAGCCGATCCCGGCCGTGCCTTTCTCGAGGTCGCGCACGACGGCGCCGGTCTCGCGCTGCGAATGAAAGCGCGCGCCGAGCCGGTGCAGATGACCGAACGTGCGGACCGTAAACGACGCGACCGCGTGCTGCGTGACCTGCACGAACGTCATGTCGCGCACTTCGTTCAGCGCGTTCGCCGCGAAGCGCACGACCGCATACGCGAACAGCAGCAGAACCGGCAGCGCGACCGGCTGGCCGGCCGCGCGGCCCAGCCCGTCGACGATGTCCTTCAGCAGCAGCGGCACCGAAACGGCCGCCGCCTTCGCGAGCAGCAGCAGCGCCAGCGCGGCCAGCACGCGCGCGCGGTAATGCCGGATCGCGCGCCACAGCTCGACCGCGATGCGCGCGCGCAGGCCACGTGCGCCGCGGCCACGACCGTCGCGCGGCGCGCTGGCGCTCGAGTCGCGATCGTCGCGAATGTCGCCGTCGTCACGCGGTCCGTCGTCAGAGCCGGTCGTCATGCGCGCATTGGCTGTGTCCGTGGCCTTGGCCGGGTCGTCCCGCGCATCGGCCGTCAACGGCGCGGATCGCGTTCGCGGCCGGCGCCGCTACCCGGTTCGGGATCGCGCGCCGCAGGTTGCGTCGGCGTGACCGTGCGTTGGGACGGATGCAGCACCATGCCCGTATCGGGTTGTTCGCCGTCGCGGCGCACGCGCACGCGGTTCTCGACGTCGCGCACGCCCATGCAGCCGTCGGCGATGTCCTCGATGTCGTGCTTCATCCAGCGCTGCGGCACGGTGCCGTCGAGTTCGACGCGGCCGTCGCGCACCTGCACGGAGACATCGCTCACGTCGATGTCGAGCGCATGCGCGAGCCGCTCGCAGACGTCCTCGCGAATCCGCTCGTCCGAACGCGTATAGCCTTTCGGGCCGCGCCGATGCCGCATGGCCTCGCGTTGCGCGGCGTCGCCGAAGCGCGACAGGCCTGACGCATCGGCACGGCGCTGGTCGCGCCCGTTGTAGGCGTCGTAGTCGCCCTCGCCGCCATGCCAGCCCGTCCGGTGCTGGCCGCGGAACCGCGGCTGATCGGCATGGGCGCCTTCACGTCCCTGGCCGCCTTCCGCTGTGCGGCCGCGGTTGCCGTAGCCGCGCCCGGACTCCCACGCCGGATCGCGCGAACCGCCGGGGCCGCCCGGCCCGCCCGGCGCACCGCGCCAGTCGGCGCCGGCGTCTGCGCCGCGCTGTTCGGCCGACGAGCGGGCCGAGCGCTCGCTCCATTCGCTGCCCCAGTCTTCGGGGCCGACGTCCTCGCTCGCGAAGCGCCGGTACGCGGATTCGTAGTCGGCATCGTGGCGCCGGGATTCGTCGCCGCGAAAATCGCGCTCGCCGGTGTCCCGGTACGCGCGTTCGCCGCGCTCCTGCCAGTCGGGCGGGCCGCTCCGTTCGGCTTGCCGTCCGGGAGATCGTCGTTGCATCGTGTCCCTCCTTGATCGCGCCTGTGCCTGATCGCGCCTGTGCCGCGTGCGGACCGGGACCCATGTCGCGTCGCGGCGCACGTCGGTCAGGTCGATGCAAGTCGCGTGCCGCCCGTTGGCCAGCACACCGCGGGGGCGCGGCGAAGCCCAGGCGGCACGCCCGCGCCGACGATCGCGGTCCACGTCGCGATCGCCGCGCAGCGCGCTGACGGGGGCAATGCGGATCGTCGCGCCTCGGCGGGTGTCCCTGGCCGGGCGCACCTGGCCGGGCACCCTTTGCGCGGTGCCCCTGGCCGGACGCCCCTATCTGCAACGCAATTGCAGTTTTTGCGCGGAGGGTCGCCGTGCAGCGATCCTATGCGCCGCCCGCACCCGGTTCGTCCGGCGCATCCGGATCCTCGGTGCCGCCGGGCTCGCTCAGCCGTTCCGTGCGATCCGGCTCGATATCGGCGCCTTCCTCGAGCCCCGCGTCGCCGTCCGCCGACGCGCGCTCGCCGGTGCCCGCGCGGTCCGTATCGCTGTCGAGGGCCGCGTCGCCGCGCTCCAGCGCGTGCTCGTCGAGCGGCGAATCGACGTCGAACGGATGGCGCCGCGCGCCGGCCGTGTCGCTGCCGCTGTCGGACGAATCGCTCGGACCCAGCGCGCGGCCGTCGCGGCCGCGCCGTGCGTTGTCGTCGTCCGGGCCGGCCGGTTCGTTGTCGGGGTTCAGTGTGCTGTTCATGTCGATGCCCTCGGGTAGCCGTGAAGCGGCGCGCCGCCGCCGGAGGCCGGCTTTCGCGCCGGGCCGGCCGCGGCGTGCGGACCGGAGGGCGACGCAATCGGCATGCCGCGCCGCCGTCGCCGGGCCGCCACCGGCAGGATTTCGCACTGCGGGCGCGACGCGGCACAGGCCATGCGCCCCCATTGATCAGGCGATTCGACCTCCCTTATGCTTTCGGGGTGTCAATCCGATTTGAATGGCCGCAGCCGGCGCGTCCGGCCGCGGCGGGGCGGCGTTCCTCCGCCCGCATCCGACTTGCCGTTCCGATGAAGAAAGACGACGCCATTTCCGATCTCGACCCGCCGCTCGGGCCTGCCGATGCACGCGACCTGCTGCACCGCTTCGCCGAGTTCCGTTTCGAGACCGTCGTCGGTGCGATCACCGACTATGCGGTGTTCATGCTCGACGCGCACGGTAACGTCGCGACGTGGAACGCGGGCGCGGAGCGCATCAAGGGCTATCGCACGGCCGACATCGTCGGCCACCATTTCTCGCGTTTCTATCCGCCCGATGCGATCGCCGCCGGGCGGCCCGCATTGGGGCTCCGCGAAGCCGTCGCGCACGGCCGCTTCGAGGACGAAGGCTGGCGCGTGCGCAAGGACGGTTCGCTGTTCTGGGCCAGCGTGACGATCACGGCCGTGCACGACCATGCGGGCCAGCTGGCCGGCTTCATCAAGATCACGCGCGACATGACCGAGCGCAAGCGGCTCGCCGAACTCGAGGTGTCGACGCACCGGCTCAGCGTGTTCATCGCGATGCTCGCGCACGAGCTGCGCAACCATCTCGCGCCGCTGCGCAATTCGGTCGGCGTGCTGCAGAGCCTGCCCGATCCGGCGCCCGCGCTCGCGCAATGCCGCGACGCCGTGCATCGCCAGGTCGGACAGCTGACGCGGCTGGTCGACGACCTGCTCGACGTCGGGCGCATCACCGCCGGCAAGGTCGAGCTCGACCATGCGCCGGTGACCGTGCGCGACGTCGTCTGCCGCGGCGTGGAAAGCGTCCAGCCGAAGCTGGCCGCACGCGAGCAGAACATTCGCGTCGACCTGCCGGCCGATCCGCTGGTGGTGCGCGGCGACGCCGCGCGGCTCGTGCAGGTGCTGCACAACCTGCTCGACAACGCGTCGAAATTCTCGCCGCAGGGCGCGCGCATCGACGTCAGCGCGAGCGCCGAAGGGTCGGTCGTCGCGATTCGCATCACCGATCACGGCGTCGGTATCGCGCCGGGTTCGCTCGAATCGATCTTCGACCTGTTCGAACAGGAAAGCGTGCCGGGCCGGCGCGCGTCGGACGGCTTCGGGCTCGGTCTCGCGATCTGCCGGTCGTTCGTCGAACTGCACGGCGGTAGGATCGCCGCGGAAAGCGCCGGCCCCGGCCACGGCGCGACGTTCACGGTGCGGCTGCCGCTCGAGCCCGCGATGCGCCCGACGCCCGGCGACGTGCCGGCGCCGGCGCCGCGCACGACCGAGCCGCCGGCCGGCGCGCCGCTGCGCATCGTCATCGTCGACGACAACCGCGACTCCGCCGACACGCTCGCCGTGCTGCTGCAGATCAAGGGCCACGCGCCGCGCGTCGCGTACCACGCGGACGACGCGCTGGCGCTCGCGCGCGACATCGTTCCGCACCTGATGCTCGTCGACTTGTCGATGCCCGACGTCGACGGCTTCACGCTGCTGCGCGAACTGCGCGCGATCGATGCGCTGGCCGGCACGACCTGCGTCGCGTTGTCCGGCCATGCGAGCCCGGCCGACTTCGCACGCACCGCGAGCGAGGGCTTCGACGATCACCTCGTGAAGCCCGTGGAGATGGCGGTGCTCGACGCGCTGCTGGAGCGCGTCGCGCGCAAGGTTCACGGCGCGCCGTAGCCGCTCATGCCATCGCGCGGCACATCGCCGCGCACGCATCGCATGCCAGCGCGCAGCGCCGGCAATGGTCGTGCGCATGCAGCAGGCACTCGGCCGCGCACACCTCGCACGCACGCGCGCACAGGGCGCACACCTGCGGCGCGAGCACGCTGTCGCGCGCCATCGCGGCCGAGGCAAGGCGGCACAGCTGCGCGCACTCGATGTCGAGCGCGATGCAAGCGGCCAGCGCGTGCGTGTCGGGGTCCGCCAGGCACCCCGCCGTACACGCGTCGCATGCATGCGCGCACGCATCGCACGCGGCCATGCAGTTGTCGTAGAGATCATGGAACTCGTTCATGGCAGCACTCCTCGTTGCGGTTCGCAGCGTCATGGCGTCAGCTTCACTTTCAGCCAGCCCGGCTCGCGCACGTCGAACGCGCGATACGCGTCGATCGCGTTCGTCAGCGGCTCGCAGCGCGTCAGCACGGACGCCGGGTCGAACGCACCGCTGCGCACGAGCTCGATCAGGTGCGGCGTGACGGTCCGGTGATTGCAGTTGCCCATCTTGATCGTGAGGTTCCGGTTCATCGCCTCGCCGACCGGAAACACGCGCGCCTGCGGCGGATACACGCCGATCACCGCGACCGTGCCCGCCTTCGCGACCGCGCGCACCGCCCATTGCAGTACCTGCGAGGGTCCGTCGCCGGGCGTCCAGTAGCGGCCGTCCGGCTTGCGGCGCGGCGCGACGGCGTCGACTTCCGCATCGAACGCACGCGCCGCGTCGTGGTCGGCGGCGGCCGGCCCATGCGTCGCGCGCATCGCGTCGACGCCCACCGCATCGATCGCACGATCGACCCCGATCCCGCCGGTGAGTCGCAGCACCGTGTCGACGGGGTCTTCCTCGGAGAAGTCGATGGTCTCGGCACCTTGCGCGCAGGCCATCTCGAGCCGCGACGCGATGCGGTCGATCGCGATCACGCGCCCGGCGCCCATCAGCTTCGCGCTCGCGATCGCGAACTGGCCGACCGGCCCGGCGCCGAACACGGCCACCGTGTCGCCCGGCTTCACTTCCGCGAGCTGCGCGCCGAAGTAGCCGGTCGGAAAAATGTCGGACATCAGGATCGCCCGGTCGTCGTCGATCGCGTCCGGCAACCGGATCAGGCTCGCGTTCGCGAGCGGCGTGCGCGCGTATTCGGCCTGCAGCCCGTCGAACGGCCCCGTATCGGCCGGGCCGCCGTAGAACGCGGTGCCCGCGCGCGGCAGTACACGCAGCTGCCGCACGCGATCGTCGACGGAATCAGCACGCGATCGCCGCGCCGCAGGTTGCGCACGTCGCGCCCGACCGTCTCGACGATGCCGACACCCTCATGGCCGAGGATCGTGCCGGGCTTCATCCCGCCGAGCGTGCCGCGCACCATGTGCAGGTCGGTGCCGCAGATCGCGCTGGCCGTCAGGCGCACGACCGCATCGGTCACGTCGACGACTTGCGGGTCGGGTACCGTATCGATGCGAATGTCGCCGATGCCGTGAAATACGACTGCTTTCATGTCAGGCCCTCCTTGTCGAAAGCGGTAACGGTGCAAGTACCGTCACACTGTTCGAGCAAGGCGCGCGCCCGTGCGCGCAGGGGTCGGTGCGGTGCGTGGTCAGCCGGCCGGTGCGTCGTCGTCGATCGACATGCCGATCGCGGCCGGCAGCGCGGCCGTGCGGCGCATCGTGTCGACTGCACCTCCATGTCGGCACCGGAAATGCCGGATTGTTCGCGCTCGGGTTCATGATCGCGAATAGCGCCGCGATCACCTCGGTCGAGAAACCGCAGTCGAGAGTCACGGGAGTCTGTCCGGCTCGGCGGTCTCTGCGCAAGCCGCGACGATGCGATGACAGTTGTGTGCGCAACTCTTTTTTTCAGAGCGTGTACCGGTCAGCGCACAGTCGGCAGCCCGTTCACGCGCGCGTCGTGCCCTGCTGCTCGAGCGCCGCTTCCGCGCGCAGGCAGTCGAGATCGCGGCCGATCGTCGCGACCGCGAGCCGTGCGTTGCCGCGCCAGAACGCGACCGAAGCGTCATGCGCGCGCAGGTCGCCGTCGATCTCGACGCGGTCCCATTGCTCCGCATGTCCGACATAACGGACCGTCAGGTCGTAGTGCTGGCTCCAGAAGAACGGCACCGCGTCGAACGGCCGCTGCTGGCCGAGCATGTTGCGCGCCGCGGCGATGCCCTGCCGCTGCGCGACGACCCAGTGCTCGACGCGTATGCGTTCGCCCGTCAACGGATCGGGCCAGCGCGCGATGTCGCCGGCCGCGTAGATGTCCGGTGCGCTCGTCCGCAGGAAACGGTCGACCGTCACGCCGCGATCGACGGCGAGCCCCGCCTCCTGCGCGAGCACGACGTCCGGATGCACGCCGATGCCGACCACCACCACATCGGCCGGCAGCGTGTCGCCGTTCGACAGCGTCACGCGGTCCGGCGCGATCTGCGTGGGCGTCGCGCCGAGATGGAACACCACGCCGTGCGCTTCGTGCAGCGCGCGGATCGTGTCGCCGAGCGCTTCGCCGAGCACGCGCGCCATCGGATGCGCGTCGGGCGCGACCACCTGCACGTCGAGCCCGCGCGTGCGCAGCGCGGCGGCCGCTTCGAGGCCGATGAAGCTCGCGCCGACCACGACGCAGCGCCGCGCCGTCTTCAACTTGCCGATCAGCGCATCGCAATCGGCGCGCGAACGCAGCACGCACACGTGCGGCAGATCCGCACCCGGCACGGTCAGCCGGTTCGGCTCGGCGCCGGTGGCCAGCAGCAGCGCGCCGTAGCCGACGCGGCTGCCGTCCGCGAGCTCGACCGCGTGCTGCGCGGCATCGATCCGCGTGACGCGCGTGCCGCAGCGCACGTCGATGCGCTGCTCGGTATAGAACGATGCGCCGCGCAGCGGCAGCCAGTCTGCTTCGGCCGTGCCGGCCAGATAGTCCTTCGACAGGTTCGGCCGGTCGTACGGCGGCTCGCTGTCCGCGCTCAGCAGCGTGATCGCATGCGGATAGCCTTCCTGGCGCAGCGTCACGGCCGCCGCGATCGCGGCCGCACCGCCGCCGACGATCACCACCGATGCGGGCAGCCCCGCCGCGTTCAGCGCGGGCGGCGATGCGGCTGGCCGCGCATCGAGCACGACCGCGCGGCCGTCGCGCTGCTCGACGCGCCAGCACGTCAGGCCGTCGAGCGCCGGCGCGCGCAACAGCTCGCCGGTGCGCAGGCAGAACGCCGCGTGATGCCACGGACAGCGGATCGTATCGCCGACCAGCAGCCCGTCGGCGAGCGGCGCGCCGTAGTGCGGGCATTGCGCACCCACGGCAAACAGTTCGTCGGCGCGGCGCACCAGCAGCACCGTGGCATCGCCGACCTGGCCCTCGATCATCGCGCCGTCGGCGAGGTCGTCGAGCGCGATCCCCTGCGCGAGATCGGGACGTGAAGACGAGGCGTCGCTTCCGGACATGGCGTGGCTCCCGGAGTGTGGGGTAACGATCCCATTATCGGCGTCCTTCCCGAAAAGAACAGGTACAGACGACCCCGCAGCGCACGCAAACACGGACTGTGGCTTGTACGCGATCCGCGACCGGCGTAGAACGTCATCGACGTTGCGGCGCAACACGCCGGATGCGCGTGCGCGGGGGGCCGGCGAGCCGAGCAATCCGCGTACCGCCCCGCCTTCATCCCGTCACGAGGAGCGACCCGATGGCGACCGTTCTATGCGTGCTCTATCCCGACCCGGTCGACGGCTAGCCGCCGCATGGCGTGCGCGACGCGATTCAGGTCATAACGCGAGCTTCCCGACCGTGACGATCGCGCGTTCGATCTCCGGCGACCACGGGCTGCTGTAGTTCAGCCGAATGAAATTGCGGTAGGTGTCCGCGATCGAGAACATGTAGCCGGGTCCGATCGTGATGCCCTGCTCCAGCGCGAGCTGGTACAGCCGCATCGCATCGACCTGCGCCGGCAACTCGACCCACAGCACGTAGCCGCCCGCCGGGCTCGAGATGCGCGTGCCTTCCGGAAAGAACCGCGACACCATCGCGCGCATCAGGTTCGCTTGCTGCGCATACGCCTTGCGCAGGCGCCGCAGGTGATGCTCGTAGCCGTCGCGTTCGAGAAACTCGGCGATCGCCAGCTGCGGCAGCGACGGCGTCGCCAGCGTGTTCAGGAACTTCAGCTTCTCGACCTGTTCGCGATAGCGGCCCGGCAACGCCCAGCCGATCCGGTACGCGGCCGTCAGGCTTTTCGAGAACGACGCGCAGTGCAGCACGATCCCGTTGCGGTCGAACGCCTTCAGCGCACTCGGGTGCGCATTGCCGAAATACAGTTCGTTGTATACGCCGTTCTCGATCACCGGCATATCGGCTTTCGTTGCGAATTCAACCAGTTCGCGCTTGCGCTCGTCGGGCATCTGGAAGCCGAGCGGATTCTGGAAGTTCGGCATCACCATGCATGCGGCGATCGGCTGCGACTTCGCGATCGCCGCCAGCGCCGCGATGTCGATTCCGTATTCCGGATGCGTCGCCACTTCGATCGCCTTCATCCCCATCCGCTCGATCGCGTGCAGCATCGCGTAGAACGTCGGCGACTCCACCGCGATCGTGTCGCCCGGTTTCGCGACCGCCTGCAGGCACAGGTTGATCGCCTCGGTCGCGCCGACCGTCACGATGATCTCGTTCGGGTCGACCGACATCCCGTTTTCCAGGTAGCGTCGTGCGATCTGCCGGATCAGGCGCGGA
Organism: Burkholderia sp. Bp8986; assembly: GCF_003854225.1. Taxonomy (NCBI): domain Bacteria; kingdom Pseudomonadati; phylum Pseudomonadota; class Betaproteobacteria; order Burkholderiales; family Burkholderiaceae; genus Burkholderia; species Burkholderia sp. Bp8986. The sequence continues at coordinate 46,712 of NZ_QTQM01000003.1, read as the reverse complement.
TGGCCCGGCGGCAGCCCGTCGGTCACGCCCCACAGCGACTTTTCGCGGCCGGCCGCGTACGCGTAGCGGTTCAGCTTCTCGAACGGAAACAGGCTCGGGTCCGGATACGGCGAGCCGAGCGGCACCGCGTCGTCGGTACCGATCGAGCGCAGCGTGGACAGCACGAGCCGGCTCACGTCGACCGACGACGAGATCGCGATCGGCTTCGACGGCCGCAGCTCGCGCACCGGCGCGTGCCCGTCGTCGTTGCGCAGGTTGACGAAGTACCCCGACTGCGGACGGCTCTCCAGCAGCCCGCGGCTTTCGAGCAGCAGGTACGCATGCAGCACGGTCGTGATGCTGATCCGGTGCTGCTGGCTCGCCTGCCGCACCGACGGCACACGATCGCCATGTCGATACACGCGTTGCCGGATGAGTCTCTCTATGTCGTTCGCGAATTTCTCGTAGAGCTTCATCCGCCTCGCCCCGCCAGCGGTGAACCAGCCTGCGACGCGCAGGTGCGCGTGCCGTGCCGCTGCACGAGGCCGCATAGCCGTGTCCGGCCGCGGGCGTTCCGGTGCGAGCCACGTCCATTACCGAAATTGAAGGCGGATAGCAATGCGAAATCCATCATGAGAAGGATCGGCATCCTACTGCGTCATTTCGGCGAATGTAAGTGACAGTTTGGCGATCAAACCTCAAATCGCACACGTGTGGTGAACAGATGGAAACGCGGCAGCCGCGAGTCGGCGCCGCACCGAATCAATCTCGGTATAACGAAATGAACTACCGAACCGACACCCCCATCGATCGGCCCCGCACACACACGCATCACCGACGCGCATGCACATCGTCCTCGACGTCGTCGACCTCCGCCGGAAAGCGATGCTGGCCGAAGCTGAGGATCAGCACGCCTACCGCGAGCAGCACGATTCCGAACGTGGTCATCAGCATCCGCTCGGGGCTGTCGGTGGCGCCGCGCAGGATCAGGTCGCGCGCGAGCGACGTCATCGCAATGAACAGCGGAAAGCGCACCGGCAGCCGGCCGAGCCGCAGGTAACGCACGTTCATCGCGAGCACTTCGAGATAGAGGAACATCAGCAGCAGGTCGGTCAGCGACACCTCGCCTGCGAGCACGACCTTCCACGCTTCCTGCGTCATCGCGAACGCGGTCGCGAGACCGATCACGATCAGCCCGGCCAGCTCGGCCGCGTGGAGGAAGTGTCCGAAGCGGCGGCGGATGCGCTCGGCGGCCGTATCGGCGGAAACAGTGGACGTATTCAAGGCGATGACCGGTGCAATGAGGGTTGTGCCGCGATCGACGCTGCGTCGACACGGCGGATGGTTTCGGGCGGCGGAAAGCCCGCGACGCGCGCATCGGGAAAGGTTGCGCACGCACCGGCCGCGGTGGTGGCCTGCGCGACCGCGGACAGCGTGCGCCGGCAGCACTGGTGGAACGCGACGCCCGCATCGGTACACGCCACGTCGCCGCCCGCACGCGCCAGCAACAGCCGGCAGCCGAGATACCGTTCGAGGCGGTCCAGCCGCTCGCTGACTTGCGCGCGGCCGAGCTTCAGTTCGGACGCCGCGGCGGACACCCCGCCATGCTCGACCACCGCGACATAAATACGCATCGCTTCCAGCAGGTTCATCATGATGGTCCTCGTCGGCGGGCGGAGCGAACCTAATCTACTGCACGCGCCACGCCCGCTCAAGAGCACAGCGCCGCGGGTTTCAGGAGTACAGCTGCACGCCCGCGACGCAGAATCGGACCCCGATCAACCCATTCGAATGACAGATTGGCGATACGTGTTCCAAAGACCCGCCGAAGCTGCTAGATTGCATGCTCGACGACGTTACGCGGTGCGGCGAGGTCGCGCGCCGGGCGAACGCGCGGCCACCGAGCCTGCCTCCCCCTTGCGCGCCCGGGCGGCAGGCCGCCGCCGCTGCGGCCTGTTGCGCGATGCCCGCGCAACGTCCTTCATCCGCATGTCACAAAGAGAACAGTCGCATGACACAGTCCAACCGTTCGTCTTCGCGCGCCGCGGCATCCGCGGCCCGTCCGTCCCGACATGACTGACCGGCAGGCCGCGATGCAAACCCGTCCCCCGCTTTCCCAGGCCGTTCACAGCCCGGTCACGCGCAGCGCGATCTTCCTCGTTGCCACCGTCAACCCCGGCGCCGAGCGCGCCGACACGATCCGCGCGTGGTGCGGCGACATCGCCGCGCTCGTGCGCTCGGTCGGCAAGCGCGTGCCGGACGGCAACCTGTCCTGCGTATGCGGCTTCGGCGCCGACGCCTGGGATGCGCTGTTCGGCGATCCGCGCCCCGCGTCGCTGCATCCGTTCCGCGAATTCGGCGCCGGCCAGCGCGTCGCGATCGCGACGCCCGGCGACATCCTGCTGCACATCCGCGCCGACGCGATGGACCTGTGCTTCGAACTCGCGACCCAATTGCTCGGCGCGCTCGGCGACGCGGTCAGGGTCGTCGACGAGGTGCACGGCTTCCGCAACTTCGACCAGCGCGCGATGATCGGCTTCGTCGACGGCACCGAGAACCCGGAAGGCCGCGAGGCGGTCGACTTCACGGTGATCGGCGACGAAGATGCCGAATTCACGGGCGGCAGCTACGTGATCGTGCAGAAGTACCTGCACGACATGGCAGGCTGGAATGCGCTCGCGGTTGAGACACAGGAGCGCATCATCGGGCGCACCAAATTGTCCGACATCGAGCTCGCGCCGGACGTGAAGCCGTCGTGCTCGCACAGCTCGCTGACCACGCTCGACGAGAACGGCCAGGAAGTGAAGATCCTGCGCGACAACATGCCGTTCGGGCGCCCCGGCTCCGGCGAATTCGGCACCTACTTCATCGGCTACGCGCGCTCGCCGGCGCCGATCGAGCAGATGCTCGAGAACATGTTCGTCGGCCGCCCGCCCGGCAACTACGACCGGCTGCTCGACTACAGCCGCGCGGTCACCGGCTCGCTGTTCTTCGTGCCGTCGGCCGACCTGCTCGAGGCGCTCGCCGATCGCCCCGCACCGGGCGCTGAAGCCACCGCCACCGCCGTGCAGCCGGCCCCCGCATCGCCCGAGTCGCGTCGTGACGGCTCGCTGAACATCGGATCGCTGAAAGGAGCCAAAGCCTATGAATAACCTGCACCGCGAACTCGCGCCGATTTCCTCGTCCGCCTGGGAGCAGATCGAGGAAGAAGTCGCACGCACCTTCAAGCGCTCGGTGGCCGGGCGCCGCGTGGTCGACGTCGAGGGCCCGGCCGGCCCCGAGCTGTCGGCCGTCGGCACCGGGCATCTGCGCGAGGTCGCCGCGCCGCGCGAGCTGGTCGGCGCACGGCTGCGCGAAGTCCGCACGATCGTCGAGCTGACGGTGCCGTTCGAGCTGAGCCGCGACGCGATCGACAGCGTCGAGCGCGGCGCGCGCGATGCCGACTGGCAGCCGGCGAAGGATGCCGCGCAACGCCTCGCGTTCGCGGAAGACGGCGCGATCTTCGACGGCTATCCGGCCGCGGACATCGTCGGCATCCGCGAAGGCACGTCGAACCGCAAGCTCACGCTGCCGGCCGACGTCAGCGCGTATCCGGACGCGATCAGCGACGCGCTGGAAGCGCTGCGGCTCGCCGGCGTGGACGGCCCGTACTCGGTCGTGCTCGGCTCGGACGCCTACACGGCGCTCAGCGAGGCGCGCGACCAGGGCTATCCGGTCCTCGGCCACATCAAGCGCATCGTCAGCGGCGAGATCATCTGGGCGCCGGCGATCAGCGGCGGCTGCGTGCTGTCCACCCGCGGCGGCGACTATGAACTGCACCTCGGCGAAGACGTGTCGATCGGCTACACGAGCCATACCGACAAGGTCGTTCGCCTTTACCTGCGCGAAACGTTCACGTTCCTGATGCTGACGAGCGAGGCATCGGTGGCCGTGGCGCCGCAGGGCAACCCGGCGACCTGACGTTCCGCCCGCGCGATGCCCGACCGGCATCGCGCCCACCGGCCGCATGGCCGGCCGCACGTTCGTCGCCGATCGAACCATCCTGCATGGAGCGAGAAATGAGCGAATCGAATGAAGCACTACAGGCACTGCAAGCGTCGATCGACAGCCTGAAGCAGGCCGTCGACGCGAACGCGAGCCGCCAGGCCGGCGACACCGCCGTATTGTTCACCGTGGTGGCGCTGATGCTGGCCGAACTGCCGCCCGACACCCGCAACCTGATCGAGGATTCGTTCTCCGTCTGGGCCAATGGTCTGCAGAATGCGGCACTGTCAACCGACGTGAAGCAGATCGCACGGCAGAAACTTGCGATGACGCTCTCCGACTGACGCCGCCGCCTCGTCACGGTTGGGCCATGTCCGGCCCGCACCGTGCAACCCGCCCGCTTCGCCAGCGGCCGCGCGCCACGCACCGGTTGCGGTGCGCGCGCGGCCCGGCCTGACCCGTGCGCGCACGCTGCCGCGCTGCGCGCTCGCGCCGATGCGCGCGCGCCGCGTTGCGTCGCGCGTCCCCCTTCCCGTTGGCTCCCTGCCGGCGCCCTGCGCGCCGATGTCGCACCGCGCTTCGCGCGCGTCGCACGCCGCCACGTTTGCGCAGCCCGCGCGCCGCACCCGCATGCGCGCTCGTCTGTACTCCTTGCGTCTCATGCTCGCACGCTTGTGAGGGTGCAATTCCCGGCCGGGCCGATGCGGAACTGTGTCTTGGAGGCCCCGGGCCGATTCGCTATTTTGAACGCAGTCGAAGTGATGGCGCAGGCGCCGCGAAGCAACGGTATTGCCGGCGTCGAGCACGGCAGGTCGCCATGCCTGCGCGTGTGGCGCAAGGGCGCCGGCATGGCGCGCGCGCCGCCGGTCGCGTCGTGCGGCAGGCACGCCCCGGCGCCCTCGCGCGTTGGGACTTCCCTTTCGATTCACGTTCATTGACAGGAGCCAGACCACCATGCCCGCACTTTGCGACATCTGTCACGCCCGGCCGGCCGTCGCGCGCGCCACCGTGATGCAGGACGGCGAGCGCAAGACGATCTCGATCTGCGACTACCACTTCCGTCAGCTGATGCGGCATCAGAGCATGCTGAACCCGTTCGACTCGCTGCTGGGCGGCGGCGCGTCGTCGCTGTTCGGCGAGTCCAGCGACACGTCGCCGCTTGCCGCGGAGATTCCGCGCGAGTCGGTCGACCCGACCGACGCGTTCAGCGAGCAGACGCTCGAACTGCTGCAGCGCGCGGCCGAGAAGGCGCACGAGCTGCGCCGCAGCGAACTCGACACCGAACACCTGCTGTACGCGCTCGCGGACACCGACGTGTGCGCCGCGCTGCTGAAGGAACTGAAGCTGTCGCCGCAGGACATCAAGTCGTACATCGACGAGCACGCGCACACCGGCACGGCCTCCCCCGATGCGTCGCTCGACAAGCTGTCGATCTCGCCGCGCGTGAAGAAGGCCGTGCAGTACGCGTTCCAGGCGTCGCGCGACCTCGGTCACTCGTACATCGGCCCCGAGCACCTGCTGATCGGTCTCGCGTCGGTGCCGGACAGCATCGCCGGCACGCTGCTGAAGAAATACGGCGTGACGCCCGAGGCGCTGCGCCAGAAGGTCGTGAAGGTCGTCGGCAAGGGTGCGGAAGACGGCCGAGTCGATGCGCCGACCGGCACGCCGAACCTCGACAAGTTCGGCCGCGACCTCACCGCGATCGCGCGCCAGGGCAAGCTCGACCCGGTGCTCGGCCGCGCGCAGGAAATCGAAAGCACGATCGAGGTGCTCGCGCGCCGCAAGAAGAACAACCCGGTGCTGATCGGCGAGCCGGGCGTCGGCAAGACCGCGATCGTCGAAGGCCTCGCGCAGCGGATCGTGAACGGCGACGTGCCCGAAGTGCTGCGCGGCAAGCGGCTCGTCGAAGTCAACATCAACTCGATGGTCGCCGGCGCAAAGTATCGCGGCGAATTCGAGGAGCGCGCGAAGCAGCTGATCGACGAAGTGACCGCCAAGCATGACGAACTGATTTTGTTCATCGACGAGCTGCATACGATCGTCGGCGCGGGCCAGGGCGGCGGCGAAGGCGGGCTCGACATCGCGAACGTGCTGAAGCCGGCGCTCGCGCGCGGCGAGCTGAGCCTGATCGGCGCGACCACGCTGAACGAATACCAGAAGCACATCGAGAAGGACGCGGCGCTGGAGCGGCGCTTCCAGCCGGTGTTCGTGCCGGAGCCGAGCGTCGAGCAGACGATCGTGATCCTGCGCGGGCTGCGCGACAGCCTCGAGGCACACCATCAGGTGACGTTCGCCGACGACGCGTTCGTCGCGGCCGCCGAGTTCGCCGACCGCTACATCACCGCGCGCTTCCTGCCCGACAAGGCGATCGACCTGATCGACCAGGCCGCCGCGCGCGTGCGGATCGGCGCGACCTCGCGCCCCGTCGACATCCAGGAAGGCGAAGCGCAGATCGCGCAGCTGAAGCGCGAGCAGGACTACGCGACGTCGCGCAAGCGCTTCGACGAAGCGAAGCAGTTCGAAGAACAGATCAACGAGAAGCAGAAGTCGCTCGACGAAAAGATGGAAGCGTGGCAGCGCAAGACCGGTTCCGAGACGCTCGAGGTGACCGTCGAATCGGTCGCCGAGGTCGTGTCGCGGCTGACCGGCATCCCGGTGTCCGAGCTCACGCAGGAAGAGCGCCAGAAACTGCTGAAGATGGAAGAGCAGTTGCGCGAGCGCGTGGTCGGCCAGAACGACGCGGTGGTCGCCGTCAGCGACGCGGTGCGGCTATCGCGCGCCGGGCTCGGCCAGACGCACCGGCCGATCGCGACGTTCCTGTTCCTCGGGCCGACCGGCGTCGGCAAGACCGAGCTCGCGAAGGCGCTCGCCGAGACCGTGTTCGGCGACGAGCAGGCGATCATCCGCATCGACATGTCCGAGTACATGGAGCGGCACGCGGTCGCGCGGCTGATCGGCGCGCCGCCCGGCTACGTCGGCTACGACGAAGGCGGCCAGCTCACCGAGCGCGTGCGGCGCCGCCCGTACAGCGTGATCCTGCTCGACGAGATCGAGAAGGCCCATCCGGACGTCTACAACGTGCTGCTGCAGGTGTTCGACGACGGCCGGCTGACCGACGGCAAGGGCCGCGTGGTCGACTTCAGCAACACGATCATCATCGCGACGAGCAACCTCGGCGCCGCGATCATCATGGACAACCTCACGCAGCCGGAAGCCGCGCGCAAGACCGACAAGGCGATCCGCGAGCAGCTGATGCAGGTGCTGAAGGGCCATTTCCGCCCCGAGTTCCTGAACCGGATCGACGAGGTAATCGTGTTCCATGCGCTGTCGAAGGAGAACATCCGCTCGATCGTGCAGATCCAGCTCGACCGCGTGGTGCGCACCGCCGCCGCGCAGGACATCACGCTCGTGATGGGCGACTCGCTCGTCGAACACCTGACCGAAGCCGGTTACCAGCCGGAGTTTGGCGCGCGCGAACTGAAACGCCAGGTGCGGCAGATCATCGAGACGAAGCTCGCGAAGGAGATCCTGGCGGACAAGCTTACGTCCGGCGATCGCGTCGAGGTCGACTACGACAAGGCCAGCGACGAAGTGAAGTTCAACAAGCTGGCGCCGCCTGATGCGAAGGACGCGAAGCAGGACGCCGACGGCAAGGCCAGGCCGAACGGCAAGGCCACGAAGGCATCGGCCAATGAAAAGGATGACGAAGCAAAGGCCGATACGCCACCGCCCGTCGCGAAGGCATCCGGCAAGAAGTCGTCCGGTGCGAAGAAGGACGCGCACTGATACCACGCGGGCCCGGATGCCTGGGCCCGCATGACCGGCGCCGTCCGCCGGACGGCGCCGCCCCACGCCGCGACGCGGCGCAACCCGAGCCACCCCGCAGCGGGCCCGGCTCATGGAGATTCACATGACAAATCGACGCGAAGTGCCAGGCATCAGGAAGTACGATGGGCCCGCCGGCGGTTGGGGCGCGCTTCGCGCGACAGCCGAGGCCGTGCGCACGCAGATGGAAACCATCGAGGCGCCGATCGTGCTGATGCGGACCAACCAGCCCGACGGTTTCGACTGTCCCGGCTGCGCGTGGCCCGACAAGGAACACAAGTCGACGTTCCAGTTCTGCGAGAATGGCGCGAAGGCCGTCACGTGGGAGGCCACGACCAAGCGCGTGACGCCCGAGTTCTTCGCGGCGAACACCGTGTCGTCGCTGCTGCGGATGTCCGACTACGAGCTGGAGAACATGGGCCGGCTCACGCATCCGCTCGTCTACGATCGCGCGACCGACACGTTCCGCGCGGTCGAATGGGACGACGCGTTCGCGCGCATCGGCGAGGTGCTGCGTGCGCTGCCGCCCGAGCAGGTCGAGTTCTATACGTCGGGGCGCGCGTCGAACGAAGCCGCGTACCTGTATCAGCTGTTCGCGCGCGAGCTCGGCACCAACAACTTCCCTGACTGCTCGAATATGTGCCACGAACCGACCAGCGTCGGCCTGCCGCAGTCGATCGGGATCGGCAAGGGCACCGTTTCGCTGGAGGATTTCGACCACTGCGAGCTGATCATCTCGATCGGCCACAACCCCGGTACGAACCATCCGCGGATGATGGGCACGCTGCACGAGTGCTCGCGCCGCAACGTGCCGATCATCGTGTTCAACCCGTTGCGCGAGCGCGCGCTCGAACGCTTCGCCGATCCGCAGGACATGATCGAGATGGCGTCGTTCGGTTCGACGCGCATCGCGTCGACGTACTACCAGGTCGACGCGGGCGGCGACGCGGCCGCTCTGAAGGGCATCATGAAGGCGCTGCTGCAGCTCGAGGCCGAGCGCGGCGACGTGCTCGACCGCGACTTCATCGCGCAGCACACCAGCGGCTTCGACGCGTTCTCCACCGACCTGCAGGCCACGTCGTGGGACGACATCGAGCGCGCGAGCGGCCTGAGCCAGGCGCAGCTCGAGCAGGTCGCGCTCGCCTATGCGAAATCGAACGCGACGATCGTCACGTACGGGATGGGCGTCACGCAGCACAACAAGGGCACCGCGACCGTGCGGCTGATCGCCGACCTGCTGCTGATGCGCGGCAACTTCGGCAAGCCCGGCGCGGGCGTGTGCCCGCTGCGCGGCCACTCGAACGTGCAGGGCAACCGCACGGTCGGCATCACCGAGAAGCCGTCGGCCGAGTTCCTGCAGAAGATCGAGGACGTGTGCGGCTTCAAGCCGCCCGCGCATCACGGGCACGACGCCGTGCAGGCCATGCAGGCGATGGTCGACGGCCAGGCCAAGGCGCTGCTGTGCCTCGGCGGCAACTTCGCGGTCGCGCTGCCCGATCCCGAGCTGTCGTTCCCCGCGATGGCGAAGCTCGATCTCAGCGTGCATCTCGGCACGAAGCTGAACCGCTCGCATCTGCTGGTTGCGAAGGAAACCTACATCCTGCCCGTGCTCGGCCGCACCGAGCTCGACATGCAGGCGAACGGCCGGCAATCGATCACCGTCGAGGATTCGATGTCGATGGTCCACGCGTCGGCCGGCAAGCTCAAGCCGGCGTCCGACGCGTTGCGCTCGGAGCCCGCGATCGTCGCGGGGATCGCGCATGCGACGCTGCCGAACAGCAAGGTCGCGTGGCTCGACCTGATCGCCGACTACGACCGCATCCGCGACCTGATCGACAAGACGGTGCCCGGCTTCGAGGCGTTCAACGAGCGGATCCGCACGCCAGGCGGCTTCCGCCTGCCGCTGCCGCCCACCGAGCGCGTGTGGCCCACGCCGACCGGCAAGGCGATGTTCTCGGTCTACACGGGCGTGAAGGAAGACGCGGACGTGCTCGGCGCCGAACAGGTGCTGCGGCTGATCACGCTGCGCAGCCACGACCAGTACAACACGACGATCTACGGGCTCGACGACCGCTATCGCGGCGTGTTCGGGCGGCGCGACGTGCTGTTCATGAACGCGGCCGATCTCGCGAAGTACGGGCTCGAACACGGCGACCTCGTCGACATCGAGACGATCACCGCCTCGGGCCGCACGCTGCGCCTCGAGAAGATCACCGCGATCGAGTACGACATCGCGCCGGGCTCGGTCGGCGCGTATTACCCGGAAGCGAACGTGCTCGTGCCGCTCGACTACATCGACAAGGAAAGCGGCACGCCGTCGTACAAGTCGGTGCCGGTGCGGGTCGCGCGTTCCGCGGTCGTGTGATCCGCGGGCGGGCGGGTTCGCGACGTACGGCACGCATGCGACATGCCGTGACGCCGAGAACCTGCCTGCCGCCCCGCCTCCCCGCTCTCCCGGCCGCTGCATCGCCTCCGATGCGGTGGCCGCTTCGTTTTCACGTGGCGAACGGCACGCGCCTTACCGCGCCGGCGACGGCGGCAGACGCGCGCCCGTCTGCCGGCGACGGTACGCGCTGTCGCGCGTCGCGAGCCAGTAGTACAGCGGCGACGTCAGCGCGAGCCCGACGAGCCAGGACAGGTCGGCGCCGCCGAGATGCGCGGGAATCGGGCCCGCATACATCGGCGTGTTCATGAACGGGATCTGCACGACGATCCCGATCGCATACGCGAGCAGCGCCTGCGGATTGAATTCAGGGTCCGCGTCGAAGGCTGAGCAACACGAAACACTTTACATGGCGTCCACCCATTCACGGTCGCCGCAAGGCAAACCGTGAATGAACAGGCGCTCGACTCAATGCCCGCCGTTGATTTCCGTGTCTTCGAATGCCAGATGCTCGAAATAGCTACCCGTGAAATCCACGTCCAGCCCCTTGAGTCCATGGGCTTCGACCGTGCTTCCCGTGCAGTCCAGCACCTGCACCGAATGCCACGTGTTGTCGTCGAACCGAACGCCGTTCCACTTGCATCCGAGAAATTTCACGCTATTGAACGTACTGCCCTGAAAGGCGGCCTCATCGAAGGAGCAATCGACGAACGTGCATCCGGAAATTGCAATCCCCGAAAAATCGCAACTGGCAAACGTACAAGCAGAGAACCGGCAGCCTGTCCAGCCGGCCTGCCGGAATGACGTGCCGCTGAACCGGCTGCCGCTGAAGCTGCTGCCGGAGAATTGCGCAAGACCCAGATCCAGGCCGGCATAGGCCGAACTATCCGTCTGACCTGAGAGTCCTGCCGGCATTCCACCGGCACCCTTGCGCCACAGGTCGTGCTTGTAGATGATTTCAGAACTGCTCATGAGTCTGCGTCTCGATGCGCCTGAGCAGACGATTCGCCTTCGCCGTTGCCGGCCGTCTGTTCGTCATCGGCGTCGGACGCCGCCGAGTCGCGGCTGGCGAACCAGGCGACAAGGCCGCCCAACGCAATCAGCGAGCCGAGGAAGAGGAAATTCTCGATCGCAAAATCGCTCACGTCATGCGAACCGTAGCTGCCTCCACTGATCTGGGACACCGCCCCCAAGGATGCGATGACAGCCCAGGCAACCAGTATCAGGCCGCCGGCCACTACGATCGCGGCCATTGTCGACTTGCGCATTCTTCGCTCCGTCAAGCGTCACCGGACGCGTTGCCTACACTGACTTCCGGCAGTTTCGCGAATCCGAGGCGATTGGCCTCGTTCCACCACGTCCAGGTCACGTCCGCCGGCGATACATCCAGATGCATGTCCTGCGGATCAGGGAACGAATCACCCTGGGCGACATAGGCCTGGCGGTACCACTGATTGAACGTCGCGGCTCGAGGATGGTCATCCGTCACACTGGCCTGCCATATACCCGTCACCGGGCACGCGCGTGTGCCTCGACACTGGATCAGCGGATCGGGAAAATGCGCGGTGCGCGCGATGCCCTGCGCCACGCGGGGTTCCGATACCGGTTGTTGTACTGCCACCGGAATCGCATCGCCGACGTAATGAAAGAAGATACGTCCATCTTCCAGAACAAGACCGGGACGACTGCGATCGAATAGTTCGTCCTTGCTGTAGTGCATCGGCACCTGCGCCAGATTCCAGGCGAAATGACGTTCGGCAGTCGGATACTTGAGCTGTGCGAGCCAATAACCGCCCACCGGTGCAGCGGTGGTTTCAGCCTGCGGAGGTACGGTGACAGGCGGCTTCTCCGGCAACGTATAGCCATCGGGTACATGCGCGCGACCGGTACGTAGTGAGACCGGATGAGCGGCGGGTTTGGAAGGTGACGCCGGTGCCGACATCACGGCCTTCGCCGCATTGATCAGCGTCTCCTTGTTGCCGTCCCACTTGGGCAATTTGGATGGCGGCAGCGGCACCATCTTGTCGAGGTTCGGCAGGCGAAGGTCGGGATCGCGCTCGAGGCGGTCGGCGAGAATTCCGTAGCGTTCGGCGCGTGCCTCGTCCTTGACATGGCCGACCAACGGATCACCCTTGCCAAACGAAGCGCTCAACCATCCGGCACTCTCGGCGCTCCCGAATTTCACACCGGCATGCAAGGTCTTGAGTGCGCGTTCATTGTTCTCGCCCAATTCTGCGCGATCACCTACGATCGTCGTCCCAAGTTCATATGCTGCACGCCCGTTTCCCTGTGCGACGCCGCATTCCAGCATCTGGAGAGCAATCTTGCGATTGCCCCAAAAGCCTGCCTTCGGGTCGTCATAGAGCGCGTCCATTTTGCCCCCCAGATATGCCATCGCACTCGGGCTACCCATATCCGCAGCCAGTTGCCAGAATGCATAGGCTCTGCTCGCATCCTGCTTCACCCCCATCCCGTCCATGTAATACGTGCCCATCAGATCGTAGGCCGCCGGAATGCCGAGTTTCATCGCCTGTTCAGCGATTTGAACAGCATGTTCGGAATCACCATCCACGCCTTCGCCGCGAGCGTACGCATTCGCCAGATTCAGCATCGCCTTCCAGTGTTTGCGCTCGGCGGCCTTCGCCCATAACTCGACGGCCCCCCTATAGTCGCGCTGATCCGGCCACAGCAACGAACTGGTGAGCGCGATCGCTCGCGTATTCCAACGATCTGCCTCTGGATCGATCCGAGGAACAACGTCGGCTTCATGCTTGCATTCGAACGCTTCGCGGTGCGGATTGAACGCAGTCAGCGACATGTTGCGAGGAAGCGAATCGTTCCTTGAACAGGCGGCACATCCAACGATCAGAAGAACGGAAGCCAATCGGATCAACCGGCCACGGTCCGCGGTAATCAGACGCAATCGAATTCGCACGATATCGAATACCTTGCACGACAAGAAATGAATGCACAGTCACGTGCGCAGTATGGAACGGCACAAACGGCCTGGTGACAAGGCCCTCATCCGGCAATTTCTTGGGCCATCGGCAATGGCCCGCAGTCGGGACAGCATCTCCGTTCATATGCCGCTGATTTTACGTTGCGTCCCTTTAACCTGTCCCTACCCCACAATTCTTGACTATGCGCACGCCGTCGAACTGGTAGGATGCGCATCACCAGGCGATGACGCATCCGGCGCACCTGATCGTTCCCCTTTTCGATCTCCCGCACGCGATCCCTTGCCGCGCCGAGCCACCGGCTCAGCCCCCCGTCGAACCCCGCAACACTCCGGCGTCGGCCCCACCCGACCCGTTGCAGCAACCGTTGGAGTAGCGCACGTTGCGCCTGCAAGCATGAAGAAACTGAAGCAGCACATCCGCATCCTGGGCGAGATCGACCGCACGCCGCTGGTACGCGCCGGCGCGCTGCTGTTGATGGCCGGCCTGCTGTACCTGCTGTGGCCGTCGGCCGAAACCGCCTACCTCGCGATGGAGTCGGTCATACGCTGACGCAGCACGCCCATCCCCGCACTACGCTATACTCGCGTAATGGAAACCAAACCCGCCTCGCCGAACGTGCATCGCTGGTGGCGCGCCTGACCCAGGCGGCCCGTTTCCTTTTGCATGTCCCGAACGTGATGCCGCCAGCCATGGCGGCATTGTCGTTTCTGCGCCCGAATCATGGCTGGTGGCTTCGATAACCCGGAGCCAATCCACACCATGACGCACCCGACCCGACCGACCATCCTCACCGGCGACCGCACGACCGGCCCGCTGCATCTCGGCCACTACATCGGCTCGCTGCGCGCGCGCGTGCAGATGCAGCACGACGCGACGCAGTTCCTGCTGCTCGCCGACACGCAGGCGCTGACCGACAACATGGGCCGTCGCCAGCGCGTCACCGAAAACGTGATCGAGGTCGCGCTCGACTACCTGGCCGTCGGCATCGACCCGGCGATCTCGACGATCGTCGTCCAGTCGCAGGTGCCCGAGCTCGCCGAGCTGTCGCAATACCTGCTCAACCTCGTCACGGTCGCGCGCCTCGAGCGCAATCCGACCATCAAGGAAGAGATCCGCCTGCGCGGTTTCGAGCGCGACATCCCGGCCGGCTTCCTGACCTATCCCGTCAGCCAGGCCGCCGACATCACCGCGTTCAAGGCGACGCACGTGCCGGTCGGCGACGACCAGCTGCCGATGATCGAACAGACCAACGAACTCGTGCGCCGCTTCAACGCGACGGTCGACAAGCCGGTGCTGGTGGAATGCGAGGCCGTGCTGTCGGCGGTCACGCGGCTGCCGGGCATCGACGGCAAGGCGAAGATGAGCAAGTCGCTCGGCAACGCGATCACGCTCGGCTCGACGCCGGACGAGATCACGCAGGCCGTGAAGGACATGTACACGGATCCGAACCACCTGCGCGTGAGCGATCCCGGCCAGGTCGAAGGCAACGTCGTGTTCACATTCCTCGACGCGTTCGAGCCCGACGTGCAGAAGGTCGACGAACTGAAGGCGCACTATCGCCGCGGCGGCCTCGGCGACAGCGTCGTCAAGCGCGTGCTGAACGAGCGGCTGCAGGCGCTGATCGAGCCGATCCGTGCGCGCCGCCGCGAATTCGAGGCGGACAAGGCGGAGGTAATGGGGATCCTGAAGCGCGGCACGATGCATGCGCGCGAGGTGGCCGGCGCGACGCTGGCCGAGGTGAAAGGCGCGATGGGGCTCACGTATTTCGATTGAGCCGTGCGCGGCAAACGCGGCCGGGCGGCGTGGCGTGGCGCGATGCCGGCGCCGCGCTTACCCCGATGTCCACCGGCACGCCGCGAAGCCGCGGTCAGTCGCCCGCAAGCACCGTCACGACCGCTCGTGCGCCGACGGCGCTACGTGGCACACGGCCTCGATCCGGTTGCCGGCAGGGTCGACGAGAAACGCCGCGTAGTAGTCGGCGTGATAATGCGGCCTCAATCCGGGATCGCCGTCGGACTGGCCGCCCGCGCAGAGCCCTGCCTCGAAAAATGCATGTACCTGCTCGCGAGAAGCGGCCTTGAAGCACCAGTGCCGCTTGCTCGTTCCGACTTCGGCGGGATCGAGATAAACGGCCAGGAAAGTCGAGGTGGTGTCGTTTGCATTGCAGCGTTCGCCGTAACCGAGTGCGGCGGGCCGGTCGTAAACCTTGGCCGCGCCAAGTGCGGCCATGACGCCGTCATAGAACGGGCGCGCCTGGTCGATATCAGGAACGCCGATGGACACGTGGTCGAGAAGTTGCATGGGATTGGCTCCGTTGAACGAGTACGAGTCTACACAAACATGTCACTTCGAACCGGCTAGCGGTACAACCGGATCGCAAAACCGGAGGACAGGATTCCATGACGGACGACCGCCACATTTGGGAAGCACTGGAAGCATTCGTTCGCGAGGAGGCGGCAGTATCGAGCAAACAGCGGATTACCGCGGAGACCTCGATCGCCGACGATCTCGGACAAACCGGAGACGACGCGGACATCTTCATGGAGCGCTTCTTCGCCCGATTCGGTGTGGATCGTGGCGACTACGATTTCGGGCGTTACTTCCTGATGGAGGGTGAAGGGCTCCTGTATCACCTGGTTCGCAAGTTCATTCTCAGGAAGCCCCATACGTTCGATCGAGACGCGTTGACCGTCTGCATGCTGGGCAAAGCTATAGCGCTGGGTGCGTGGGACGCCGATGCGATCAGGAACTGATGCTCACGCAGCGTCACCGACGCTTTGATCGGCACGTCGAACACCGCGCCCGCCACGCGTCACTTCATCTGCATCAGCTGCACGAGGTTGCCGCACGTATCGTCGAGCACCGCGACCCGCACGGGCCCCGCGTCCATCGGCGCCAGCGTGAAGCGCACGCCGAGCGCGTCGAGCCGCGCGAACTCCGCGTCGAGATCGTCGACCTGGAACGACGCCGCCGGAATGCCGTCCTCGTAGAGCGCCTGACGAAAAGGCCCGACCGCGCGATGATGGCTCGGCTCGAGCATCAGCTCGGTGCCGTCAGGCTGGTCCCTCGACACGACCGTCAGCCAGCGGTACTCGCCCACCGGCACGTTGTTCTTCAACCGGAAGCCGAGGGTGTCGGTATAGAACGCGAGTGCCTTGTCCTGATCGTCGACAAAGATGCTCGTCACGTAGATGCGCATGTGATGTTCTCCGAATCACGCGTGCCGTCGCGCGCGTCGTCGCCGTGCCGCTCACGTGATCTGATACGTCGATGCCGGCACGAATTCCTCCGGCATCGCGCGATCGCCCAGCTCGAGCACCGACCGTTCGATCGTGCGCGCCATCGCATCGAGCGCGAGCGCGTTCGGCGCGAGGCCGAACGGCTCCGCGACCTCGTTCG
The DNA here is from genome assembly GCF_003854225.1 of Burkholderia sp. Bp8986. Classification (NCBI taxonomy): domain Bacteria; kingdom Pseudomonadati; phylum Pseudomonadota; class Betaproteobacteria; order Burkholderiales; family Burkholderiaceae; genus Burkholderia; species Burkholderia sp. Bp8986. The sequence goes on along the minus strand of NZ_QTQM01000003.1, from coordinate 30,182 downwards.
CGATCGCTTCGAGCGCGATCAGCGTGTACGAAATGAACACGCAAATCAGCGGCGTGAAAAACTCCGTCGAATCGACGAGGCCGAACGGCAGCAGCACGCAATAAGCATAGACGGTGCGATGCAGCAGCACGCTGTACGAGAACGGAATCGGCGTCGTCAGGATCCGCTCGCAGCCGCCCACCGCCTTGCCGAGTTCGACCAGCTGCGCATCGAACATCCAGCACGTCGCATCGCTGCCGGGCGCGCGGCCCAGCGCGCGGACGATCCCGCCGCGCAGTTCGTCGAGAATCGCGACGGGCTGGTAGCACTTGTGCGCGAACGCGGCGGCGCGCTCGGCGCCGAGGACGCGCTGCAGGTCTTGCGCCGGATCGGTATGACGCAGCTGATGCTTCAGCGCATACGTGAACGCGATCAGCAGATCGGCGAGCCGGTTGCGCTCCGCGTCGCCGACGCTGTCGGGCAGGTAGCGCCGCAGTTGCGACGTGACGGTGCGCGCGGCGATCAGCAGGTTGCCCCACAGAAGCCGCGCCTCCTTGAAGCGCTCGAAGCTCGCGTTGTTGCGAAACGCGAGAAAGATCGCGAGCGCGAGCCCGAACAGCGTGAACGGCGCGGTGTTCAGCGGAATCTTCTCGCCGAAGATGCGCCCGTTCGTGAAGACCGCCAGCGTGCTGACGACCGCCATGAACACGAGTTGCGGAATGATCGACTGCAGCACGGAGCCGTTCCACACGAACAGCATCCTGAGCCAGTTTTGTCGTGGTCTGACGATCATGGTGTTGTCTCGACTGCCAAGGGAATACGCAATGCGGCGCGCCGCCGCCCGATGTGCGACGGCCCGCGCGTGGCGGGCCGCTGTCCGATCGATACCGGGCCGGGTGACGAGCCGCACGGCGGCTGCGCGAGATGATACGCCCGCGCACGCCGCACGCCGCGCGCCGTCACCGGCCGCGCCGGTCAGTGATAGCCGGCGTCGCCCTCGCGCACCTTGCCGCGGAACACGCGGTACTGCATCGCGTTGTACACGAGGATGATCGGCAGCACGATCACGGTGCCGACGAGCGCGAACAGCTGGCTCGAATGGCTCGACGACGCATCCCAGATCGTCAGCGACGGCGGCACGATGTTCGGCCAGATGCTGATCACGAGCCCGGTATAGCCGAGGAACACGAGCGCGAGCGTCAGCAGGAACGGCGTTGCCTCGTGCCGGCGCTTCAGCGTATGGAAGATGCCCCACACGCATGCGACGACGAGGACCGGCACCGGCAGGAACCAGCCGAGGTAGCCGCTGCCGAACCAGCGGTGCGCGACGGCCGGCAGCCCGATCACGGTCCACAGGCTGACCACGCCCATCACGGCGAGCAGCACGCCCGCGAGCGGCTTCATCAGCACGCGCATCTTGCGCTGCAGTTCGCCGTCGACCTTCAGGATCAGCCAGCCGCAGCCGAGCGTCGCATAGGTGACGAGCACGCCGATCCCGCAGAACAGGCTGAACGGCGACAGCCAGTCGAACGGCCCGCCCGCGAACTGGTTGTTCACGATCCGGATGCCCTGCAGCAGCGAACCGAGCGTGACGCCCTGGCAGAACGCGGCCAGCGCGGAGCCGCCGATGAACGCGAGATCCCACAGGTGTTGCGTGCGGTTCGCCTTCGCGCGCAACTCGAACGCCGCGCCGCGGAAGATCAGCCCGACCACCATCAGGATCAGCGGCAGGTAGTTCGCCGGCAACAGCGTCGAGTAGACGACCGGGAATGCGCCGTACAGGCCCGCGCCGCCAAGCACCAGAAAGGTCTCGTTGCCGTCCCACACCGGCGCGACGGTATTCAGCATGACTTCGCGTTCGACCTTGGCGTCGAAGAACGGAAACAGCAGGCCGATGCCGAGGTCGAAGCCGTCCAGCATCACGTAGATGAACACGCCGAGGCCGATGATCGCGGCCCACACGACAGGAAGATCGATCTGCATGGCTTACTCCGCTTCGGTGACGTTCAGCGGCGTGGACAGCGCGCTCTTGCGCAGCCCCGGATGCCGGTGCAGCTCGATGTATCCGGCGTGGGCAGCCGGTCCGCGCTTCATCAGGTTCAGCATGTAGTAGATACCCGTTCCGAACACCAGGAAATACACGACCACGAAGATCAGCAGCGACACGCCGACCTGCTGCGCGCTGAGCGGCGCGACCGAATCGACGGTGCGCAGCACGCCGTAGACGGTCCACGGCTGCCGCCCGACCTCGGTCGTGATCCAGCCGGCCAGCAGCGCGACGATGCCCGACGGCCCCATGCACACGACGAACCACTGGAACCAGCGCGTTTCATACAGGCGTCCGCCCTTTCTCAGCAGCAGGCCGAGCAGCGCGGTGAGCAGCATCAGCATCCCGAGGCCGGCCATGATCCGGAAGGTCCAGAACACGATCGGCGAATACGGACGGTCCTGCGCCGGGAATTCCTTCAGCCCGCGAATCTCGCCGCTCCAGCTGTGCGTGAGGATCAGGCTGCCGAGGTGCGGCACCTGGATCGCATAGCGCGTCGTCTCGGCCTGCATGTCGGGCAGGCCGACGAGGTTCAGCGCGGTGCCGCCCTTCTCGGTTTCCCACAGCCCTTCGATCGCCGCGATCTTCGCCGGCTGGTATTCGCGCGTGTTCAGCCCGTGCGCGTCGCCGACGACGATCTGGATCGGCGCGAGCAGCAGCAGCATCCACAGCGCCATCGAGAAGCTGCGCTTGACCGGCTCGTCGCGGCGCCCCTTCAGCAGGTGCCACGCGCCGCACGCGGCGACGATGAAGCCCGCGACGATGAAGGCGGCGATCGTCATGTGCACGAGGCGATACGGGAACGACGGGTTGAAGATGATCTTGAACCAGTCGACCGGCACGACGAGGCCGTTCTCGATCTTGTAGCCCTGCGGCGTCTGCATGAAGCTGTTCGACGCGAGGATCCAGAACGTCGAGATCAGCGTGCCGACCGCGACCATCAGCGTCGCGAAGAAGTGCGCGCGCGGGCTGACGCGCTGCCAGCCGAACAGCATCACGCCGAGGAAGCCGGCCTCGAGGAAGAAGGCCGTCAGGACTTCGTACGTGAGCAGCGGGCCGGTGATGTTGCCCGCGACGCGCGAGAAGCCCGCCCAGTTCGTGCCGAACTCGTAGGCCATCACGACGCCGGAGACGACGCCCATCCCGAAGCCGATCGCGAAGATCTTCGACCAGAACTGGAACATGGATTTGTAGGCGGCGTCGCCGGTGACGAGATAGCGCCATTCCAGCACCGCCAGGAAGCTCGCCATGCCGATGCTGATCGCCGGAAACACGATGTGGAACGACACCGTGAACGCGAATTGCAATCGGGCGAGATGGAACGCATCGAAGATTTCCATGACCGTAATTTGCTCGTGGTTGTGAGGACGTCAGCTCGAAGCAGGAAATCGCGCGACGGCTTCGCGACGGCACGTGCACACAACGACGGATCGCAGTGCACGGCAACGAAGCGTGAATGACGATATCGCGTTTCAGACGATACTCGCAATCGCGCGGACGTGCGCTGAAACTGTGCTTTCCCCGGGGCCGAAGATGTGTGTACGGAAAACCCGTTTCGGCGCCGCGAGGCCCTCGGCTGTACTGCTTTCCGTTCTGCAACGCTGTGCATCCGCGGCACCGCCGAACGCCCGTACCATCGGCTCCTGGCCTGCCCGTGGCGAGCGAGCGCGACCCCGCGCACCGCCCCCGCAGAATCCGTTTCGATCGCCCGGCGCCCGCGCCGGCCGATCCCCCTGGAGAAACCCGCATGGAGCCCAGCGACCGCACCGACGATCCGGCCGGCACCCGCGCGTGTCATGTGACGCGTCATCGTGCCGGCGACGCGCGGGACACCGTCGATCGCGTCGTCGACGAAACGCCGGTTGCACTCGTATTCAACGGCATCGCGCACACGGTGATGATGGCGACGCCGATCGACCTCGACGCGTTCGGCCTCGGCTTCGCGCTGAGCGAAGGGATCGTCGAGCGCGCGTCGGACGTCTTCGATATCGAAAGCGAATGCCGGCCCGGCAGCGCCGAAGTGCGGCTCACCGTGGCGCAGCAGGCGTTCATGGCGCTGAAGGCGCACCGGCGCGCGCTGGCCGGCCGCACCGGCTGCGGCGTCTGCGGGATCGAGAGCATCGCGCAGCTCGACCTGCATCCGCCGCGCATCGCGGCCGCGGGCGCGGCGGCCGGCATCGGCGCCGACGCCGTCGCGCGCGCCGCCCGCGCGCTGCCGCAGCGGCAGCCGCTGATGCACGCGACCGGCGGCATCCACGCGGCCGCGTGGTGCGAGCGCGACGGCACGGTGCTGGAAGTCGTCGAGGACGTCGGCCGCCACAACGCGCTCGACAAGCTGATCGGCCGGCTCGCGCGGCGCCGCGCCGACCTGGGCGCGGGCTTCGTGTTCCTGTCCAGCCGCGCGAGCTACGAGCTCGTGCGCAAGGCCGCACGCGTCGGCATCCCGATGATCGCGACGATTTCTGCGCCGACCTCGCTCGCGATCGACGTCGCCCGCGAAGCCGGCGTGCGGCTGCTCGGCTTCTGCCGCAACGACGGCTTCGTCGAATACGTGTCGCCCGACCCGCTCCCGTTACCCGAACCGACGCCTGCGCAACCGCAGGCGCTCACCGCTTGATGAAACCCCTGACCGATTTCGACACCGCCCAACGGCAGTTCGCCGGCGTATTCGCGCCGTCGCATGCGGCCGTCTCCATCCCGGTCGCGCAGGCGGCCGGCCACGTGCTCGCCACGCCGCTCACCGCGGTGCTCGACCAGCCGCCCGCCGACCAGAGCGCGATGGACGGCTACGCGGTCCGTCACGCGGACCTCGAATACGGCGAGCCGCTGCGCGTCGCGCAGCGCTGCTATGCGGGCGACGCGCCGGCGCCGCTCGCGCCGCGCACCGCCGCGCGCATCTTTACCGGCAGCCTGATTCCGCCGGGCGCCGACACCGTCGTGATGCAGGAGCACGCGCACGAACAGGATGGCTGGGTTGCGTTCGACACACCGCAGCGCAGCGGATCGCATATCCGCCGCCGCGGCGAGGAAGTGCGCGCGGGCGACCTGCTGATGCCGGCCGGCGTGCGGCTCGGCGCGATGCACGTCGGCGCCGCCGCCGCGCAGGGTTGCGCGCGCATCGACGTGCGCCCGCCGCTGCGGGTCGGCATCCTGATGACCGGCGACGAGCTCGTCCCGTGCGGCCAGCCGCACGCGCCGCAGCAGATCTACAACAGCAACGCGCCGATGCTCGCCGCGCTGGTGTCGGGAACCGGTGCCGGCGTCGCGGCGAGCGAGCACGCCGCCGACACGCCGGCCGCCGTGGAACAGGCGCTGCGCGGCATGGCCGCGCGCTGCGACCTGGTCGTCTGCGTCGGCGGTGCATCGGTCGGCGACAAGGACCTGCTGCGTCCCGCGCTGACCGCGCTCGGCGCCGCGTTCGTGGTGTCGGGCGTGCGGATGAAACCCGGCAAGCCGGTCGCGCTCGCGCGGCTCGACGAACGGCCCGTGGCGCTGCTGCCCGGCAATCCGGGCGCCGCGATGACCGCGTTCGCGCTGTTCGTCACGCCGCTGATCCGCTGCCTGCAGGGGCGCGACGACTGCCTGCCGGCCGTGCCGTCGCTGCCGATCGACATCGACGTCGAACCCGATGCGCAGCGCGAGCGCTTCGTCCGCGTGCGCCGCACCCTCGACGCCAACGGCGCGCCCGTACTCGATACGCTGCGGCAACAAGGCGCCGGCACGCTGCAATCGCTCGTTCAGGCGAGCGGCCTCGCGCGGCTGCCGGCCGGCCGACGCATCGCGCGCGGCGACGCGGTGCCGTATTACGATTTCGCGCACTGGCTCGCGTGAGCATGCCCATGCGCGTCATGTCCGCCTTGCGTGCCGGCAGGATCACGAACTGTATTCCTGCATTTCGGGCGGGATTGTGTCCCTGTCGGAAAAATCCGGCGGACTATCCTCACGAAGAGGCTCGTCACGACCCGTGCGCCGACACGTCGGCACACAGGCGGCCGACCGGCGACGCCGTTCCGCTCACTTCATGCAGGTCGAAAAACCGATCGTGAATGCCATCGCTCCCGCACCGGCCGCCACTGCATCCGGCGGCGCATCGCCCGGCGCCTTCCCCCGCCCGCTCGACACGCTCGCGCGGCCGCTGCGCGATCTGCGGCTGTCCGTCATCGACCAGTGCAACTTCCGCTGCGGCTATTGCATGCCGCGCGACAGCTTCGGGCCCGACTATGCGTTCATGCCGTCGTCCGAGCGGCTGTCGTTCGCGCAACTGGAGAAGATCGCGCGCGCGTTCGTCTCGCTCGGCGTCGAGAAGATCCGCCTCACCGGCGGCGAGCCGCTGCTGCGCCGCAATCTCGAAGCGCTGATCGAACGGCTCGCGACGCTGACGACCGTCGACGGCAAGCCCATCGAAATCGCGCTGACGACCAACGGTTCGCTGCTCGCCGCGAAGGCACGCACGCTGCGCGATGCGGGCCTGTCGCGCGTGACCGTGAGCCTCGACGCGATCGACGATGCCGTGTTCCGCCGGATGACCGACACCGACGTGCCGGTCGCGCGCGTGCTGGCCGGCATCGAGGCTGCGCAGGCGGCCGGGCTCGCGCCCGTGAAGGTCAACGCCGTGATCGAGCGCGGCGCCAACGACGACCAGATCCTGCCGCTCGTGCGCCACTTCCGTCATAGCGGCGTGGCCGTGCGCTTCATCGAATACATGGACGTCGGCGGCGCGAGCGCGTGGTCCGGCGACAAGGTCGTGCCGGCCGCGCGGATGCGCGAACGCATCGACGCGAGTTATCCGCTCGTGCTCGTCGGCGAACCCGGCCACGACGCCACCGCCATCCGCTGCCGGCACATCGACGGCGCGGGCGAGGTCGGCTTCATCGCGAGCGTGTCGCATCCGTTCTGCGGCACGTGCTCGCGCGCCCGCGTGTCGGCCGACGGCCAGCTCTATACGTGCCTGTTCGCGATGCAGGGCACCGACCTGCGGCCGTGGCTCGACGACGGCGCATCGGTCGACCACCTCGCCGACGCCGTGCGCGCGCGATGGACGCGACGCGACGACCGCTATTCCGAGCGGCGCGCCACGCGTGCGGCCCGGCCGTCGGGCAAGACCTATCCGACCGTGCGCATGTCGCTCGTCGGCGGCTGACGGCTGCCGCGCTCGGCGGCGCGCACCGCTTACTGGAGAACCGTCATGACGAGTTTCACCGAATCCCGTGCCGCGTCACCCGACGATCCGTCGCGTGACGCCACCCATGCCGAACCCGCCGAGCCGCACGCCGAGCCGCCGCCGGCGATTGCCGCCGGCTTCGAGGTGCGTGTGCAGTACGCGGCGATCGACGCCGGCACCGAGATCGCACCGATCGTTCGGAATCCGAATGTCGGCGCGGTCGTGAATTTCCTCGGTGTCGTGCGCAACGAGGGCGACGTCGACGACGTGATCGCGCTCGAAGTCGAACACTATCCGACGATGACCGAGCAGGCGCTCTGGAGCATCGTCGAGGAAGCCAGTGCGCGCTGGCGGCTCGAAGCGGTCAGGATCGTGCATCGCGTCGGGCGCATTCCGCTCGGCCAGCCGGTCGTGATCGTCGTGGTGGCCGCCGCGCATCGTGCGTCGGCATTCGATGCGTGTGAATTCATCATGGACTTCCTGAAGACGCATGCGCCGTTCTGGAAGAAGGAGATCCGGCACGACGGCGTGGCCGGCTGGGTCGAGCCGAAGGCGCACGACGATCAGGCGATGCGGCGGTGGGGTTGAGCGTGCCGGTCAATGCGTTGCCGATTCCGCCCATTCCGCCGATTTCGCCCGGGACATTTCAATGAAACTGACGATCAAATACTTTGCGAGCATTCGCGAACAGCTGCATATCGAACAGGAAGTCGTCGAGATCGATGCGCACGAGGTCACCGTCGACGCGCTGCGCGGCACGCTCGCCGCACGCGACGCGCGCAGCGGCGAAGCGTTGCGGATGGACCGGCCCGTGCGGGCGGCCGTGAATCTCGAGATGGTGACCGGGGGATTCGTCGTGCGGGAGGATAGCGAGGTGGCATTTTTCCCGCCGGTGACGGGCGGGTGATCCGTTCGCATCGGGCGGCGACCGGCGGGCTTAGGCTGCCCGATGCCTGACTGGCGGCTAGACGAACTCGCGAAGAAAATCCGGGACGGGTGGTCGATCGACGTCGGGTAGCCGGCCGGCGCGCCGGCCACTTTCCGCACGGCCGGACGCGCGGGCATCCGTTCGCGCCAGGCGAGCCGGTTCGGTGTTTCGGCCGTCGTCGGCGCGCCCTTGCGCGCGCCGAACAACTGCGTCATGTCGAACGCGATGTGCGCGTACGAAAAGGCTGCATCCAGCCCCCAAATTGGGGTCGACTACATCTCCGGTCGCAACGAAGTTGTCATGAACCCCGCCCACGAAACAGGCAAATGGATCATCAAGCCACGCGACTTGCCGTGACCTGCATCCAGCCTCATTTCTCCTGATTTTTATATTCAGAGTATTTTCGCGAGTCGCCCCTCACTCTGTCAGCCGGATACTTTGCCCGGTTGAGCTCCATCTTCTCAAGCACCGCCTGAAAAAGATCGACATCCATCTTGTCCGCGAGGCGAACCAGATACACCAATACGTCGGCCATCTCGTGACGAACGGCCGTCAGGTTGGCTTCGCCAAGTTCGCTCTTGTCGCCCGAAACGAGCCATTGAAACGGCTCCAGCAATTCACTCGCTTCGATGCTGAGCGCTGTCGCCAGGTTCTTCGGCGTGTGGAATTTGTCCCAGTCGCGCTCGTCGACAAACTGGCGGACGAGTTCGCGCAACTCCACTAGATCATTCCGCAACTCTGACTTTTCCACGTAGCGACTCCTGGTGCATATCCAAAATCTATCGATGCCTTCGACGGCATGCGGGCATGAGAAATCCGCCCTTCGGCCTGCAAGTACAGCTCCCCCGCACGGACAGACCCGAATGATATAGGAGCTGGAAGCTGCCACGGCAAGCGTCGCACCAAGGGCAAGCGAAATGCCGTCCCGCCGTCAGGGCATCATAGCGACGGCCCAAATTCACGATCACGCCCCTGCGTCGAACCGTCCCGCTCCGGCCCACGCAGGTCGCAATGTTCCGCCCCCTTCGCATCCAGGCTTCGATGCGCTCCGCCGGATACCCGGCACGACGGCTCACCCGCCATCCGCCGCAACTCTTATATAAGACATAAGACATTTGACGCCTGACCATATTGCGACTAGAATCCCGTCCAAGCAGTGAAGCAGTGTCCGGAACAGCAGCCTCGGCGTGCCTGGAAAGCCCTTCCCCTGAAACGCAATCTCAGCAGGTCCCCCCATGCTTGAAAACTTTCGTGCTCACGTGGCCGCCCGCGCCGCGCTCGGTATTCCCCCCCTGCCGCTGACGGCTCAGCAAACCGCCGAACTGGTGGAACTGCTGGCGCACCCGCCCGCAGGCGAAGAGCAGACGTTGCTCGACCTGATCACCCACCGCGTGCCCGCCGGCGTCGACGAAGCCGCGCGCGTGAAGGCCGGCTTCCTGGCCGCCGTCGCGAAGGGCGAGACGGCCTGCCCGCTGATCTCGCGCGAGCGCGCGACCGAGCTGCTCGGCACGATGCTCGGCGGCTACAACATCCAGCCGCTGATCGAGCTGCTGTCCGACGAAGCGGTCGCGGCCGTCGCTGCCGACGCGCTGAAGAAAACCCTGCTGATGTTCGACCAGTTCCATGACGTGAAGGAACTCGCCGACCAGGGCAACGCACACGCGAAGGCCGTGCTGCAGAGCTGGGCCGACGCCGAATGGTTCACGAGCCGTCCGGAAGTGCCGGAAAGCCTGACCATCACCGTGTTCAAGGTCACGGGCGAAACCAACACCGACGACCTGTCGCCGGCCCCGGACGCCACCACCCGCCCGGACATCCCGATGCACGCGCTGGCGATGTTGAAGAACGCGCGCCCCGGCATCACGCCGGAAGAAGACGGCAAGCGCGGCCCGGTCAAGTTCATCGAATCGCTGAAGGAAAAGGGTCACCTGGTCGCCTACGTCGGCGACGTGGTCGGCACCGGCTCCTCGCGCAAGTCGGCCACCAACTCGGTGCTGTGGTTCACCGGCGAAGACATCCCGTTCGTCCCGAACAAGCGCTTCGGCGGCGTGTGCCTCGGCGGCAAGATCGCCCCGATCTTCTACAACACGATGGAAGACGCCGGCGCGCTGCCGATCGAACTCGACGTGTCGCAGATGAACATGGGCGACGTGGTCGAACTGCGTCCGTACGAAGGCAAGGCGCTGAAGGACGGCAACGTGATCGCCGAATTCCAGGTCAAGTCCGACGTGCTGTTCGACGAAGTGCGCGCCGGCGGCCGCATTCCGCTGATCATCGGCCGCGGCCTGACCGCGAAGGCGCGTGAAGCGCTCGGCCTCGCACCGTCGACGCTGTTCCGCCTGCCGCACCAGCCGGCCGACAGCGGCAAGGGCTTCTCGCTCGCGCAGAAGATGGTCGGCCGTGCATGCGGTTTGCCGGAAGGCCAGGGTGTGCGCCCGGGCACGTACTGCGAACCGAAGATGACCTCGGTCGGCTCGCAGGACACCACGGGCCCGATGACCCGCGACGAACTGAAGGATCTGGCGTGCCTCGGCTTCTCGGCCGACCTCGTGATGCAGTCGTTCTGCCACACCGCCGCTTATCCGAAGCCGGTCGACGTGAAGACGCACCAGACGCTGCCGAACTTCATCAGCACGCGTGGCGGCATCGCACTGCGTCCGGGCGACGGCGTGATCCACTCGTGGCTGAACCGCATGCTGCTGCCCGACACCGTCGGCACCGGCGGCGACTCGCACACGCGCTTCCCGATCGGCATCAGCTTCCCGGCAGGCTCGGGCCTGGTCGCGTTCGCGGCCGCCACCGGCACGATGCCGCTCGACATGCCGGAATCGGTGCTGGTCCGCTTCAAGGGCAAGATGCAGCCGGGCGTCACGCTGCGTGACCTCGTCAACGCGATTCCGCTGTACGCGATCAAGCAGGGCATGCTGACGGTCGCCAAGCAAGGCAAGAAGAACATCTTCTCGGGCCGCATCCTCGAAATCGAAGGCCTCCCCGACCTGAAGGTCGAGCAGGCGTTCGAACTGTCGGATGCGTCGGCAGAGCGTTCGGCCGCCGGTTGCACGGTGCGCCTGAACAAGGAACCGATCATCGAATACCTGAACAGCAACATCACGCTGCTCAAGTGGATGATTGCGCAGGGCTACCAGGATCCGCGCAGCCTGCAGCGCCGTATCGCGGCGATGGAGCAATGGCTGGCCGACCCGCAACTGCTCGCTCCGGATGCCGACGCCGAATACGCGGCCGTCATCGAGATCGACCTCGCCGACATCCACGAGCCGATCGTCGCCTGCCCGAACGACCCGGACGACGTGAAGACGCTGTCCGACGTGGCTGGCGCCAAGATCGACGAAGTGTTCATCGGCTCGTGCATGACCAACATCGGTCACTTCCGTGCCGCGTCGAAGCTGCTGGAAGGCAAGCGCGACATTCCGGTCAAGCTGTGGGTCGCGCCTCCGACCAAGATGGACCAGAAGCAACTGACGGAAGAAGGTCACTACGGCGTGTTCGGCACGGCCGGCGCACGCACCGAAATGCCGGGCTGCTCGCTGTGCATGGGTAACCAGGCACAGGTGCGCGAAGGCGCGACGGTGATGTCGACGTCGACCCGCAACTTCCCGAACCGCCTGGGCAAGAACACGAACGTGTACCTCGGCTCGGCGGAGCTGGCGGCGATCTGCTCGCGCCTGGGCAAGATCCCGACCAAGGAAGAGTACATGGCCGACATGGGCGTGCTCACGGCAAACGGCGACAAGATCTACCAGTACATGAACTTCGACCAGATCGAAGACTTCAAGGAAGTCGCCGACACCGTGCAGATCTAAGCATGCTGTCGCGCTGCGGCGGGTGATGCCCGTCGTGGCGACACGCAATGGCGCCGCGGGCTGAATGGCCGCGGCGCCATTTTTTTTGGATTTTTGGATGTCGCCGGCGCTATAAAACGGTCCGGCTCACACGTCAGGCCATCCCCTTCAGCCAGCCGAGCAGATCCGACTGCGCGCTTCCGTCCTTCACGGGCTCCGGCGTCAGCAGGCAATAGTGCGAGCCGTCCTCGACGAAACCCATCGGCGCGACCAGCACGCCGCTTTCGAGGTCGTCGCGAACGAGATGCCACGGCCCGATCGCGACACCCAACCCCGCGACGGCCGCCTGAAGGCTGAAATAGAAATGGTCGAACGCCTGCCCGCGTCCGCTTCCCGCCGGCTGATGCGCGGCCGCCGCCCATTCCTTCCATGCGTCCGGCCGCGTCCGGGTATGCAGTCGCGGCGCGCCCCGCTTCAACGCGCGGTCATGCCGACTGCCTGAAAACCACGCATCGACCTTGTCGGGCCGGCACACGGGACCGACCTTCTCCGCGAACAGTCGCTCCGCGTGATAGCCGGCGGGCCACGCAAAGTCATTGCGGCGGATCGCCATGTCGATGCCGTTGTCGAACGAGAACGCGCCGCCCGCCGCGGCGAGATGGATATCGACGCCCGCGTAAGCCGCCTGGAAATCCGGCCAGCGCGGAATCAGCCAGCGCATCAGCAGCGTCGGTTCGCACGACAGCACCCAACGCTGCGCGCGGGCCGCCTCGGTCCGCAATTCGTGCGCGGCCTGTTTCATCAGATGCAGGCCGTCATGAACGGCCTGCGCCAGCTTGCGGCCCGCGTCGGTCAGGAAGACCCGACGACTGCGCCGCTCGAACAACGCCACACCGAGATCGTCTTCGAGCAGACGCACCGCGCGACTGACGGCGCCGTGCGTCAGATGCAGTTCATCGGCGGCACGGCTGAAATGCTCATGGCGCGCCGCCGCCTCGAAGCAGCGCAGGGCCATCAACGACGGCAGATTGGCTCGAACCTCATGTGAGTCAGGCTCACCATCCTGGTCAGAAAACATCGCTTTTCCTCACGAATCGTGATCCCTAATATTCGCTCATCACGATGAATTTCAAAAGGACGATGCAATGACGGAATGGATAGTCGTAGTCACCATCACGCTGCTGGCCGTCATCAGCCCGGGGCCGGATTTCGCGATGGTCACGCGCAACAGCCTGCTGCTGTCGCGCCGCTCGGGCCTGCTCACCGCGTGGGGAATCGGGCTGGGTGTGACGGTTCACGTGAGCTACACGCTGCTCGGCGTCGGCCTCCTGATCCGCCAGTCGCTGTGGCTCTTCAATGCCGTGAAGCTCGTCGGCGCGCTCTACCTGATCTACCTCGGCACGAAGATGCTTGCGGCCAAACCCGTGGACGGCCGCCCCGCGACGCAGGCCGCGCCCCTGTCGGATCTGGCGGCGCTGCGCACCGGCTTTCTGACGAACGCGCTGAATCCGAAAACCACCGTGTTCATCGTCAGCCTGTTCATGCAGGCGGTCCGCCCCGACACGCCATTACCGGTGCAGATCGGCTACGGCCTGTTCATCGCGCTGGCGCACGCGGGCTGGTTCAGTCTCGTGGCGCTCTGTTTCTCCGCCGACGCCGTCCGCGATCGCTTGCTGTCCCTGCGTCACTGGATCGATCGCACGTTTGGCGTGTTGCTCGTCGGCTTCGGCGTGATGTTGGCCATTGCGCGCGGCAGCCGCTGATCGCCGCACGCCGACACCCGGGCGCGCAGTTCAACCCGCATATCGCCATCGAGCAGGCCGGCGCACGCGACGCGCACCGGCCGTCCCCTCACCGCATGCACGACGCCGCGAGCTTGCCGACCGCGATCACCGCCTGCTCGATCTCCGGCGACCACGGGCTGCTGTAGTTCAGCCGGATGAAATTGCGGTAGTTGTCGGTGATCGAGAACATGTAACCCGGACCGATCGTGATCCCCTGCTCCAGCGCGAGCTGGTATAGCCGCATCGCATCGACCTGCGCCGGCAACTCGACCCACAGCACGTAGCCGCCCGCCGGGCTCGAGATGCGCGTGCCTTCCGGGAAGAACCGCGACACCATCGCGCGCATCAGGTTCGCCTGCTGCGCATACGCCTTGCGCAAGCGCCGCAGGTGATGCTCGTAACCGTCGCGTTCGAGAAACTCGGCGATCGCCAGCTGCGGCAGCGACGGCGTCGCCAGCGTGTTCAGGAACTTCAGCTTCTCGACCTGATCGCGATAGCGGCCCGGCAACGCCCAGCCGATCCGGTAGGCGGCCGTCAGGCTCTTCGAGAACGACGCGCAGTGCAGCACGATCCCGCTGCGGTCGTAGGACTTCAGCGTGCTCGGATGCGACTCGCCGAAATACAGTTCGTTATACACACCGTTCTCGATGATCGGCATGTCGATTTTAGTTGCGAACTCAACCAGTTCGCGCTTGCGCTCGTCGGGCATCTGGAAACCGAGCGGATTCTGGAAGTTCGGCATCACCATGCACGCGGCGATCGGCTGAGACTTCGCGATCGCCGCCAGCGCCGCGATGTCGATTCCGTATTCCGGATGCGTCGCCACCTCGATCGCCTTCATCCCCATCCGCTCGATCGCGTGCAGCATCGCGTAGAACGTCGGCGACTCCACCGCGATCGTGTCGCCCGGTTTCGCGACTGCCTGCAGACACAGGTTGATCGCCTCCGTCGCGCCGACCGTCACGATGATCTCGTTCGGGTCGACCGACATCCCGTTTTCCAGGTAGCGCCGTGCGATCTGCCGGATCAGGCGCGGATGGCCGGGCGGCAGCCCGTCGGTCACGCCCCACAGCGACTTGTCGCGACCGGCCGCATACGCATAGCGGTTCAGCTTCTCGAACGGAAACAGGCTCGGGTCGGGATACGGCGAGCCGAGCGGCACCGCGTCGTCGGTGCCGATCGAGCGCAGCGTCGACAGCACGAGCCGGCTCATGTCCACCGACGACGAGATCGCGATCGGCTTCGACGGGCGCAGTTCGCGCACCGGCGCATGGTTGTCGTCGCGCCGCAGGTTCACGAAGTAGCCCGACTGCGGGCGGCTCTCCAGCAGCCCGCGGCTTTCGAGCAGCAGGTACGCGTGCAGCACGGTCGTGATGCTGATCCGGTGCTGCTGGCTCGCCTGCCGCACCGACGGAATCCGGTCGCCGTGCCGGTACACGCCCTGGCGGATCAGGCGTTCGATGTCGTCCGCGAGTTTTTCGTAGAGCTTCATCGCATGCTCCCAGCCGGCCTGCGTATGCGCGCCGCTGCTCCGTGCGCGTCCGAAGCGCGCGTGTTCTGCCCGCCGACCGGGCTGTCGTGACGCCTGATTGCTCCCTCCGGTTTTGCCTTTTCCATCGCCGTGGCTCGCTTTTGAAGATGCGCCGGGCGGCCCGTGACGTCTGGGCTTGCGGCACTGTGCACTTGATGTACGCATCTTAAAAGCAGAACAGTTGGCGCGGAGTACACACATCGGATACGCACACAAGAGTACAGTTCGGCGCGAATTGGCGATTTCGGGCGAACTGTACGTCTTATCAATTGGCGTAGAGGCTGGAAAATTGATGCGGCGGCCGCGATTCGAGGGGGTACGGGTGACCGCGCAGTTCGCGGTTGCGTCCGCGGCATCCGGCAATGCAGTACAGGCCCGGCAGGGATGGGTTGCGCCGACCCGCGATCGTCCCGCCGTGAAAAATCACGCCAGAACGCCGCGGCGATTGGCACGCGCGTCAGCGCGTGTCTCGATGGTCGGGGAATCGGGCCCGGACGAGATGCGGCCGCGCTCCGGTGAGGACAAGGCAGGCGGGCCGTTCGCCAACGCCTGGGCTGAGGATCACCATCGGCCGGCCCGATACAGGAAGCGAACCGCCAGACGCCAGCCGCCACCGCCGCACGCGATGTCGCGCCTGCGTGACGGCACAGCGCCGCTGCCGCGGCGGATCGTCGAAGTCGTTGCGGGTTGGCTCGGCGCGAACGGCGCGCGTCAGATCGACCCGAACAGCGCGCGCGGCCGGTCCTTCAGCGTGCCGGCCAGAATCCGCAGCCCGTTCACGAGCTCGTCGCGGGTCGCCGGACACGCGAGATTGATGCGCACGCCGTGCTCGATTTCCGCGCGATCGACCGCGAACGTCGACGACGGCATCACGATCACGCCGCGCGCCTTCGCGTTCGCGGCGAAGTCGTCGGCCCGCCACGGCGGCGGCAGCCTCAGCCACACGAACATGCATGCGGGATCCGACTTCAGGTGACCGGCCGGCAGCAGTTCCCGCGCCAGATCGACGCGCGCACGGATCTCCGCCAGCTGCGCGCTCATGATCCGCTCGGCAGTGCCGTTCTCGATCCACACCGTAGCGATCAGCATCGACGTCGGCGCGGGCATCCACGCGGTGGTGCGCACCGCTTCCGCGCACAGCGCGACGCTGTCGCGCGGGCAGCTCAGGTAGCCGAGGCGCAGCCCGGGCGCGAGGATCTTCGACGTCGCGCCGATATGGAACGTGAGCTCGGGACACAAGCCCGCGATCGCCGGCAGCCGGTCGCGCACGAGCGGCCCGTACACGTCGTCCTCGATGATCGTCACGTGATGGCGGCGCGCGACGTCGACGAGCGCCATGCGGCGCGCGAGGCTCATCGTCGTCACGGTCGGGTTCTGCAGGTTCGGCACGACAAAGATCGCCTTGACGGGCATGCGCTGGCAGATCCGCTCGATCTCGTCGGGCAGCAAGCCGTCGTCGTCGGCCGGCGCGCTGACGATCTCGAACTGGAACACCGGCGCGAGCGCCTTCAGGCCGTAATACGTGAGCCGGTCGGCGACGATCACGCCGTCGGTGCCGATCAGGCTGTTCAGCACCGCATAAAGCCCGTGCTGCGCGCCGCTCGTGACGACCACCTGGTCGCGCGACGGCATGAAGCCCGGCGCGGCCAGCCACTGCGCGCCCGTGGCGCGCGCCCAGTCGGGGCCCTGCGGCGGCTGGTATTCCTGCAGCGAGGCGAACCGCGGATCGGCCGGCAGCGTGCCGAACGTCTGCGCGAGGCACGCCAGAAACTCGCCGGTCGCCGGCCGGTTCACCGTCAGGTCGATCACCCCGTTGCCCGCCACGAGCGACGCGCGGGCCGGCTCGATGCTCGGCATCGCGCCGCCGGTGACGAGCGACCCGCGCCGCTTGCTGCCGATCACGAGGCCGCGCAGCTGCAGCTCCTTGTACGCGCGCGACACGGTCGACACGTTGATGCCGAGCTCCGTCGCGAGCTGGCGCTGCGGCGGCAGGCGGCTACCCGGCGGGTACATGCCGTTGCGGATTTCCGCCTCGATCGAGCTCGATACCTCGACATAGGTCGGCCGCTTCGCCTGCGCCGGCGCGTCGCCGTCGCGCTCACCGGAAAATTTGTCTGCTGCCATTCGTCGCCTGTATCCACACAAAAAGCGTTTGTCTGCCGTTCAAGCCTGCCCAGCGATTGTATATGACATCCCCTTCCGGTCAAACGTCAGCCGAAAGGTCAGTCAAAACAGTGACTTGAAATCGGGTAAACGCTAGCGCCATACAATCGCTTTTTGATTGCACACAAAAAATTACTGTGTGATTCTTTATCCCATCTTTGTGTGAATCACGCGTGCCGGAGGAGAGGCGACATGGCGAACATCGCCATCGTGGGTGCAGGTTTCATCGGACTCGGCGCGGCGGCCTGGCTGCAGCGCGACGGGCACCGCGTCACGCTGTTCGATCCGGCCGGCGTCGGCCATGGCGCGTCGTTCGGCAACGCCGCGACGTTCGCGCCGTATGGCTGCGTGCCCGTCAACGGCCCGTCCGTGTTCCGCGACATGCCGCACTTCCTGTTCGGCGCCGACAGCCCGCTGCGCATCCGCTGGCCTTACCTGCTGCGCGGCGCGCCGTGGCTCGCACGGTTCCTGGTCGCGTCGACGCCCGCGCATCACGCGCGCAGCGCGAGCGCGCTGGCCGCGCTGCTGACGCGCGCCGCCGACGGCTATGCGCCGTTGCTCGCGCCGTCGCGGCTCGCGGCATTCGTGCGGCCGCGCGAATGCCTGTATCTGTACGCACGGCAGGCGTCGTTCGACGCCGCGCAGCCGTCGCTCGCGCTGCGGCGCCGGCTCGGCGTACCGTTCGACACGCTCGACGCGGACGCGATCCGCCGGCTCGAGCCCGCGCTCGCGCCGATCTTCACGCGCGGCGTGCTGTTCCACGGGAGCTGGCATTTCTCCGATCCCTGTGGGTTCCTCGGCGAACTGTTCGCGCACCTGGCAACCGGCGGCGCGACGCTCGAACGCGCGCGGGTCGAACGGATCGAGCCCGTCGGCGACGGCGTGAGCCTGCATGCGGGCGGCGCCGTGCGCCGCTTCGATCATGTGGTGATTGCCGCCGGCGCCCGCTCGCGCGCATTCGCCGCCGCGTGCGGCGACACCGTGCCGCTCGACACCGAGCGTGGCTACCACGTGCAGTTCGCCGCGCACGAGCAGATCGTCACGCGGCCGGTCGGCTGGGCCGAGCGCGGGTTCTACATGACGCCGCTCGACGAAGGATTGCGCGCGGCCGGCACCGTCGAACTCGGCGGCTTCGACGCCGGCATGAACCGCTCGCTGGTCGCGCTGCTCACCCGCTCCGCGCGCGAGGCACTGCCATCGCTCGGCGCGCCGACGCGCAGTTGGCTCGGCTTTCGGCCCACGCTGCCGGACGGCGTGCCCGTGATCGGCCGCGCGCGGCGCAGCGAGCGCGTGATCCACGCGTTCGGCCACCAGCATCTCGGCGTCACGCTCGCCGGCATCACCGGGCGGATCGTCGCCGATCTCGTCGCGCAACGCGCGCCGCCGCTGGATCTCACCCCCTACCGGGCCGCGCGATTCTGACGCGCGCCACCACTTCCACCACTGCAAGGAGGCATCATGAATCGTCGTAACTGGCTGGCATGGCTGGCCGTCTGCTCGATCGGCACGGTCACCGCGTCCGCGCAGGCCGCGGACCCGGAAACCGTCAAGATCGGCTTCGCCGGCCCGCTGACGGGCCCGGTCGCGCGCGTCGGCAAGGACCTGCAATACGGCGCGCAGCTCGCGCTCGACGAGGAGAACGCGAAACACCCGACCATCGGCGGCAAGCCCGTGCGCTTCGTGCTCGACGTGCAGGACGACCAGGCCGATCCGCGCATCGCGATCCAGGTCGGGCAGAAGCTCGTCGACGACGGCGTGGTCGGCGTGGTCGGCCACTACAACTCGGGCTGCAGCATCCCCGCGTCGGCCGTCTACAGGCAGGCGAACGTCGCGATGATCACGCCCGGCTCGACCAATCCGCAACTGACGATGCAGGGCTTCAAGAACGTGTTCCGCACGATGGGGCACGACGGCGTCGGCGGCGTGGTCGCCGGACGCTTCGCGGTCGAGCAGCTGAAGGCCAAGCGGATCGGCATCATCGACGACCGCACCGCATTCGGCCAGGGGCTCGCGGACGCATTCGAGAAAGGCGTGAAGGACGCGCACGGCACCATCGTCGGCCGCGAATACACGAACGACAAGGCGGTCGATTTCCGCGGCATCCTGACCACGATGAAGAGCAACAACATCGACCTGCTGTTCTTCGGCGGCCTCGACGAACAGGGCGCGATGCTCGTCAAGCAGATGCGCTCGCTCGGCATCCGCGCGCAGCTGTTCGGCGCCGGCGCGCTGAAAAGCAATGCGTTCCTGAAGATCGCCGGCAATGCGGGCGAAGGCACGCAGGATCTCGAGCCGGGGCCGGCGCTCGACAAGCTGCCGTCGGCGATCGCGTTCGCGCAGCGCTACAAGGCGCGCTTCAACCAGGACGTCGAGCTGTATGCGCCGTTTGCGTACGACGCGGCGCTCGCGATGATCGGGGCGATCCGCAAGGCCGATTCGCTCGACCGCAGCAAGATCGTCGCGAGCCTGCCGGGCGTGTCGGTCACGGGCGTGACCGGGAAGATTTCGTTCGACGAGCGCGGCGACCTGATCAAGCCGCCCTACACGCTGTTCCGCGTCGAACAGGGGCAGTGGCACAGCATTCGCACGGTCGGCGGCGCGTCGAACTGATCGACGCCGGGCAGCGCGCGGCAGGCGGCGTCATCGCGCCGTCTGCTGCCGCTGCACCTCCTGCGCCTTCATCTGCAGATACGCGCCGCGCTCGACTTCGTGCAGTTGCTGCGGATACTGCTCGGTCGCGTCGAACCAGCGCGCGAGGCGCTGGTCGAGCGGCTTGTCGAGCGTCGCGAGATAGGTGTCGATCGCGAGGTAGTAGCGCATCGTGTTGCGCTCCAGCAAGCCGCGCACGCCGCCGATGTATTGCGGCTGCGCAGCCGACGCGCCGCTCGCGGCCGTGAACCCGACCTTGTCGCTGCCGACCGTCGCGAGGTAGGTCTTCATCGCCATGCGGCCGACCGTGCCGAAGCCGTACGAATACGTGAGGTGCAGGAACGTGCGCGACGCGCCGACCGGCACGGCCTCCAGCGCAATCCGGTAATCCTTCGTGCCCATCGGGCCGCTGTCGGCGGTCAGGTCGACCTGGAAGTAGTCGGGCGTCGCGGCGGCCACGCGGTAGCGGAACTGCACGCGGTAGGTGTCCGACAGCTTCTGCTCGATCTTGCGGCCGAGGTTCACGTCGAGCACCGGGCCGTTGCCGCCGGTCGACGCGTGACAGTACTTCGTGTTCAGGTGCAGGATCAGCACCGCGCACCAGTTCGCGGGGCCCTGCGCGGGATCGTTCAGCTTGCCGTTCACGACGGCGAACGGATAGTCGACGACCGCGTAGATATCGCCCTTCAGCGATGAAGATGCCTCGGACGATTCGAGGTACAGCGGGCGGTGGAACGGGTTGTTCTTCAGTTGCTCGCCGAGGCTGTGGTAACGGTCGAGCAGGGCCGCCGCGCCTTCGGCGCCGTCCGCGCCGAACGACAGCGCGCTCCAGCCGACGCATAGCGCCGCGACGAGCGCGTGCCAGGCGCGGCGGGCGTAGCGCGGGGCTTGCGGGGAGGTGGATGTCTCCATTCTTGTGCTCCAGCGGGGGCGCGGGGGAAGCGCGCATGGTTCACAGAATACGCCGACCGCTATCGGCTCCGCTTCACCGGCACCGGCAGTTGCGCGGCCGTGATCCGGATCAGCGTCGACAGCCATTCGCGGTCGTCCCAGCGCTCTCCTCCGATGACGAGATGCGGCTTCGCCGACGGATAGGGCGGACCTTCCTCGCACGCACCGAGAAACGCACGCCCGTCGGGCGTCGGCTTGACGAACAACCGGTCGTCGCACACCAGCGCGACCATCTTGCCGTCGCAGTAGATGCCGTATTCGCCGAACATCTTGCGGGCCGACACGGCGCCCGCCGCAGCCATCTGCTCGACGATGAAATCGACGGTTCCCTGACTCGATGCCATTCATGCGCTCCGTGATCGAATAACCGTTCTGACCGTCACCGATGCGGTGTCGTTCCGTTCAATCGTCGCGCAATCGCTCGTGCACCGTGCTCCCCCCTGCTCCCCCCTGCTCCCCAGCTCAATTGTCAGCCGAAAACGCACTCGACATCTGCCGCGCCCGCTTCACGTCGTCCCCATGCAGATAGATCGACGTCGTCGAGATCGACGCATGCCGCAGGTTGTCGCGCACCGTCGTCAGCTCCGCGCCGCGCGCGAGCGCATGCGTCGCGTGCGTATGGCGCATCCAGTGCGGGCTGGCCTGCCGCAGCTTCTGCGCGAGCGCAGGATTGTCGTCATCGACGAGCGCGGCCGTCTGCGCGAAGAACCGCTGCATCACCTTCCACAGCCGCACGCTCGTGATGCCGGCCGCGCCGTCTTCCGCGAGGCTCGGAATCAGCGGCGTATCCGGCCGCCAGCGCGCCGGCGTCACCGGCAGCCGCCGCGCGACCAGATGCCGGTCGAGCGCCGTGCGCGCGAGCGGCGGCAGCGCGACACGCGCGGCCTTGCTGCCTTTGCCGATCACCTTCAGCCATGCATCGCCGTGCGCGTCCGTTTCGATGTCGCCGAGCGTCGCGCCGACCAGCTCGCTCGCACGCAGCCCGGTCGCATAGCCGAAATCGAGGATGAAGCGCAGCCGTTGCGCGGCGGCCGCCGTCCAGCCGGACCGCGGCGCGCCGGAGGGTTTGTCCTTGCGGAACTCGAGCCCGTCCGCGATCGTGCGCACGAGCAGCCACTCGCCTTCGGTGAACGCATGCGACGTGTCGAGCGCATTCGCGCCGCGCGTGTCGCGCACCTTGACGCCGGCGAACGGATTCGCGAGCAGGTGGCGCTGCTCGATCAGCCAGCGGAACAGCGCGCCGAGCACCGACAGCGTGTACGCGGCCGAGCGCGCGGACAGCCCGCCCGAAAACGGCCGCCAGTCCGGCGCGCCGCGCGGCCGCACCGGCCCGACCCAGCGCTCGTGCGGCGCCGGGTTGCGCAGGAACGCGCGATACGCGACCGCATCCTCGGTGGTCAGCGACGACAGCGCGCGCCCGCGCTCGACGATCGCCCACAGGATCAGCCGCTCGGCTTCCTTCCGGTACGCGCGGCGCGTCGCGGCCGATTCGTGCAGCGACAGCCACGCGTGCACGGCCGCGTAATCGTTGTCCGCGTCGAGCGTGCTGGTTGCGCGCGGCGCGCGGAACGTGCCGTTCGATCCGTCGACTTCGTGCGGCAGCTTCAGCTGCTCCCACGGCACGATGCCGCTGCGCGGCGTGGCCGCGATCAGCGCGCGCGCCCGCTCGGTCAGGTCGGGATGCGCGGAAAAGAACGCCTCGATATGCCGTGCGCTCGCCATGCCGAGCCCCGCGATCGCGCGCCACCACTGACGCCGCCGCGGAATCCGCACGGTCAGGTCGGCCAGCGTCGCGATCCCATGCGCACGCAGCGCGACGACGGCGCGCGCCGGCAGCCACAAGCCGACGTCGTCGCTGATCTGCGGCACCGGCGCGCGCGCATGGCGCAGCACGCCGATCGCATCGGTCGCGGCCTTCGCCATCTGGATGCGCGCACTGTCGGCATGACCGAGCTGCTCCGCGAGGTCGGGTCGCCCGGCCTGCCGCGCGACGCGCACGAGGCCGCGACGAATCCCGCCGATCACGCCGCGCGCCGACCGCCCGTCGCCAAGACGATCGGGTAGGTAGCGCTCGACGGCCTGGCGCACGGTCATGCCCGCATACCACGCTCGCAGCGCGGCCAGTTCGTCGGCATCGGGAAAGCCTGCGGGCGCAGGCGCGGAATCGGAGGAAGGCGGTGAGGCGAGGCGCGGTGTCATGGGCGCCAGTTTGACAGAACTGCCGACGCTCGAAAACGCCTCGAGCGCTGCGAGACACGCGCGCGATGCCGGGGTTTACGGCTTCGCGCGGGAACGGTCAGCCTGTCACAGGCATGCGCCGCATGGGCACAACCGACGCCGGCCGCGCGTCACCCCTCGCCCTTCGGCCCCGGGTTGAGCATCACGACAAAGCAGGCCACGCCGACGATCAACGCGATCGCACCGCCGCGCAGCGCGATCGTCGTGTCGAACAGCAGCCCGGTCACGACGGCCATCATCCCCGCAAGCGACACGAACACGGCGATCGCCGCGACGACGATCCGGTACTGGCGACGTATCATCGCGCGCTCGCGTCAGGCTGCCGCGGCGGACGCCGGCTCGCCGGCATCGTCGCCGCGAATCAGCAGCACCGGGCACTTCGCGCCGCGCACGAAGCGCTCGGCGACGCTCCCGAGCAGCACGCGCCGGATGCCGCGCCGCCCGTGCGTGCCGACCACCGCGAGATCGATCCCACGCTCCGTCACGTAACGCTGCAGGCGTTCCGCGACGTCCTCGCCGATGCTCTCGGTTTCGACGAGCTCGCCTTCGCCCTTCGCGCCGGCCAGCGCGATGATCTGTTCGGCTTCACGCAGCACCTTGCGCCCGTCGTCGCGGATTTCCTCGATGAGCGCGTGCGGGTCGAAACGGCCCGCGTACGTGAACAGCACCGACTTGTCGACCACATAGACGGCGCTGACGTGCGTGTCGCCCGCCAGTGCCACCTTCACTGCCTCGGCAAGCGCCTGTTTCGACGAAGCGCTGCCGTCGACGGCCACCATGATCTTCTTGTACATGCGAACCTCGCTGGGGTGAGTTGCCGGGCGCGGTCGCGCGCGGCCATGTGCCCATCATCGGCGGACGGCCGGTTCGAAGGTTGACGGCGATCAAGATTCCCCGACAGCGGGTCGTGCGGCAAAGCGCCACGCGGAGCAGCCGGGGCGCCGTCCCGGTGGCCGAACCGTGCTGCCGAGCGGCCATGCCGCCGAAGGCGCTATCATCGACATTACGACCTTCGTCCGGCCCTTTTTTGCCGGCTCACTTTCAACTCGCTCAACCGACATGACAACGACTACCGAACGCGTGGACGGCGCCGCCCAGCATCTCGTCGCCGCCCGCCATGCCGGCGTGCCCGGCCCGCTGCTGCCCGACGCCTTGCGCCCCGAGAACGTCGATACCGCACTCGCGATCCAGCATCGCGTCGCCGACCTGCTCGGCGAATCCATCGGCGGATGGAAATGCGCGCTGCCGCCGCCCGACCGCGTGATCGTCGCGCCGATCTTCGCGTCGACGATCCGCGCGGCCGATGCGCCGTACCGCGTCGTCGGCGGCCCGATCGTGCGGATCGAGCCGGAAATCGCGTTCGTGCTCGATCGCGACCTGCCCGCCCGCGCGCAGCCGTACGACGAGCACGACGTGCGCGGCGCGATCCGCGAAGTGCGCATCGTGCTCGAGGTGCTGGGTTGCCGCTATGCGGAGCCCGCACGCGCATCGAAGTTCGAACTGCTCGCCGACGGGCAGTTCAACCAGGGATTGTGCGTGGGTCCCGTCGTGCCGGACGGATTGAACGTGCCGCTCGAGACGCTCGCGCTGTCGTTCGAGGGTGCGCTGAATCGCACGATCGACGGCCGCCATCCGGACGGCGATCCGCTCAAGCCGCTGGTATGGCTGGTCAATTTCCTCGCATCGCGCGGCGACGGCGCGCGGGCCGGCCAGATCGTGACGACCGGTTCGTATGCGGGTGCGATCGACGTGCCGCTCGGCGATGCGCTGATGGTGCGCTTCGGTGAACTCGGCAGCCTGTCGGTGACGCTGACGGCTTGATGGGCTGACGGCCTGACGTTCAGCGGCGGGGGCGGCTCGCGACGAACGCGGCGCCCGCCCCGCCTGCCGACGCTGCGTGATACCGTTGCACAACGCCCGTCACGCTTGAACCGCGTGCCTTTCCGTCATTCGCCATGCCGCCGACACCGTTGCCCGCCCTGCTGGACGAAGTCCTGCGCACCGTCGATCGCCGCTACCGGTTGCCGCCGCTCGTGCACGCGCCGTCGCTGGCCGACGCCGCGAACCCGGCCGTCGTCATCGCCGTCGCGATCGAGGAAGCGCGCCGGATGCAGGCCGACGGCCGCACGCCCGACCCCGCATTGCAACGCCGCTTCATCGATGCGCTCGCGCGGATGATCGGCGACGCGATGGACCCGCAATCCGGCGACCCCGCCTTCCAGGCCGCGGTGCTTCGGCATCGCGCGGCGGCCGTGCGCGAATACGCATCGCTCGCCGCGCATGCCGAGCAGGACCGGCGCGCGCTGCGCTCGGCCGTCAACACGATCGCGCATCCGGCCCGGCTCGAACGGCATGCGCAGGCATGGCAACGCGAGCCGCTCGCGCGGCTGCATGCGGCCGCGGCCGGCGCGTCGTGGGACGATCTCGACGCCGCGCTGCGGCAGCTGCTCGCGCGACCGGAGATGGCGACCGACACCGCGTTCGAACAGGACGTCGCCAGACTGAAGGACAGCGCCGCGCTCGCCCGGCTGCGGCGTCTCGATGCGCTGGCGCCGGATCCGGACGTCCGGCAGTACCGCACGCTGTGGAGCCGCCAGGGTCCGCTCGAAGGCAGCGCGCTCGCCGTCGCGCAAGGTGTCACGTCGCAACAGCGGGGCGCGGCCGTCGAGGCGCTGGCCGCGCAGGCGCTCGAGGCCCTGGCCGCGCAGCTCGACGCGAGCGATGCGCAGCGCACGTATCGCGTGGTCACGTCGATGCGCGTGCCGGCCTCGATACCGGCCAAGCACGACCGCGCGAAGACCGAGTGGGATGCGGTGCTGCTCGGGCGCGCGCGCGGCGACGATCCGTCGGCCGCGTGGCACGTCGTGTTTCTCGTCGAAGCGAAAGCGTCCGCGGATGCGGCGACGACCGATCTGCCGCGCCTGCTGCGCGGCCTGAGCCTGCTCGCGCAAGCCGATCCGGACACCGTCTATGCGTTCGACACGCGCGAAGGCACGGTACGCCTGCACGGCGCGTCGCTGCGCGCGCTGACGATCGACGACGCGGCCTTGCAGCGCGAAGTGCTGTACTGCTGCGATGCGTCGGCAGACCCGGCGCCGCGCCTGCTGGGCGCAGCAAGTCGGATGCAGTTGCTGTCGGCGCCGGCGAGCCTCGAATACGCGAGCGCGCTCGCGCAATGCACGGATGCCGATCCGCACGGCCTCGGCGCCGTCTGGCAAGCGCTGCTGGAACTGCCGTCATGGCGCACGGTGCTGCATCAGTACGAATCGCTGCGGCAGGTTCGGGCGCTGATGGTGAGCGTCGACGATCTGATGGCCGCGATCGAAGGCGACCTGGGCGACAGCGCTGCGAACGAGGCGTGACGTGCGAGCGCGAATGGAACGAATGGCGGGACTTCCGCGTTGAATCGTCACGCGACATCCGCTCAGTTGTTGAGTACCCCGAACGGTAGCGTCCACCCCTTCAGTCGCCCGCCGTCTCCCCAGCGGCTTTCATCGTCCGCGCCGAACGGCAGCAGAACCGGCGCCGCCGCGCATGCCGGCGTTTCCTTCGGCGTATGGCCGAACTCGGCCTTGAACAGCCGATGGAAGTACTTCTCGTCCGGAAAGCCGTGCGCCCATGCAATCTCCGCGATACGCTGGTGCCGGCGCTGCGGATCGCCGAGCACGTGGTACGCGTGACGCAGCCGCCTGCGCGTGAGCTGCCGCATCACGCCGCCCTCTTCCTTGAACAGCTGATAAAGCCGCGCCCGCGACACGCCGATGTCCCGGCAGATCCGCTCGGGTGCGAGGTCGGGCTCCAGCAGGTGCGCGTCGATATAGCGCCGCACGCGCTCGATCAGCGCGGTGTCGATCGGGCCGCGCGCCTCGTCGAACGCCTGTGCGCTCGGGGCGACGGCCGCGCTCATGAGCAGCAGCAACGATTGCACGACGCTCGGCAATTCGTGCGTGCGCAGGTTCGGCAGGTTGCGGTGCAGCGACAGCATCTGGTCGCCGAGCAGCCGCCCGACACCGCTCGCCAGCGTCTGCCCGTGCGCGTTCGCCGCATGGGCCGGCAGCAGATAGCGCGGCACCACGAGGCTGATCACGTCGCCGGCCTCGACCCGGCAATCGTTGACCTGCGCGACGTCATAGACGAACAGGTCGCCCGCGCGCTTGACCAGCTCCGGCCCGCCGGTGCGGCACGTGAGATGCCCGCCCAGCAGCAGCGTGAAGCGGATCGAATCCTGGCCGTCGAGCCGGATCCGCCGCGTCGTTCGGTGCACCGAGTAGGTCGGCGCGCGCGACCGCCAGCGCCGGCTCGAGAAGATCAGCGGGCCGAGCGCCGCGCCGGTCGCTTCCGCGTTGAACGCGCCATAGCCGCCGACGTCGTCCAGCCGGTAGTCGCAGAGCATGTCCTTGACCCACACGTGGAATCGGTCCCGAACGGGATAGTCGGTGGTACGAAACTTGAAGACGGGGATGGCATCCGCTTGATCCATGGCAGTTTTCATTCGAGCCGACAGGAAAGGAAGGGATCGGTTCGTCGATTATCGGACCAAAATACGGCAGTGGACAGCGGGTTCGTCGCAGTGCCCGCCGCGCCGTCGATCGACATGCGCGCGGCGGGCAGCGCGGGCGTCAGCGACGCGGGTGGCATTCCCAGTCGTTGTACGTCGGCCGGTCGATCGGCGTGAGACCGGGAATCATGAACACGGTGCAGGTGAAGCGCCGTCCCTTGCCGGTGGTCGCGTCGTAACTCACCTGCTGGCCGCCGAGCCCGTTCTTCTTCCCGTACTGCACGTTGGCGATCGTGATTTCGTCCGACGACGCAAGGCCGATCGTCTTCGCGGTCGATGTCTGCACGTCGGTCATGTTCATCTGCGTCGTGCCGCAACCGGCCAGCGCGAGGCCGGCGGCCGCGGCGCCCAGCGCGGTCCGTACGGTGCAAAGCAAGGTCTTCTTCATGGCTTCTCCTTCGGTTTCCCGCGCAACGCGATCACGAGCCCGGGGTATAGAAACTGGACTGCAGCTGGCTGCCGATACTCGCGACGTACGATTGCCAGAGGAGTGCCATCGCCCCCGTCGCGTTGACGGCCAGCGCCGGCCACGATGCGCTCTGTGGCGCCACCGTCGACGCGCTCCACGCCCCGTCCCGGTAGCGGGCCGCGATGACGGCCGACGCGCCCGGCAAGCCCGTGTCCTGCCATGCGACCGTCACGTGGCCCGCCGCGTCGATCACCAGCGGCGGGTACTGGGCGGCCGCCCCGTTCAGGTGTTCCGTCAGCCGCTGCAGCGGCCCCCAGTTTCCGCTGGCATCGGACACGCTCGCCTGCAGCACCGCGCCGCCCTCCGCCCACATCACGGCCGCGATGCCGTTGTCGTTGACGGTCAGCATCGGCGTCGCGATGAAGCCGGTCGGCTCCGTGATCGCCGGCGCCACCGGCGCGGCCGGCTGCCACCCGGTGCCGGCGACGAAGCGTTGCGCCATCGTGGTCGTCTCGAGATGCCCGCCGGTCACGTCGAGCTGCCCCCACACCAGCGTGATGTTGCCCTTCGCGTCCATGCCGGCCGCCGGCGAGATGATCGTCGTAAACAGGCTCGTGTTCGACACGGCCTGGTTGACGTCGGTCCAGCCGTTGGTCGGGTCGTACGTGGCCGTCCACAGCGCCGAATGCGTATGGTTGGTCTGCCGCCACGCGAGCACTGCGCGGCCGGACGACAGGACCGACATCATCGGCCTCACGTTGTCCGTATCGCCGGTCACCGCACCCGGCCCGGTCTGCACCGGCATCTGGATCAGCGCCGTGGGCGACCACTGTCCCGCCTGCGTATAACGCGTCCAGGCGATGCGCGTATCGAGCAGGCTGATCGACTGCGTCCAGGCGACGAGCGCATTGCCCTGGCTGTCGATCCCGGCCGTATAGGACGAACCGCTCATGTCCGCTGCCAGTTCGGACGCCGTGCCCCAGCCGGCGCCCGGGCTGTACGGGCGCGCCCACAATGCGTACGTGTTGGGGCCCGGCATCCATTCGGTCCAGAACGCGACCGCCTGGCCGCTCGCATTGCCGACCAGCTGCGGCGGAACGCCGGTCAACCCGTTCATCGAATGCGTACCGTCGCTCGTGTCGAGCCGCGTCGCGCTTTGCCAGCCCGAACCGGGGACATAGCGCGTGCCCCACATTTCGTTGCCGTACGGACTGGCCGGGTCGACGGTCATCCAGGTGGCGAGTGCATTGCCGCTCGCGTCGATCGTCACGCTCGGGTCGCCTTCCGGCCCCTTGCCGTCCACCGCGACGGCCGTCGACCAGCCGGCCTGCGGCTGCGTGGTTCCGCCGCCGGTCGGCCCGCCATTCGAGCCGCCGTTCGAGCCGCCGCCGGGCGATGTCGTGCCGGAAGGTGATCCGGGGGAGGTCGGTGTCGACTGCGACGCACCGCTCTTGGTCGAGACGTCGTCGCCGCCGCATGCGGTCAACGCGAGAACGACGGCCATGGCCGTCCAGGTAACGGGTTTCATCACAATCCTCTTGTTCTGGATTGACGGCATGTGCTTGCCCGCGCAGCAGGTCGAACCTGCCGTGCATATTGATAAGCAGTGCCATTCAATGGATATGGAATGCCGCGCTTTCGTCGAGCCTCGCCCGATTCGATCGCGCGGACGGCCTTTGCTTCCGGTACGGACGACGGCTTGCGTACTGCCTCTGTCGCCCAACGCCGGACACCCCGAAGTGCCGGCTGCATCTTAATTCATACGATCCGGAATCAAGGTGGGGTTGCGTCTACAGTGAGTGGAGATGCATTTCGCCGGGTGTCGGCACGCGCATGAGCCGGTGATGCGCGGATGCGGATTGCCGCGTCGGCCGCAGGGTGCGGGGTGCGGGGTGCGGGGTGCGGGGTGCGGGGTGCGGGGGGCGGTGGGGGGCGGGCCGAGGGCCGCGGGCCGAGGGCAGCGGTCAGGGGGTGCAGGGCTGAG